>DASVAJ010000087.1:0-33726 GCA_036376415.1 Terriglobales bacterium
GCTCGCCGGCCTGCTCCACCAGCACTCGCCCCAGCAGGATGCCCAGCGAGCGTATATCCCTCCGCAAGGGATGTTCCTTGGCCCGGTCTTCAGTGCTGGCCGTCAGTTCGGCCAGCCGGGCCCCCTGGTCTTTGGCTCCCCACAAAATTTCTGCCATGGTGTTGGTAATTCCATAGTAATTGATGGGCATGGGATTGTTGGTCGGGGCCCTCAGTTTCCGTCGTATGCCGCACGTCGTCCGCTTGACCGAGAGCTTCACGCCAATTTGCCTTCTCCGATTCCGACTCATCTGGACCCCAAAGCCGTGCGGCGAGCGGCGCAGGACCTGCCCCCGACACGCCGGTTCTTCTCCCCTTGCAGAGCTGCCACTGAGCCTGAATAATGAGTAGGCAATGAACTACGGAAAGGTCCTGATCGTCGAGGACGAGGAAAACGAGCGTACCGGGCTGGCCGAACTGATCTCTTCCTGGGGATACAGCGCGGATACCGCTGCCGACGGTCTCGAAGGTTTCGAGAAGGTGACCGCCTGGTCTCCGTCGATCGTGGTTACCGATCTGAAGATGCCGCGCATGGGCGGCATGGAACTGCTGGAGAAAGTTGCCTCCGCCAGCCAGACCGTAGCTGTCATTGTGGTGACCGCCCAGGGCACCATCGACAGCGCCGTCCAGGCGATGCGCATGGGCGCCTATGATTACATCACCAAGCCCATCGACACCAACCGCCTGCGCACGATCCTGCAGAATGCTTCCGCGCTCCTTGGCGCGCGTACTGAGCTGGAAGCCACCCGCCGCAAGCTGCGCGATGCCGGTTCGCTGGGAGCACTGGTAGGGCCGTCGAAAAAAATGCAGGAGATTTTCCGCCTGATTGAGCTGGTGGCGCCCAGCACCGCGTCAGTCCTGATCACCGGCTCCAGCGGCACCGGAAAAGAGCTGGTCGCCCGCACCATTCACGAGCTCAGCCCGCGCCGGCCTAAGCCGTTCGTCGCCATTAACTGTGCGGCCATCCCCGAGACCCTCATCGAGAGCGAGATCTTCGGTCATGAAAAGGGCGCCTTCACCGGCGCCCTCGAGCGCCGCACCGGATGTTTTGAACTCGCCGAAGGCGGAACCTTGCTCCTGGATGAAATTGGGGAAATGCCCATCGCCACCCAAGCCAAGCTGCTGCGCGTGCTCGAAGACCGCAAGTTGCGCCGCCTCGGAAGCAAGGTCGAGACCACGGTCGACGTTCGCGTTCTGGCCGCCACCAATAAGGTCCCCGAAGAAGCCGTTGCCCGCGGCGAACTGCGCAACGATCTGTATTACCGTCTGAATGTTTTCAACATCCACATGCTGCCCCTGCGCGAGCATCGAGAAGACATTCCCGACCTGGTGCACGCTTTGCTCGGAGATATGAACTCCAAGCACGGGCGGCATGTCGCGACGGTCAGCGAAGCCGTGGTCAATGCCTTCCGCAATTACACCTGGCCGGGCAATGTGCGCGAATTACGCAACACCCTGGAGCGGGCCGTGATCGTCTGCGAAGGCCCGGTCATCGAGACCAGGCACCTGCCGCCGGGCTTCGGCCATGCCACCGTGCGCCCTTCCCCCGACGATGCCGATTCCATCCGCGTGGGTGTGGGCACGACGGTTGGCGAAGCCGAGCGGTTGCTGATCCTGAAAACCCTGGAATCTACCAACAACAATAAGACCCGGGCGGCGGAGATTCTGGGAATCAGCCTGAAGACGCTGCATAATAAACTCAAGGAATACGGAAGTTCGGGGCCTGACGCCAACCGCGCCGAAAAAGAAGAGGCGGAGGAAGTCAGGGAGCCCTAGAGTTGATGGCTGACGGCTGACAGCTGTTTTTCATGCGCCGCCGAACCCAAATCGTACTCGCGATCACCTTCATGGTCGCCGCGCTGGTCACCGGCGCTTCCTACGTCTACATTAATCAGATCCTCCACCAGCGCATCACGTCGGTGCGCGACGTTGCCATGAACCAGACGGCTCAGTTGGCCTACCTCGCCACCAATGCCGCGCCGGACTTGAGCAGCACTCGTATCGATACCAATAACCCCGACGCTGTGCGCCGGGGAGTCGCCTATTACCTCGGCACCGACCGCGACCTCAACGCCATGCTCGATTCCGTGGTCGGAAGCTGGCCCACCATTTACGACGTTGCCATCCTGGATTCGGACGGCAAGGCGATCCTCGACAGCGATCCCAATCTGGTTGGCAAGAAGGTTGCCGATCGCCCCGATTTCAGCGTCCTGGAGAACGCCGGCTTTCGCCAGAAGCTGAGGCTGGTTTACAGTCCGCCGGCAGTGTACGAAGTCCGCATGCCCCTGCTGCTCAAAGGCACCGTGTTCGGCAGCATTCGCGTGGGCGTCTCCACCGTTTTCCTGCGCAACGAGCTCACTCCCAAATTGCAGCACGCTCTCTTTCTCTCGTCCCTGGCAATCCTCTGCTCGTTGATTCTCGCGGCGCTGCTTTCGCATATCGCTCTGGGCCCCTTGGAACACATCAGCCGCAGTCTCGACAGCATGACCGACGCCCACGGGGCCGAACTGCACACCGATGGCGAGGGCGATGAATACGGGCTTGTCAGCAAGAAGATAGCGAACCTCGGCCGCCAGATGCGCGATGCGCGCGAGATCTTTTCCGCGTTGAAAAGCAACGTGGACCAGATCATGTCCAGCCTGCAGGACGGCCTCATGCTGTTTACGCGTGATTCCCGCGTGGTCCTGGTGAGTGCTTCCGTGGAGCGCTTCCTGGGCCGTTCGCGCGGGGAATTGCTGGGCCGCAGCGTGAAAGAAATCTTCTCGGCGGAATCATCCCTGGGTGCGCTCATGCTCGACGCTTTCCGCCTGCATCACAACATCGAGCAAAGCGAAATTGAGATGTCCAACGGCCGGCGGGTCCAGTGCTCGCTCGACTTTATTCAGGAGAAGGGAACCCAGATTGGCGCGCTGCTCACCCTGCGGGACGCCGAATCCGCGCGCCGCATCGAGGATGAGATCGAGCTTTCGCGCCGCATCTCCGCCAGCGGCCGCGTGACCCGCGGCGTCGCCCACGAAGTCAAGAATCCCATCAATGCCATCGTTCTTCATCTGCAACTGCTGCGCAACAAATTGCAGCAGATCGATCCCGACACCAGCCGCCACGTCGACATCATCGACAGCGAAATTCATCGCCTGGACCGCGTCGTGCAGATTCTCGTGGACTTCACCCGCCCGCGCGATCTTCATATCGAAGACGCCGACCTGCGTCTCATTCTCGACGAAGTCTCGCTGCTCGCCGCTCCCGACGCGGCGCAGCACGGCGTAAAACTCATGCGCGACCTGCCGCCGCATTCCATTCCGGTCAAAGTTGATGTGGACCTGCTCAAGCAGGCGATCCTGAACGTTGTGCTGAACGGAGTGCAGGCCATGCCCAACGGCGGCACGCTCACTCTTACCGCTCAGCGCGAGGATGAGACCGTGGTTACCGAGATCCGCGATCAGGGCACCGGTATTCCCGTCGCCGTGCAGGACAAAATTTTTGAACTTTATTTCACCACCAAGAAATCCGGCAGCGGCATCGGCCTCGCTCAGACCTATCAGATCATGCAATGGCACTATGGCTCGGTCGACTTTGAATCGGCGGAAGGCAAAGGCACCACTTTCCGGCTGACCCTGCCGCTGGCTGAGACCCATTTGCCCGCGCCCGAAGACGTTAACGCCGGGAATGGAGTGCCCGTCACGCAACGAACGAGATGAACGTGATCCAGAAAATCGCAATTTTGTGCTGCCTCGGCCTACTGAGCGTCTCTGCGGCAGCAGCTCAAGACCAGAGTGCGCCGGGCGCAACCTCGCAACCTGCCGCCTCGGCGCCGCCAACTGGGCAGAACTCATCCCCGCTCGAGCCTCAGCAGCCCTCCGCCCAGCAACCACCCGCTACCCAAAACCAGCCGCAAGCCGCGCCGTTGCCGGAAACTCCCTCGCAACCGGTGCTCAAACACCGCAAGAAAAAGAAGCTCGCCCACCGCGCGCAATCGGGAAAAGTCGTGGTGAGAAACGGCGGTGTGAAAGACGATTCCGTGGTGCTGGCCCCCGCCATGAGCAAAGATCAGGCGCGCAGCTCGCGCGACAACACCACCAAGCTGCTCGCCTCCACCGATGCCAACCTCAAGAACGTTGCCGGCCGCCAGCTTTCACCGGCACAGCAGAACATGCTGGACGAGATTCATGCCTATGTTCGCCAATCGAAAGGCGCCATGGATGCGGGCGACCTCGCCCGCGCCCATACTCTCGCCTATAAGGCGCTCCAGCTCTCGGGTGAGCTGGCGAAGAAGTAAATTACTTGCCCGCCGCCCGGGCGGAATTTACCTTGGCCAACAGTTCCTTGGTCGGTGCTTGCATGGGCCCGGGAATCGACGCGGAATCGCTGAGGATGGCGCGCGCCTCCGTCAACCTTTTCGACTTGGCGTAATCCCAGCCGAGAAAATAGGCCGCGATCGCATATTGCTGCTCGTCCTGCCCCTTCAGCAGGCTGGTGGCACTCTTCAGTTCGCTGATCGAGGAGCTGGTTTTCTCCTGCTTGGCATAGACTCGTCCCAGGGTCGAGTGCGCAATTCCGGCGGAAATCTTCCGCGACTTGTCCGCGTCCGGTGCGTCTGCCTTGGCCGCCAGGATGGCCTTCTCCGCGTAGCTCGCCGCTTTGCTTATGCTTCCAGGCTCGCTGCTGTCAACGTAAGTGTTCGCCAGCATGAGCATCACCGGGAGATTGCTGGGGTTGGTGGCGAGCGCTTTTTCGCCATACGCGATCAGGCGTGGTGTGTCTTTCAATTCGGAAAGTGAAAGCATCGCGTAGGAAGTGAGCTGCTCATCCATCCCGGATTTTGGGAAGGTCGTGCTGAACTTCTCGATTTCGTCCATGCGGTTTTTAGCGTCGGTTTCTGCCGTGAGGCTGTTGAACGCGGCGCCCTGGAAGAACTGATACGCATTCTTGTTGGCATCCTTGTCGCCGGCGATGCTGTTCGCGAACTGCTCATCGCTCATATCGGCCGGTTTGGCCTGCTTCTCAATCGAGTCGTAGACGTCCCCTCCCTGCACTGCATACTGGAAGATCTTCGGGTTGTCCTTCAACTGCTGCGCAATCATGACCTGCGACATCAGGATGTCGACATTATGCGGAGAGCCGGTTAGCGCCTTATCGCCGTAGTCGAGCGCTTTCTGCATGTCGCCCGCGGTCTGGTACGACTGCGACAGCTGCCAGTTGGCATACGCCACGGCGCTCGGATTGGACGCGTATTTCTGCAGAAAATCCTGGTACATCGTGATCTTCTTTTGTGCATCCTGCTCGTTGCCGATGGCGGTTAGGTCCTTGTCCTCGGGAGTGCCGGCGGCGATTGAGATTTTGTCCACTTGGGCATCTACGACTGTTGCAACCAAAAGGATGGATACGAACGCGGCCCTGGGTCTGCGCATAACGTGACCTCCTGCCCAGCGCCGAATCGTAGCGCCGAAAGCCTCAACCTGCAAGCGTTTTGCGCAGCCGGCTGGCGGCTCCGCCTTGCTCTGCGGTAGTCTGGGCGAAGTGAACCCGGAAAAGACACTGGAAATCGAGCGTGAGAAGAAACCCCTGCCTTCTACGCCCTGGCGCCGCTTTTCCCGGTCCCTGCTTTTCATCGTGGTGGTGGCATTCGTGTTCCGGCTGCTCGTCATCACCGTCGGCCACACTTATCGCATCACCCCGCGCCGCGATCACTTTCAGTTCGGATGGGAAACCGGCCGCATCGCGCGTTCCATTGCCCAAGGCCACGGCTTCAGTTCGCCGACGGACCTCGATTCCGGCCCCAGCGCCTGGACCGCGCCGCTCTATCCCTATATTCTTGCGGGAATTTTTAAAATCTGGGGAGTCTACACGCCCGCCTCGGCTTGGGTGATTCTGGCCTTCAACAGCTTCTGGGCCGCGCTCACCTGCTGGACGCTTTATCTCATTGCGGCTCGAATTTTCGCAGACTGGGTCGCCCGGGTCACTGCCTGGACCTGGGCGGTTTTTCCCTACCTGCTGTATTGGGCGGTGCGCGTGGTCTGGGAGACGAGCCTTACGACGTTTTTGCTGACGCTCGTCCTCTGGCTCACCCTGCGCCTCCACGATGATCGCACCCATCGCCGGATTTGGGCGTACCTCGGCCTCCTCTGGGGAGTCATCGTCCTCACCAACACCGCCCTTGTGATTCTCTTGCCGTTTTTCCTGGCGTGGGCAATTGCGCGCGCGCCGCATCGCCGCGCAGCTTTCACCGGCTCAGTTGCCTGCGTTTTGCTGGTGATCTTCTGCGCCGTGCCGTGGACGGTCCGGAACTACCGCGTCTTTGGCCGCTTCCTCTTCATTCGCGACAACCTGCCCCTCGAACTCTACGAAGCCAACAATGACCACTCCGGCGGGCTATGGACCCGCAACGAGCATCCCGGTAACGACCCCATCGCCATGAAACGCATGCAGGAGCTTGGCGAAATCGGCTTCATGGACGAAAAGAATGCCGAGTTTCACGCCTTCGTCCACGAGCATCCCGGCGACTTCGTCCGCTTCACCATCGAGCGGATCTGGTACTTCTGGGCCGCGCCCCCCCAGGCCACCATCGTGGCCGGATACGATCTGTGGGTCGCCCGCCATGTGCAGTTCGCGCTGGCCGCGGCCTTCGCTTTTGCCGGGCTCGTGCTCGCTTTCCTGCGCAAGAACCCCTACCGATGGCTGCTGGCTCCTTTTCTACTGATTTACCCGCTGCCGTTCTATGTGGTGAACCCGCTGCCTCGCTACAAGCACCCAATCGAGCCCGTCATGCTGATGCTGATCGTCTACGTCCTGGCCGCATCGAGAGGGGTACAAATCGCGTGGCCCCGGAATTTCAGGCGAGTGCTTGCCTTTCGGCGAGATCCATCCACTTCCTATCCATCCACTCCCTGAGGATTAGTTGACGCGTGCGTAGCCGCGGACGCCGCAAAAAGACGCCGCCAATCCGGTATGAGATTGCAACAACGCAGCCGTGGAGCGGCGCAAGAATAAAGCCCACGGCGTAAGCCGTGGGTTAGCGCTTTGAAAACAATCGCGCGTGGTCACAGAAACGGGATGTAAGCCGGAACCGCGCGCCTGTAGCTGTGAAAATCTTCCCCAAAACGCGATGCCAGCAGCTTCTCTTCCGTTCGCACCCGAATCTCCGTTCCCACGATAAACACCGCCAACGAAATGAGAAACAACTGCCACGGCGTGATCACCACCGCGGTTGCTCCGAATACCAGCAGGATCGACGTGTAGATCGGATTGCGCACCAGCGCATACGGTCCCGACCGCACCAGTCGATGATCCGTTCCCAGAGCCGCGTCCACGCGCAATTGCCCGGCAAGCGCCCGCGACGACGTCCACGACAGGGCCGACGCCAGCGCGAATAGCGCCAGGCAAGCAGCGGTGCGCCACCAGGGGAGCGGCCTCGCCCAGAAATGTCCCTGCCATAACACGACATACGCGATCAGCTGCAGCAAAGCACCCCATCGCGATCTCCGGTTAACCACGCTGGCCGGCGGAGTTCTCTGGTGCGCAGGCACGAAGGGGTAAAACCAAATCACGGTTCCGGCAATGATGATCGCGTAAGCGTAAAACGGCAGGTGAGTCATGGGGACGAAAAGCTAAGTAAGCGAAAGAAGCGGAATACGTCAGAAGTTGATGCACCCGAACCCAGCGCGAGCGCCGAACCGAAAAGCCAAGAGCCTGAAGCCTGAAGCCTAAAGCCTAAAGCCTAAATAAACATCTCGTCCCGCGGCGCATTCACCCGTTCGCGCTCCCTCTTGCGGGAGAACAGCGTCTCGATGCCGACCGTCACCCCGTGCATCAATCCCGAGATGTGCCGCACGGGAGAAACCACGGTTCGCTGCACCGCCTCCCGCGTCTCTTCGAGTTTGTCCATGGTGTTGGTGACGAACTCGTCGGCGCGGATCACCTGCAGGCGCGTGCGATCCACGATATCGGTTAACGTCGCATCGATGCGCTCCAGTTGCGCACGCATCATGCTGGTCGAGACGCTTACGTTGTCAACCAGCGTCTCGATCTTGGGACGCATCTCCGACATCATCGAATGTGCCAGTTCCGCGGTTGGCAGGACCTTGGTCTTGACTTCCTCAGCCAGCGATTCGACCTTGGCGCTGGTCTTGCGCACGGCAAAGAACATGCCGGCAAGAATCAGCATCTGCAAGACCACTGCGACAGCGGTCACGATCACAAACGCAGTTAGCGGTCCATTCGCCATAGTTTCGGGCGCCTCATGCGCCACCTCGGAAACTACAAGTTTTCTTCCGCGCCTTTGGTGGCCGTGGTCTTCTCGCGATAGGCCTGCCGTCCGGCCTCAACCGCCGAGCGAATCTGCTCTTTCTGCGAGTTGATCATGTCCCGCCCGCGATCTGCCCATTGCCCCGCCTGCTCGCGCGCGTCTTGTGCGCGGCGGCGCACAAATTCGCGCCCCTCTTCCGCCTTCGACATCAGCAATTCCCGGGTTTCGCTGCCGGATTGCGGCGCAAACAAAATCCCGACCACTGCCCCGATTCCAATGCCGGCCAGAAACCACAGCACCCCACCACCATTACGGTCCGACATACATGACCTCCAGCAATGATTGCAGCAACAGACGGATGGTAGCACCCGCTCTGGGGAATTACAATTCGCGCCGGGCTTGTATCGCGGCACGGCAAGCGAGAGAATATCAATTCGGGAGAAACTCTTGTCCGACCGCAAATACCGCCAGCGCGGCTACCAGGACAGCGGCCCTGAAAAGCAGAAACCGGCTCCGGACCGTCCTGCCCGCAAAGACACATTCGGCCCCCGCCCGGTGCAGATGCCGGGCACGCACACCGTCTCCCGCTGCGCTCAATGCGGCACCGTGCTTACCCTGGTCTCCGAGCCGCTTGGCCAGTGTCCCAAGTGCGGCTTTGAACTGCACTCCTGCAAACAGTGCGCGCATTTCGATCCCTCCAGCCGCTTCGAATGCCTGCAGCCCGTCAAGGAGAGGATTGCGAAGAAAGATGCGCGCAACGAATGCGCCTTCTACTCCATCAGCGTTCGGGTAGAAAAGCAGACCTCCACCGGCGCCGCTTCCCGCCCCAACGACGCTCGCAAGGCCTTCGACAGCCTGTTCAAGGACTAGGCTCCTGATTCGCTGGCTTTCGCCGCTATGCCCACCTCTGGTCGCGACTCAGTCGCGAACGATAACAGCCGGTCGCGGTAGCGCCAGTAGGGAATCGACTGCACAAACCGTGCCAGCAGGATCACGCTAATGAGATACCAGATCGCGTCCAGCCCCAGTACGGCATTGGTTACCAGGGCAAGCGGGATCAGGTAGATCAGGACTCGCAGATTGGTTTTGATGCTTCCGAGATCTCGCGGCGAGCGGCTGGTTACGGCTCCCATCGCAAGCGGCGGAGCCGTCGTCGGGCTGGCGCTGTACACGCCTTCTCCACTCTTCCATCGCCGCACCCGCTCATACAGCCCGTATGCCTGCGAGCGAATCTGCCCCATCCCGCAAGGCTCCAGGCACGCGATGTTGAAGACCGCGGGCCGCCTATTGTTGTCGTTCCAGCGAATATAAACGCGGGGGAACTTGAACCAGCTCGGCCCGCCTTGACCGACGCAGATCCCATCAATCTGTTCACACTGAACTGAGAAGCGAACCTGCTCGCCGACAAAAACCAGTTGTCCCTTTTCTAATCGCAGGAAGCCGATGTCCCAGTTGTAATAATTCAAGCCGTAAAAACGCGGGACCGCCCCGGGAGAAAAGCCAACCATGGTGTCCCCGCCCTGCAGTTGAAAATTTTTCAGCCGCAAAGCCAGGCCGCTTCGCTGGGCAGTTCGCCGTGCCACGCTGAGCCACAGGCCCAGCGTCAGGCATAGCGCGGTAGTAAGGATCGCGCCGGCGAAATACAGCGCCAGGGCAATGCTACCCTGAACATGTGTGAACCGGACCAGCAGAACAACCAGGGCCGGGGGAAGCACGTGGCCCAGCAAAGCCGTCCACAACCGCAACTGATGGCTGCGCCGTTTCTTGGCCGCGGAGCGCGCCGTCTCGGCGCTGCTGTTTTGCGGCAGATCGTAAAATTCGTCATCGGCGCGCGAATTTGAAACTGCTGGCAGGTGCGCCTCCGCTCGGTAGCGGTCCAGGATCGACTGCAGTTGCTCGGCGGACATCCCCGCGTGCGCCGCAATTCTTTCCGCCCGGCGTACGGTCGAGGGGTGGGTCAGCCAACTCTCGGTTCCTTTTCCCCACTGAATCGGCATCAGGTTTAACCGGCTCAGTTTCAGCAGGCCGGTAATCTGCGCCTCGGCGTCTCCGGTCAACTGCACCGCACCCTCATCCGCTGCGTGCTCAAACCTGCGCGACAGGAAGTAAAACCCCGCTAGTCCGGCCAGGATCAGCACGAAATCCCGCTGCGACCATTGCCAGAACCATGCGATTCCGGCGTACGCCTGCGCCAGAGCTGGGGTACGCACCTGCAAAGCCCGCAGTGTCCCCCGGAACGCGCCTTCAAAGAATCCACCCAGGATCGCCGGCAGCATCAATGCGCAGTAGAACGCCGCCACTCGCTTTCCGACATGATGCCGTTGCAGGTGCGTCACTTCGTGCGCGGCTACGCCGTCCACCTCGCGCTTCGTGAGGTGCTGCAGCAGATAATCGGTAAACATCACGATCCGCGACTTGGACGCGAAGGCGTTTGCGATTTGCCCTTTTCCCGTCGGCAAGATGAATATCTGATTGATCTCGATCCCGGCTCGTTTCGCCAGCTCAAAGACGCGGTCGCGCAGTTCGCCAGTAGTCAGCGCTTGCGGATAAGACTTCGTTAGCCGCAGACGTAGGTTCTGGCACACCAGCCAGCTCACATAGGTGAACGCGAGCAGGACCATCGAGGTATGGAAATTTTCTGCCATGGTCGCGATCGCGCCCAGCAGGAACATCAGCGGCAGCACCTGCGCCCCCACCTGGGCAAGCTGTTGCTGGAAGAATTCGCGGCGCGTCCAGGTGGCGCCGCGCAGCTGCACATGCATGGGATACGACACCGCGATGCATAGGAAATAGACGGTGAACGCCGGGCCAATAACCACGACCGCGCCCAGCAACGCCGACCACCATGGGGACGTGGTGGTAAAGGCAGTCCAGTCCTGCAATGTCTGCCGCGCCCCCAGACCGGACGTCACCCACAACAGCATGCCGCCATTCAGGCTCCAGTTCAGCGTGCGGAAGTAGCTGAACCATGCCGCCGTCGGGTCCTCCTTGCCCACTCGCAATGCCGCCCGCATCACCCACAATGTGAACAGCAGGGGCGCCAGGATGAATCCCGCCATAATTGCGAAACTGCGTTCCAGGTCCGCGCGGCGAAAGCCGAACGAAAAGTGCAGGGGAACGGCAGGCTCCGACACGGGAATGCTGTAGACCAGGTAGTGGTAGTCACGTCCCGAATCCCGCAACAGGTGGTCGCGGCTATACTCAATTTCTTTCGCGGCGGGGTACTGAACGTTCAGCCACAGCTGCGGCACTCCTTCAGGTCTGAGGGCCGCCACCAGAGCTGAGTAATTGAGAGTGGTTTCGTAAACCAGCGCGGTACGCGGCATCGCCGCAGGGCAAGTGGCTGTTACACGCCGCTGGTTGTATTGAGCAAGTGCCTTTTCATAGGCTGCGCGTTGCTCGGGTGTCCAACGCGACATCCATTCAGTTGCGCGGGGAGCCTGGTTGGAGGCCGGAGGAACCACAAAGTTAGCGGCCGGGCAGTGCAATGCCTGTCCCAAGGCCTCCCGAATTCCGTTCCAGGATTTAGGTGGCTGCGGGAGAGTGAAATCGACTTTGGCAGTGCCGTGGCGGTCAAATTTGACGAACAGGCTCGCCGACGGCGGCCCATCGTCGTCATCGCTATCGTCGTCCTGTGCAACGCAACTGAGCGACAGCAGCGCCAGCAGCAAGCACCCGATGTACCTCTTGGGCACAACGCCTCCCCTTTGCCAGGCACGTTGGTTTCCGTGAATAGTAGCATCGGGAACCAAATAGGAAGGGAACTTGCCCGCACTGCGGTAACTTGCGGAAGGTCCAGCTCACGGCTTCAGCGTCGGCCGGATCAGCACCTCGCTGGCGAACGACTGCGGCGCCTGTGTGACCAGCATCGCGACCACGTGCGCCACGTCTTCCGATTGGAGCATCTTGCGCGGATCTTTCCCGGCGTGCGGGCTTAGTTCCGTATCCACCGATCCCGGGCACACCACCGACACGCGGATATTGTGTGCCCGAAGCTCCTCCGCGACCGAGTAGCTCAACCCGTTCAGTCCCCATTTTGACGCTGCATAGGCGGCGCCATTGGGCAGGGCGTTCTTGCCCGCCAGCGAAGAAATATTGATGATGTGCCCGGACTTGGCCCGGATCATCAGCGGCGCAAGCGCGCGAATGCAATAAAACACCCCGCGAAGGTTCGTGTTCAGGACCTTTTCCCACTCCTCCGGTGTCAATTCATGCAGGGGGCTGGAAAAGGAGCCCACGCCGGCATTGTTGACCAGGATGTCGAGTCGACGGAATTTCTGCGCGACGGCGTTTGCCAGATCCTGCACGGAGCCGAGATCGCACACGTCGCACACCATAGGCTCAGCCTTGCCGCCGTTGCCCTTAACGGCCGCCGCGGTCTCTCTCAGAGTCTCTTCTGTGCGGCCGCACAGCACCGTGGTTGCGCCCATTTGGCCCAGCTTGCTTGCGATTGCCGCTCCAATGCCGCGGCCCGCCCCGGTCACCACCGCCACCTGCCCGGAAAGACTCGTTTCGTTCATAGCACTCCTCTCCTCGCCAGCTTCTCCGAAACCACCAGAATCATGAACTTTAGCATCGAAGTGATTAAGACGTCGTTGGAGCAAAAACTTGCTTAACTTGAACCGCGTCCATATAATCCCGCTCACCGGAACAAAGCTTCCGCCCCGGAGGGTGGAAGCACGCATTCCCCAATTCGGGCGATGTTCTGGGGTGCAAGCGCGGAACCATCCACGTCTTAGATTCGGGTTCGGCGTTCGACCGGTGCCTGAATATTCGATTCCCAAGAACCTAGGAGCGACAGAATGAAGACACGAATGGTGGCGGTTGTTTGGGCGATTTTGCTGGGAGTGGCAGTGCAGCCGTCTGCTCTGGTTGCGCAGGACCAGACCGCGGCTCCCCAGCCCCAGACCGCTGCGCCTACTCCGCAGACCGCCGCGCCACAAGAAGAAATCGCCGCCGCCGATCCGCAGACCGCGGCCCCTCAGGGGCAGACCGCCGCCCCCGGGCAAGCTGCTCCTGGACAGTCCGAGCAGGCGCCCACGATTAAAGATCCAGCCGAATACAACGCCTATGTCGCTGCCTACCAGCAGAAAGACCCCAACGCCAAGATCAGCGCTCTCGAAGCTTTTCTAACGCAATATCCCAATAGCGTCATGAAGAACACCGCCCTGGAATTGCTGATGGGCACCTATCAGCAAACCGGCAATCAGGCCAAGGTGGTCGATACCGCCAAGCGGCTGCTGACTTCCGATCCCAACAATTTGCGCGCGCTTGCCCTGCTTACGTTCCTCGCCCGCGCCAACGTCGTCCAGCAGAAGGACGTTCAGACGAATCTCTCCGACCTGCAGAAATACTGCAAGCAGGGACTGGATGCCGTAAAAGCCAACCAGAAGCCCGCCGGCATGAGCGACGCGGATTTTGAAAAACTGAAGAAGGACACCCAGCTCATTTTTAACGGGGGCTGCGGATTTGCTGCACTCCAGAATAAAGACTTTCAGAATGCCGTCACCTATTTGCGTGCCGCCGTCGACCAGGAGCCTAATGACCTGCAGAACGTTTATCCACTCGCGACTGCGTACCTCGCTCTGAAACAAGACGACGCCACCCTCAACGGCCTTTTCTATCTTGCCCGCTCGGTCGCACTTGCTCCCGCTGGCTCGCAAACGGCAACCTCCATTCAAAGCTACGGCGAGAAGGTTTACCAGGGCTATCACGGTACGGAACCACCCGATCTCTGGGCGACGTATGCATTGCCCACGGCCAAGACTGCAACCAGCCCCCCGCCTGATTGGGGACAAAAAATTACAAAGTACACTCCGCCCACTCCGGAACAGCAGGCGCACGATCTGGTGAAGGACAAAACTCCCGACCAGATCAAGCAGCTCAGCTTCGGCGAATGGGAGTTGGTCCTGTCCGCCGGTTCGCCTGAAGATCAGGCCAAAGTCTGGGATGTGATTAAGAACGTCCCGCTGCAGATGGAAGGCAGCGTCATCGAAGCGCCCAGCAATACCGAAGTCCACGTTGCCGGCAGCGAAGACGACATTGAAGCCAAGCGTGCCGACATCACCCTGACCATGTCCGGTCCAATTCCCGCCCCCCGCGTGCCCAAACCTGGGGACACCTTCCAGTTTGAAGGCACGCCCGACGCTTACACGGCCACGCCTTTCATGATGATCATGAAGGATGGGAAGCTGCTGCGTAAGGCAGGCGAGAAGCCCGCGCCCACCAGGCGTCCGGTTCACCGGCGGCCGGCGCGCACGGCGAAATAACCCAGTTTTAAAACCAGCAAAAGGCAGCCGCATGGGCTGCCTTTTTTTCTCTAACCTGATTCCGCAGAAAGAAGTGTCATTGCGAGCGTCGGCGAGGAACTTCTGTTCTGCGGCCACAAGCACGACGCATCTCGCGGAACCAAATCATCTGCTCCGGTCGAGACAACCGCACTTTTGTTGGTCGCGAAAAGGGAGGATTACCGCGCCATCTTCTTCTCGTAGGCGGACACGCGCGCTCCCCGCGGTGGCCGCTTGGCGCCATCCCGGAAGCCATGAACATCAATCTTCAGTTCTCCAAGCGTGCGGCTGAGCGTGTTGCGGTGCATGCCCAATTGTCGTGCCGCGCGGCATTGGTTCCCCTTATTCTCTTCCAGCACGGTGATGATGAAGCGGCGCTTGAATTCGCGCACGGCTTCCGAATAAAGGATATTGCTGCGGTACATTTGCAGTACCAGCGCTTCCAGTTGGTCCTTCACGGGATCTCTCGGTTTCTCGGCTCGACCGCCATTCGAGCCGCGGCTATTTGGCCTGCGGATGCTCCGGCGTCTGGCCCCGGCGTAAGTAGTCCAGCCCCTGGTAGAACCGCTGGCGCAACTCGGCGGGCGCGACCCATATCGCCGCGCGCCCTACTACCAGGAAATAGGGCGCCAGGGACGATTGCGTTAACCAACGCGAGGTGGGAGTGAACGCGGTCATGCTCACCAGAACAATGGCCACCAGCAGGCATCCGCGGACCAACCCCAGCACGCCTCCGAAAAACCGGTCAACAACGCTTAGCCCTGCTTCTTTTACCAGCCAGCGGACAATCTTGCCCAAAACTCCGGCAAGCACCATCACGCCCAGGAAGATCGCGAGAAAGGCGACAATCTCCCCTAACCAGCGCGAACTGATGTACGAGGCAAAATGCCCCGCCAGATTCCGGTATTGCCAGGCCGCAATCAGGTACCCGAACACCAGCCCGGCAATGCCAAACGCCTCCTGAAAAAAACCGCTACTCGCGGCCTGGATGACCGAGATCAAAATCACGAGCAGGATGATCCAGTCCGCAATGTTCACGCGGAGCCCCTTCGGCTTCGCTCCGGGCACGCCTCGCCTGGGGCGCCATCCTCACACATCCAGTTTTCGTCCCGTCAAGCGTTCGTACGCCTCAACGTATTTCCCGCTGGTTCGGCGAGCCACTTCCGGCGGCAAGGCCGGCGCCGGCGGCTGCTTGTTCCAGCGAATCTCTTCCAGGTAATCGCGCACGTATTGCTTATCGAACGAGGGCTGCGAACTTCCCGGCTTGTACTGATCGACGGGCCAGAAGCGCGAGGAATCGGGCGTCAGCACTTCATCCGCCAGCGTGATTCCCGCCGCCGTGCGTCCGAATTCAAATTTCGTGTCCGCGATGATAATGCCCTTTGTGCGCGCGTAGGCGGCCGCTTTCTTATAGACGCCCAGGCTTAAATCGCGCAACTGGCGCGCGTCTTGCGGGTCGACGAGTTTCGCCATCTCCTCGAAAGAGATGTTCTCATCGTGGCCGGTCGTGGCCTTGGTGGCCGGCGTGAAGATGGGCTCGGGCAGTTCGTCCGATTCCTGCAATCCCGCCGGAAGCTTGATTCCACAAACGCTGCCGCTGGACTTGTACTCTTTCCATCCCGAGCCGGACAGGTAACCGCGCACCACGCACTCGACCGGGAACATCTCCGCTTTGTGCACGAGCATGGAGCGCCCGCGCAACTGGTCGGCATAGCGCTGCGCTTCGGCCGGATAGCGGCTTACCTCGGCGATCACCAGGTGATTGGGTACAAGGTCCTTCAGGAATTCGAACCAGAACAGCGAGAGCTGCGTCAGCACACGGCCTTTTTGCGGAATACCGGTGGCCAACACGTAGTCGAAAGCCGAGATGCGGTCAGTGGCGACGAACAGCAGTTCACGGCTGCCAACCTGGTACACGTCACGCACTTTGCCGCTGGCGAACAGCTGCAGTTCCGGAAAGTCACTCTGTAGGAGAACGGGGTCGAGAGTCTGGGTTGTCATTAGGAGATTTTAGATGAAGAAATCGTCGCGTATTCTAGCCGCTCTGAAAATTTTGTCAACGGCAGAAATCATAGCCGAAGTTGCACGAACCGGTTTTCCACTAAGGTGGAATTGACAAAGCGAGATTCCGCGGAATGCCGCTCCGGCCGTCTGTTCAGGAGATTCAGGTGTGTGGAAATGTGGGACGAATTACCCAGGCATCTTACCTGCCCGGTCCTTCACCATGATCAGGGGTTTCGTTTCTGGCGATTTGCACTACGCTGAGGCCGTATCCAACCCCGAACGTCACCGCCGTTCCGATCGCCACGTACCACGTCCAGGGCACATGCGTCCCCAGCCACAGGTAGAGTTCGGTTGCAAAGCCGAATCCCATGCCCACCATCGCGCCCAGCTCAGTTGCGCGCCGGGTAAGCACTCCCAGCAGGAATGCGCCCAGCAGCGCGCCGTACGAAATCGAGGCGATCTGTAATCCCACTTCCACCACGCGGCCAACGTAATGCAGGGCGATAATCGCCAGCAGGAACAGCACCGCCGCCCAGAACACCGTGGCCACCCGCGACAACCGCATGCGCCGGCGCTCCTCGGTTTGCGGACGGAAGCGCACATAGAAATCCAGGATCGAGCTGGACGAAAGCGAATTGAGCGCCGCGCTCAGATTCGACATGGCCGCAGCCAGAATCGCAGCAATCAGCAGCCCCGAAATTCCATGCGGCATGCGGCTGACGATGAACGTGGGATAAATCCGGTCCGGGGTGCCAAACATATTCGACGGCACCAGATAGTAGGCGAACAGCATCACCCCGAGCGTGAGAAACAAGGCAAATTGAAACAGGATGATCACGCCGCTCGACAGCAGGGCGGTTGCCGATTGCCGGAAATTGCGCGCCGCCAGCAGCCGTTGCACGACCAGTTGGTCCGTTCCGTGGCTTGCGGTCGTAAAGATTGCGCCGCCAAACACGCCCGCCCAGAATGTGTACGGCCTCCAAAACGTCGGAGTGAAATCGAAAATGCGGAGCTTGTTTCCGGCCGCCGCAATCTGCTGTATGTGCCCCCAGCCTCCGGGAACAAAATGGAGTATCGTGAACACGCCCACCATGGTTCCGCCTACGTAGATCGCGGTCTGCACGACGTCGGTCCAGATCACCGCCGCCAGCCCGCCCTCGAAGGTGTAAATCAACGTCAGGACGGTAATGATCGCGATGGACGCCAACTCTCCCGTGCCCAGCGCGATGGAAACCACGATTGATACCGCGTAAACACGCACCCCTTCCGCGGCAGCCCGCGTAACCAGGAACAGCCCCGAAGTCAGCGATCGCAACCGCGGCCCGAAACGCCTCTCGATCAACTGATAAGCCGTGTAAAGATCGCCGCGAAAATAGTGCGGCAACAGCACAAAGCTGATGATCACCCGCCCGGCCACGTATCCCATCACCACTTGAAGGAAGGTCAGGTTGGTGTCATAAGCAAGCCCGGGAATGCTGATGATGGTCAGCGTGCTGGTCTCCGCCGCCACAATCGAAAGCGCGATGGCCCACCACGGAATATCGCGTCCGGCAAGAAAGTAGTCCCGCAGCGTGCGCTGACGCTTGCGGAAATGGATTCCGAACAGGGTAATGCCGATGAGATAGCCGGCGATAATCGCGAAGTCGAGATGGTCGAGGCCCATGGGCTGACATCAGCCTAGCGCGGTTGTCGCTCAAGCTGATGCGCTAGTTGCAGGGGTACCAAGGGAGTGATGAGCGGGCCCGCAGAGATGCAGTGGCCGGCTTCGCCGCTCATGGCCTGGGCGGGATGACAGAGCTTTGGGGGCGCCTCTGGGGAATTGCACTGTTCTCCAGCACCGCCACCTGACCACTGCACTACACTATCCTCAATGCCCGTCTCCGCCGCGCGCTTGCGCCAATGGTTTGCGGCCGCGCTGATTTTCGTCTGCGCGCTGGTGGCCGGAGTGTATTTCTATGCCCGCCATCGCGTGCAGAATGCGCTCAAGCAGGTTCCCGGAAAAATCGGGATCGAGATCCAGCAAAGCGCCGAGGGATTCACCATCTCCAAATCCGAGCAGGGAAGGACGCTGTTCAAGCTGCAAGCCAGCAAGGCCGTTCAGTTCAAAGAGAGCGGGCGCGCGGAACTGCACGACGTCACCATCACCCTATACGGCCGCGATTCGTCGCGTTTCGACCAGGTCTATGGCAAGCAGTTTGAATACGATCAACAATCGGGCAATGTGACCAGCCAGGGCGAAGTTTCCATTGACCTGCAGTCCAATCCGCAGGGAATTCTGAATCCCGACCAGGCCACGCCCAGGGAACTGAAAAATCCCATTCATCTCAGAACAACCAATCTGGTTTTCAACCAGAAAACCGGGGATGCCTGGACGGACTCGCCATTGGAATTCCGCATATCCCAGGCCAGCGGTTCGGCGGTGGGCGCGCGTTACGCGGCCAACGACGGTGTTCTCACGCTGCAATCGCAGATCAAGATTGTGGTCAACGGTTCGGTGCCGTCAACCATCCTTGCCCAACGCGCCGTTCTGGAAAAGAATCCCCGCGAAATCCTGCTGCAATCTCCGCACGCCGAGTCTCCCGACCAGCAAGCGCAGTCGGATCAACTGACGCTGTTCCTGCGCGAAGACAACACCCTCGATCGCGCCGTCGCCACCGGCAGCGTCCGCGTTGACTCCAGCCGTGTAGCTCCGAATCTCCACATCCGGAAAGGGCGGGCAGAGCGCGCCAGTGATACCGGCGCCTCAACCGAAACCTGGTCGCACGTTTCCGCGCAGCGACTCGAGGTCAAAATGGGCCAGAACAACATCGTCCAGACGGCCGTGCTCTCTGGCGATGTGCGCTTCAGCAATGAAGGTCCCGAGCCCTCTGAAGCCCGCGCCGGACGGGCGCTTCTGAGTTTCGGCGCGAAGCAGGCCATCGAAAGAGTCCACGCTGAGCAGCAAGTGAAACTTTTCGAGCGTCAGCGAGCGCCAGGAAAACCTGCTCAGGAGGTCGAAGTTTCGGCCCCCGCCATGGACTTCTTCGTTTCTCGTCGCCGTCTGACGCGCGCCGAGACCGTCGGTCCGCCAGAAATTTCTATGTCGTCGACCGATCCCAAGTCCGCGCCGGCCCGCGTCACCGCCGACAAGTTCATCGCTACTTTCGACGCGCTGGGCCAGCTTTCGCAGGTGCACGGCGCCGCCCATGCCCGCATCGTGACCACGGCCTCCGATCAAACTCACCAGTCCGAGCGCGTCAGCACCAGCGACAGCATCGACGCGTTCTTCCGCCCGGGAAGCGGAATCGAGGCGCTGGTGCAGAACGGAAATTTCCACTACAGCGCGGGAACCCAGCAGGCTTTTGCGGATAAGGCCCGCTATACCCCGCCGGACCAGATTGTCAGCCTGAACGGCTCGCCGCGGATTCTCGACACCGGAATGGAAACCACGGCCCGCAGCGTCCGCCTGAATCGCACGACCGGTGACGGCTTCGCCGACGGCAACGTAAAGACTTCCTACAGCGGCCTGAAGCCGCAGCCTGATGGCGCGCTGCTCGCCTCTGCGGATCCCATTCATGTCACCGCGCAGCACATGACCGCGCACAAGAATCCCGCAACCGCTATCTACACGGGCAACGCCCGCCTCTGGCAGGACGCGAACGTAGTTGAAGCGCCGTCCATTCAATTTCAAAAAGATCAGCGCACGCTCTCCGCCGACGCAAGCGCCAACCAGCGGGTCTCGACAACTCTCATCGGGACCAACCAGAGCGGCAAAGCGACTCCGGTGGTGGTCACGGCGGCTCGCCTGGGCTATCGGGATTCGGATCGCATCGCGCATTTTCAGGGTGGGGTTACGGTGCGCAGCGCAGATTTGACGATTACGTCGAATCAGATGGATGTCTTTTTACAGCAGCGGGGCCGCGAAACCCCTGCAGCTTTTCATCCCCAACCGGGCGGGACCGCCCCTGCCACACCGCCGGATCCGGGTCTTGCCAAGCTCGACAAAATTGTCGCCTCCGGCTCGGTGATTATTACCGAGCCCAACCGCCGCGCTACTGGCGACCAGCTCACCTATACAGCATCGGATGACAAATTTGTGCTAACCGGTGGACCGCCTAGCATTTTTGATGCCGAACACGGCAAGATTACCGGGGTTTCGTTGACTTTGTTTAGGACGGATGATAGGGTCGTCGTTGAAGGTGATAGCAGTTCGCCAGCCATCACCCGAACGCGAGTGGTACGTTAAATGCAAACGCTGGCCGCCGAAGAAATTTGCAAGTCTTATCGCGGCCGCCAAGTTGTAAATGGCGTCTCGTTAAGCGTGAGTCAGGGCGAAGTCGTTGGTTTACTTGGCCCTAACGGCGCCGGCAAGACCACAACGTTTTACACAATTGTGGGCCTGATACCCCCCGATGCAGGCCGCATCCTCATCAACCAGGATGAAATCACCGACGTGCCCATGTACAAACGGGCGCGGCAGTTCGGGATCAGCTATCTCCCCCAAGAGGCTTCGGTTTTCCGAAAGCTTACGGTTGAGGAGAATATCCTCGCCGTGCTCGAAGCCCAGCCTGTCTCCTGGCATGAGCGCCGCGAGACCATGGAGCAGTTGATCGATCAATTGGGGTTGGAGCACATTCGCCGCAATCGCGGTTACGCTTTGTCCGGCGGCGAACGCAGGAGGGTGGAGATCGCACGCGCGCTGTGCATAAAACCAAAGTTCATCCTGCTGGATGAACCGTTTAGCGGGATTGATCCCATTGCGGTACTCGATCTGCAAAAAATCATCAGCAACATGAAGTCCGCGGGTATTGGCGTGCTAATCACGGATCACAATGTAAGGGAGACGCTCTCGGTAACCGATCGCGCCTACATCATCAACGAAGGCAAAATCTTCCGCCACGGTACGCCCGAGCAGTTGGGAAGCGATTCGGAAGTGAGAAGGGTCTACCTAGGAGAAAGCTTCTCGCTGGTGTGACGGTGAGCTTTGAGCTGTTAGCTCTGAGCTTTTAGCTAAACGCTAGGAGCTGAACGCTAGGAGCTAAACGCTAGGAGCTAAACGCTAGGAGCTAAACGCTAAGAGCTAAAAGCTAAGAGCTAAGAGCTGCTTTATGGTTCTACTTCAACCCAAACTTCACCTGAAAGTCTCCCAGCGCCAGATCCTTACCCCTGGCCTGGTGCAGATGGTCAGCGTCCTCGCGCTCAACAAACTTGAGCTCAAGGACATGATCAACGCCGAGATGGTGGAGAATCCGGTGCTTGAGGAACTGGAAGATTCCGTTCCCCTCATCGACGATGTAGCCCACAAGGAAGAGGAGCGCGAGCGCGCCGCGACGGCGGAAGAAGCCCCCACTACCACGGAAGAAAAGAAAGATTCGTTTGAAGAGATCGACTTCGGCTCGTTCTTTAAAGATTATCTTGATCCCGGCTTCCGCAGTCCCAGCGAGTTCGAAGAGATCGAGCGCCCCTCGTTCGAGAACTTTCTTTCCAAGCCCAGCACTTTAACCGACCACCTGATCTGGCAGCTCGGTTCCATTCCCACCCGCCCTCCGGTGCGTGAAGCTGCGGAAGTGGTGATCGGCAACTTGAATGAAGATGGATACCTGATTGCCAGCGACGAGGAGCTTTTGGGAATCGCGCCTCCGTCTGCGCCGGAAGAAGACGCCGCCAAGCTGGAGAGCGTGGTGCAGGATGCTGTCGCCCTGGGACTGAGTTCGACCGAGCAAACTGCGTCAGGAGAATCGGCAGAAACTGAGTCTCCGGCCGCGGATTTTGCGACGGAGGCATTTTCGGAGGCGCCGTTTTCCGGCTCAAATGGCAGTTTGGGCGCCAACGTGGCAACCGCGGCCGCAGTGCAGCCGGCGCCGGTTGAGCCGAGCCCCACCTCCGCTAATGGAAGCAAGCCGATCCTCAAGGTAAACTTCACCCCTGATGACCTCCGCGAAGCGGTCGAGGTGGTTCGTCAACTCGATCCTCCCGGCGTTGCCTGCCGCGATCTGCGCGAATGCCTGCTGTACCAGCTCCGCTACCATCAGGCTCAACTCGGCAAGCACGCCAATGGCTCGGCCCAGGTACTCGCGGATGCCCTCGCCGTGGTTGACCAGCACCTGCGCGCGCTGCAGAACAAGCAGCACAAGGAAATCGCTCGCGCCATCGGCCGCCCGGTGGAAGCCGTTCAGGCCGCGCTCGAGTACATCCGCACCCTCGATCCCCGGCCTGGCCTTCGCTACAACAAGGTTCAGCCCCGATTGATCGAACCCGATGTGGCTTTCGTCAAGCACGGTGATGAGTGGATCGTCATCATGAATGATGATGATGTTCCCACGCTGCGCCTCAATCCCGCATACCGGCGTCTCCTCAACAAAGAGGGAAACGATCGCGATACCCGCAATTACGTGAAGGAACGCTTCAAGAGCGCGATCCAGCTCATCAAAAACATCGAGCAGCGCAAGCAGACGATTATGAAGGTGTGCTACACCATCGTCGCCCGCCAGCAGGATTTTCTGGAGAAAGGCATCGACGAACTCAAGCCGATGATGATCAAGGAGGTCGCCGAGGAAATTGGCGTGCATCCTTCCACCGTGAGCCGCGCGGTCGCCAGTAAATATGCGCACACGCCGCAGGGCGTCTTCGAGTTACGCTACTTCTTCAGCGAAAGCGTGAACGGGCCCGAAGGCGGCAACACTTCGCTGCTCATCCTGAAGCGAAGGGTGAAGAAGCTGATCGAAGAAGAGGATCCGGCCAAGCCTTTGACGGACGAGCAGATCACCCGCATCCTGCAGTCGCAAGGCATTCAGGTGACGCGCCGCACCGTGGCAAAGTACAGGGAAGATATGAAGATTCCGAGTACGCATCAGAGGAGAGTAAAAAAGTAGCGCTTAGCGATTAGCTCTTAGCGGTTAGCCAAAACTATCTGCCAGCGGTTCAAGCTAAAAGCGAAGAGCTAAGAGCTAAAAGCTAAGTCTAAATTCGTTTCCGAAACCAACGCCGGAGCCAATCCATGAACGTGGAATACACTGGCAGGCACTACGAAGTAACTCCCGCCAATCGCAAAGAAATCGAAACTGGTTTAAGTAAAATCCGCAAAATCCTGCGCAATAAATTCGATACCAAGGTCATTCTGGCGGTCGAGAAGCACCGCCACAAAGCCGAGATCACCATCAATTCGCGCGTGGGGCCGCTGGTGGGCCTGGCCCAAGCCGGGGATATGAAAGCCGCTATCAGCGAGGCGCTCGAGCATCTGGAGAAACAGGCCCTCAAAAACAAGACCCGCATCATTACCCGGAAGCGCCGCAAAATCGACAAGTGGAATGGGGCAAGCGCGGAACCGGAAGCGGCTGCTGCGGTTGCCGCAGGGGCAGAGCCTGCGCCCGCGCCCGTCTCCATGGTTGTCCATAAATTCCCCGCGGTGGCCAAGTCGACAGAGGTGCACCTGGTGCGCTCCGATCAGGCCGTCGCGCTCCGCCCCATGACGCTCGAAGAAGCCATCAAGGAAGCCCACTTCCGCGACCGCGACGTCTTCGTCTTCCGCGATCCCAAGGGCAAGCTGATGATCCTCCACCGTACGAAAGACGGCAAGATGGAGTTGATCGAAGCCCCGTAGGAGCAGTGGCTAGTTGCTAGTGGCTGGTGCCTAGTGGAATCCTCACGTTTGCGGGAAAGCCATGAAAAAGCTCATCTGCAAAACTGGGGTTGTTCTGAAACATCTGCCTCAGGGGTTTCTCGACGACCTTCCGGCTGAGGACCAACGTGCAATCCGGGCGGCGGTAGGCAGTACGGTGATGCTGAACCAATATGATGCCGACGGACGTGCCGAGCTAGAGTTCAGGGACGAGAATGATGTGATTCGCTTCATTTATGTGGATCCCCGATTTATTGAATCCTGCTAGGAGGCCGGCAAAAACATCTCGTGTTTTCGGTTCGGTCACGAGTTACTAGCCACCGACAACCAGCCAATAGCAACCAGCCACCAGCCAATAATAACTTCCATGTTAAAATTCGCCGCTGAGGTGAATCATGCATCGCTATTGCATCGTTTTAATAGGGCTTTTTCTGCCCACTATTGCGTTCGGCCAGAAACTTTCTGTTCACTGGGAAGAACTCACCGCTCCCGATTTCGTCCAAGCCATTTCCCGCTCGGGAGGCACCTGCCTGCTCCCCTTCGGTATCCTCGAGAAGCACGGCCCGCATCTCCCCATCGGAACCGATCTGCTTGACTCCCGTTATGCCGCGCTCCATGCCGCTGAGCAGGAGTACGCCGTGGTCTTTCCCGAGTACTACTTCGGCCAAATCTTCGAAGCTCGCCACCAGCCGGGTACGATCGCCTACAGCTCTCATCTGCAGCTGGAGCTCTTGCAGGAAACCACCGACGAAATGGCCCGCAACGGCTGCAAGAAGATCATCATCGTGAACGGCCACGGCGGCAATGAGCACTTGCTTCCGTTCTTTGCCCAGAGCCAGCTCGCCACCCCACATGATTACGTGGTTTACATTCTTGACGAGCGCACGCCGGAAAGCGGCGGCCCGGCAAAAACCGACAAGCTCGACATGCATGCCGGCCAGAGCGAAACTTCCAAAATGCTGGTTTCGCGTCCCGACCTGGTGCACATGGATCGTGCCCGCGAGCAATCCGGCGCGGACCAGGCTCGCGTGAATCTGCCGGAGGGCGTTTACACCGGCATCTGGTGGTATGCGCGCTTTCCGAATCACTATTCCGGCGATGGTTCCCTGGCGACCCGCGAGTTGGGCCAATTTCAGATGGACTGGTGGATTTCCAAGATCGTGGAAACCATTCGCGCGGTGAAGACCGATCAGGCCAGCCTGCGTCTGCAAAATGAGTTTTACGAAAAGGCGAAGCACCCGCTGGACACCAAGCAATAACGCAGGCTCCCACGACTCTCCCACTCAAGCCAACCGCTGGCTTGAGTGGGAACCGCCGCCCAGTCCATCCCGCCCTCAACATCCCTTGAATGAAACGAATGCGCCCAGGTCGCTCGGCAGCACCGGCGTGAACGGCTGGAACTGGTAGGGCTTGCTGATGTCGAAGCCGGCAGCGCTGGCCGCATTGGCGTCGGCAAACGGCGTAAGCGCCTGGACCGCCTGTTCAATGCGGGTCCAGCACAGCGTGCGTTCGTAGCCATTGTTGTTCGGCGGGTCTACGCTTTCCGCCACGCCGGCAAACCCAGTAATGCTTTCGACGGGGCCGCCATCCTGCTCCGCAACCCCGGGCCCCACCACCCGCGCCAGCGTGCGATGGTCGCTCTCAATTCCCATGATGCGCGCCGCCGTCACTCGCAGGTCCGGCGTGCTGAAACGGCGCACGCCCACCAGGTAGGCCGCGATGAACGCATCCTCCAGCGTCACCAGCACGTTGAGTGTGGTTTGCGCATCGGCGAACATATTGGCCGGGTAATAAAAAGTCGCGAAGGGGCTCGCCTGTCCGGTGGCCGACTGCTCCAATAGGTAATGAGACATTTCTTCCTGCCGCGCTGCCCTCAGGTATCCCTGGTCATCCGAGGCCAGGTTCTGGAAAAACGGCGCGCTCTGGATGATGTTGGTGTAAGTCGTAACCGCCAGGGCCTCGGCAATTTCGGCGGCGATCAGGATTTCGCGATCTCCCGCAGTAAGCCCGCCGCCCTTGTGTGGCGCCTCGCTCGCCGAAGCGTAAGTCGCTTTCAATAAACCTCCGAACGCCAGGGAACCGGCCACTGCAGCCGATCCCAGGCTGGCGCGCTTCAAAAATGAACGCCGGTCAGGATTCTGCGGCGTCTCCGTGCTGCTGGACTTCTCGATATCTGTCATGGAACGCTCCTCGGGGGGTGAGATGGGACTGGCGCTCGCTATTGCGGCGAGCGTTCATCCTTGAGCTACATAGCCATTACGCGCGCGCCGCGAAAATGGATTGCTCTCGTGCCGTCGGCCTCGGCTTGCCTGAGGCCGCAATCCTGCGGTATCGTCGCTGGCACCACCCGGGCACATCCACTGCGCCGGGCGAAACGTACGCATTGAGGAACTGTGTCGTTGACCGCGGGTTCAGCAGAAAGCCACGATGACGGATCCCTGATGTCGGCCATCCGCGCCCGCAATCAGGAGGCGATGGCTCAGCTCTATGATCGGTATTCGCCGGTGGTGTATGCCGTCGCCCTGCGGGTCTTGGGCGAAGCCGCCGCGGCAGAGGATGTATTGCAGGAAATTTTCATGCAGCTATGGCGCAATCCGGCGTCATTCGACGCCAGCCGCGGCAACCTGGCCCCATGGCTCGCGGTGATCGCCCGCAATCGGGCTCTGGACATCCTGCGCAAACGCCGCCCCCAAAGCGAGATCAGCGAGACCGTGGTATCGGTAGAAGTGGACCTCGCAGCCGGCGCCGACCGCAAACGCGTCGTCGAGAAGGTGCGTGCGACCATGCAGCAGATGCCCGCGCCCCAGCGCAGCGCCCTGGAAATGGCCTATTTCGAAGGCTACAGTCATTCGGAGATTTCGCAGAAAACCGGCGAGCCGCTGGGCACGATCAAAACCCGCATCCGGACCGGCCTCATGATGCTGCGCCGCGCCCTTGAGACCACATGAGCGTTCATCCACAATTCGCGGAAGACCTGGCACTCTACGCGCTGGATTGCCTGGATCCAGGCGACCGCGCCGCGATGGAAAAACACCTCGCCGCGTGCGCCTCCTGCCGCCGTGAACTGGAGCAGCTGCGCGGCGACGCCGCATTGCTCGCGCTTACTGCAACCGGGCCGCTGCCCCCCGCCCGCGCCAGGAAGCGGCTTATGGACGCGATTGGCCAGGAAACCCTCTCGCCGCGCTCGCTTCGTCTGCGATGGTGGCCCCTCCTCGGCTGGGGGGGCGCGCTGGCGTCGATCGTCATTCTCGCCGTGCTTTGGAAGCAAAATGCGCAGCTCAAGCATGCCGTCGCGCAGTGGCAAACCCGTGCCCAGGAACAGAGCTCTCATCTGGATCAGGCCAGGCGGGTTGCCGAAACCCTTAGTGCTACGGATGCGATGCGGGTCACGGTGCTTCCCGTGAACTATAAAACGCCTCCGCCGGAAGGCAAGGCCATCTACTCGCGCCAGCGCAATGGCCTCATTTTCATGGCAACGAACCTCCACGCCTTGCCTCCGCAGAAGGCGTACGAACTCTGGCTGATTCCCATGCAGGGTGCGCCGATCCCGGCGGGCATATTCAAGCCCGATGCGCATGGCGGCGCCATGGTCATCAATCCTCCCCTGCCCGCAGGAGTAGAGGCCAAGGCCTTCGCCGTCACCATCGAGCCTGAGCAGGGATCTGCCAGCCCAACCACGCCCATCATGATGATGGGTTCGGGTGGATAAATCTTTGATTTCGAGCTGCTCTCTATTCGGCGGGCTAACCGTAGAACCGCGGCTGCTCCACCTGCGTTCCTTGCGAGGCTGAGTCACCCCAACCCACGGGCCTTTTCCGCATTACACTATCGGGGATGCCCCAAATCCGCCTTCCCCTGTCCGGCCACGCCACCCAATTCAAAAAGCCCAGAGGTTTGCTGGGTCGCTTGGTCTTGCGCCGCATGAATTCGCATCACTCCGGGCTCACCGACTGGGGTCTGGCGCAAGTCTCCATCGAAAAGGATTTCACCATCCTCGACGTGGGCTGCGGCGGAGGCCGTACCCTCAGCAAGCTGGTTTCAGCCGCAACCGAAGGCAAAGTCTACGGGGTCGATTACTCCGAGGCGAGCGTTGCTGCCAGTAAACGAATGAATGCGCGTGCCATTGAGCTTGGCCGTGTCGATGTCCGGCTCGGCTCCGTCTCCCAACTCCCGTTTCCTGACAGCATGTTCGATTTGGTGACCGCCGTCGAAACCCACTTCTGGTGGCCTGACCTGCCGCACGACCTGCGCCAAGTCTTTCGCGTGGTCAAGCCCGCCGGCAGGTTCATCATCATCGCCGAGGTTTACAAAGGAGCGAACACCGCCATGGCGAAGCTATGCGAACAACAAGCCCCCCGCACCGGCATGACTCTCCTCACCGTGGACGAGCATCGCGACCTCCTGACCCATGCCGGCTTCTCCGATGTTCGCCTCATAGTCGATGAGCACAAAGGCTGGATCAGCGCCATCGGCAAACGCTAATTTCAGGGTGGCCCACTCAAGCCTGCGGTTGGCCTGGGTGCGGTCTCCGCATTGAAAAACCGGGGAGTGCCCCAGGTCTCGCCGAAGTTGCGAGAGCTGCGAGGCACGTCGCTGAAAGGGCGCTGTCCGCGTGTTACAGCCTCTAGCAGCGAGCTGTCGCCTCCCAACCCCTTTCCAGGTTGCTTGCGCTGAACCAAGGTCTCTACTGTGGCTTTCTTTTCGTTCGCAGCTTGTGCCGCTGCAATGCCACCGCGATGGTCGACTGGAGTTCGTGGCGATGGAATGGCTTCAGGAGAAAGCCATCATGGTCTGTCTGTTTAGCGCGCTCCACGGTCTGATTATCGGAGTATGCCGTCAGGTAGAGGATCGGAACATCCACCTCTTCGCGGATTTCCCGGCAGGCTTCGATGCCATCTTTCTCGCCGCGCAGGCGTATGTCCATCAAGACCAGGTCGGGCCTTTCCCTGGTCGCAATCTCGATGCCTTCCTCGGCGGTATCGACCGTACCGATGATCTCAAAGCCCAATCCCGATAGCCGGCCCCTCAATTCTTCGGCGATCAGGGCTTCGTCCTCGATAATCAGAGCGCGCAATCCGGGGGAGATTAGATCGGCGTGCATCTTGGTTCACCTTGAAGGATGATTCACATGGAATTGCAGACATGCAGACGTTCCCGTTTCGATTCTCGTCAACTCGAAGGCTCCGTGGATCTGCCGCGTCAGGATTCGTACCAGCTTCAACCCCAGCGAAGTCGTCGTGTTTACATCCAGGCCGGCGGGAATTCCGGCTCCGTTGTCCTCTACGCACAAAGTGCAACTGCCATTCTCTCCGCCGCGCAGTCTGAGCTTGATTTCGCCGCCCGCGCCATTCGGAAAGCCATGCTTGAAGGCATTCGAAATCAGTTCGTTGAGAATCAGCCCGCAGGGCACGGCCAGGTCAATGTTCATGGTTACTGGTTCCATGTCGCTGCGCAGATGCACGGGGGCGTTGGGCCGCTCGTACGACGCCAGGATGTCCCGGGTGAGCACTTGCGCGTACTGGGCAAAATCAATCCTCGCCAGATTCTCCGAGCCGTACAGGCTCTCATGCACCAGCGCCATCGAGTGCACCCGGTTCTCCATTTCCCGAAACACCTGGATGGTTTCCTCATCTTTGGTTTGGCTCGATTGCAGGTAGAGAAGGCTGCAGATCACCGCCAGGTTATTCTTCACCCGGTGATGCACCTCGCGCAGCAGCGCCGCCTTGCGCTCTTCGCTGGCGCGCAACTCGGCGGTGACCTGCTGCGACACTTTCGCCTGCTGCACCAGCGTCAAGATTCGCGGCACCGTGAATGGCAGCACTGCGGCGGTCATGACGGATACAGACGCGGTAAACAATTTCACCGCGGCGGAAAAGATGTACACCGGGATCCAGATCGTCACCACTTCCATGAAGTGAGTTCCGCCGCAGGCAATAATGAAAAGCCCGAACGCCAGGAACATCCAGTGGAAGGGAATATCGCGTCGCGCGCGATACACGAGATAGCCGAGAGTCACGGAAATCGCCAGGTACGCCGTCCCAATCAGCCCATCCGCCACTACATGCGTCCAGACCACGCTGGGGTTCTTCAAATAGCAGTAGACGTGCGGAAGAAAATTTGTGGCCAGCAGATGCTCCGTCCAGAAAGGCAAAACCAGGAAAGGACTGAGGGCCAGAATTGACACAGCGATCACTGCGTAACGCTGCCGCTTGGCGTCGATTGCTGTACCGAAAAAGGACTCGGAACCCATGGCAGGCGTCGACATAGGACCTCTCGTTCCAGGGAATTTCTGTGCCCGAGTTCCAAGGATGATAGCCCACTATCGGACTGTTAGCACAAAAATAAACAGCAGCCGGTCCTGCCGGGGAGGCTCCGAACAGACCACCCCCACCTGCTTTCCGCTTGCCTGGAGATTTCTCCCCGGCAAAGGAAAAGGCCGCCATCCAAGGCGGCCTCTACTGACACCTTTTAACTGAGAACTGGACTAATCTCCCGCAACCGGTTCCGCGAGCTCCGGCTTCGTCTCCGGAGCCTCGGAGCCGTTGCCGTTGTGTCCATTGCCGTTGCCATTCGGCTTCAGCAAAGCATTAATCGGCAGGAACCCATTCTCCGACTGCGCCGGCTTCTCCTTCAGAATGACTTCGCGATATAGCGCCGCCATGCGAGCGTTGTACGCTTCATCATTCTTCTGCGGCCCACGCCCGTTTCCGTTGGTCCCGTCTTCCTGGGGCCTGGAGCCTGAAGCTTGGAGCTTTGCATTTCTCGCCCGAATCTTCTCCTCGCGCGCGTTCTTGGCAATGCCCAACTTGTCCAGGTCGCGCTGCTCTTCCTGGGTTACGATCCCGTCGCGCAGATAGAGCGAGTGCTCCTTCGATTCCATCGCGACATTCTTCCCGCCGGCGAAGATCTCGTGCCGCCCATGCTCCTCGTACCACTTGGTGAGCGTGGCCGTCATGTGCATCTTCTCGATGATGTTGCGCCAGCCAATGCCGGTGTTGTACGCGCAGAAGGAAATCTCGCCTTCCTGCGTCGCGTACGGAATAATGCACTGCTCGGTGCGCCGGAAGTCGTAGTTGAACAGGTCCTGGAACCACATGCCGGCGATGAACAGGAAGTTCCACCGGTCCTGCCGCCGCTTCATCACGTCGTCGATGGTGCGGTCCGGCCCCACTTTTCCGTAGTTACGGCCCGTGACGTTGTAGTTCTTGTCGAACTTCTTCCACAGGTCCCAGAGCCGGAAGTGCTTCGGCGTCTTGAACGGATCGTAGTTCTTCGCCAGCACCAGCGCCATTCCCAGGCCGCTCAGGAATTTGCCGCGCGCGGCATCGTTGATCTTGGCAATGTCCTTCGCCAGCTGATCGCCGTGCAGGAACGCCGTCACCGGCACCGCTTCCTTCGTCTCTTTGTCGATCATCACCGCCATGCCCGTCCCGCAATTCGGATGGCAGCCGCAGCTGAGTTGGCCCCAGTTGTTGTTGAGGTCCTTGGCATGCATCAGGTCGGCCCAATCGGAGAAGGTCGACATGAACGAAATCGGGAACCAGTCGCGGGCAGGCTCGCCCAGCCCGGTCTGATTCTTCACGTCGTGCGCCAGGTGCGAAAGCGTGTACCGCTGCGCCACCCGGCGCTCATCGGTGATCGCCTCGTCACGGCCGGTAAAGCTGACTGGCTGGAAGCTGAGGAACCCGATCCTCTTGGGATTATCGAGCGCGAACTGAATGATGCGTCCCACCTGCTCGTTGTTAATGCCGTTGACAATGGTCACCACCGGAACGATTTCGACGCCCGCGCGGTGCAGGTTGTCGATCGCCTTCAGCTTCACGTCAAACAGGTTGCCGACTTTGCGGTGCGCATTGGCGGCGTTGCCGATTCCATCAAACTGCAGGTAGGCATAGCGCAACCCCGCGTCCGCAGCCTGCTGCGCAAACTCGAAGCTCTTGGCGAATTCGATTCCATTGGTCGCCGCCTGCACCGAGTTGTATCCCACCTTGCGCGCATAGCGAACCGCATCCAGGAAGTACGGCGACAGCGTCGGTTCGCCGCCGGAGAACTGCACGCTCATCTGCCGGCGCGGCTTGATGGTGATCGCGTTGTCCAGCATCTGCTGGATCTCCCCCCACGTCAGCTCATGCACGAAGCCGACCTGGTTTGCGTCCATGAAGCACGGATCGCACATCATGTTGCAACGATTGGTGAGGTCGATGGTCAACACCGAGCCGCGTCCGTACTTCACCGTCGAGGAACCGTGGTTGTGCAGCTTCTCATCGTTGTGCGCGCGGATATCGCGGCCGGGAAACACGTCTTCCAGGTGCTTCGAAAATTCGGTGTCGATCGACATCACGTCTTCGAAATGCCCGTGCTTGGGGCAGTCCTTCACCATCAGGATCTTGCCGTCGCGTTCGAGAATGGTGGCCTTGATCTCGCCCACTTTCTCGTTCAGCAGGATCTCAGTCGGCAGATGGCCGTCGAGAATCTGCTGGCGAATTTCCGGTACACACTTCGGGCACAGCGAGTCCGTGCTCCGCGGCCAACCCAGCGGCGGCTTCGACTTCTCGTACGATTTCAGCAGCGGCTTGTCCGACCACTTGGGCTTGGGCGACGCGTTGGGCTTGATGCGGTTAAACCGCTCGAATACGGCCCAGGCGCCTGCGGCGCTGAGAGTAACGGCTTTTTCTACATACTTAATCGGCTTGTGCATGTAGCTGTGTACCTTTCCGCTGCAATTTGGAAATTCGGCTTCAGGGTTCTGGCGCCAGGTTTCAGCAAAAGCTAAAAAACGCTCTTTTGCTCACCAGCTGTTGAGTCCAAGGTTTAAACCTGAAGCCCAGTGCTGAAGCCTGAAGCCGCTTTTCCCTGCTTGTATCCTATTGAGAAGACATACCCCTGACACCCATAAGACAATAAAAGGGCAAAAATCGGCATTGAGCGGGAGAAACACGCAGCGGGTGGTTGGCCCAATCCTTGGTAACTGATTGGAAAAATTGGAGATCATGCCTAAACCGACCGGACGGGCGGTTCCGCTGATTTCCACTCCAAACACACCTTGGAATGGCCCACTTAATCCCCCGTTTCGCTTGAGTGGGCAGTTCAGCGGCTCCCAACCAGCTCGGGGAGCCAATTTTCCGGCTCATCTCAGGTGCTGCAGCCAGAAGAAGATCACTGCTCCCAGCAGCAGCATGGCCAGAACGATGCGCAAGAGCCTTCCTCCTCCTTCGCTGACCCGCGTGATGGGCGAAGCATCCAGCGACCCATTGCTGTAAGTGCTGGAAACGACCGGATCGGTACTGCTCGCCTGGTTGGGCGGAAACTCCGAACTTGCCGATGACGCCAGCTGCGGCTGTGCTGCGGCCGCCTGGCTCACAGCCGTCGTAACCGTAAATTCCGAGCCGCCTTTGATGAACACCTTGACATTGCCGGCAGCCAGTTGCTCGCGCAGTGCTTCGGAAGCGCCCGCCATCATATGTTGGCCCAGAAACGAAATGATCTTCTCCGCAAAATGGCTCTCCACCTCGCCTTGCGTGGCGGCCTGAATGGGGGCGCTATTCGGATCGGCGGAAT
>DASVAJ010000091.1:0-2211 GCA_036376415.1 Terriglobales bacterium
ATTCCGACCGCGCGCGCCATCTGCGCCAGGCGCGTGATCGATTCTTCGACGTTGGAGGAATCCAGCATCATCAGGTCGGCGAGCTCGTCGATGATGATCACGATATAAGGAATCGGCTTTTCTTCGGAGTCTTCGCCAAACAGGCTGGGCGTGTCGCCTTTATCGAAGAGCTTGTTGTACTGATCGATATTGCGAACGCCCTTCGCGGCCAGAAGCTTGAGGCGGCGTTCCATCTCGCGCACGGCGTTGCGCAACGCATTGGCAGCAAGTTTTGGCTCCGTGATGATCGGAGTGTAGAGGTGCGGAACACCTTCGTAATTGCCGAGTTCGAGACGCTTGGGGTCGACCAGGATCAAGCGCACCTGATCGGGCGTGGCCTTGTACAAGATCGACATGATGAAGGCATTGATGGCCACGCTCTTGCCGGCGCCCGTCGATCCGGCGATGAGCAGGTGAGGCATTCCGGCGAGATCGGCAGTGACAATGCGGCCGTTGATGTCCTTGCCCATCGCCATGGTGAGCTTCGATTTGGAGCCCATGAACTCCTGCGACTCGATATTCTCGCGCAGGAAGATGATCTCGCGCTGGCGGTTCGGGACCTGGATTCCGACGGTGCTCTTTCCCGCCATGCGCTCGATCAGAATGCTTTCTGCCTTCAGAGCCAGGCAGAGATCGTCGCAGAGATTGGTGATGCGGCTGTACTTGATGCCCGCTTCCGGTTTGAACTCGAAGGTGGTAACGACCGGGCCAGGATTAATTTGCGTGATCTGCCCGTGAACTTCGAACTCGGCATATTTCTCGGTGAGCACCTGGGCCAGCAGTTTGAGCTCATCGGCATCGACGGCCTGCTGCTCATCGGGGCGCTGCAGCAAGCTGCTGGAGGGCAGTTTGTAGCCGCCGGCGGCAATGCGCGGCATGGTGGTCTTGGCTTTGTGGCCGCTGTCGGCGCGTTCGGTGACTTCCGGCTCCATTTCGCCGGAAGCAGCAGGCAAGGGCTCGGCCAGGATTCCGCCGGTGGACGATAAAGGTTTCGGCGCGGCCGCTGATTCCTCTTCCGCCAGCATCTTCTCGATGCCGGTGCGGCGCGGCTCCGCTTGCGCAATTGGGGAAGCCGGGCGCGACGGGATCAGCTGCGTTTTTACGATCGGTTTCGAGATGCGGCGTTTTTCGAGTTCCTTCTGCTGGCGACGCTTGGTGCGCTCCTGTTGCCAATCCTGATAGCGGTTCCACAGTGCGGTCAGGAAGGCGAAGCGCGTGGGAACCCAAAGCTGAATGGCGGAGAACGAGAATGCGGTTGAAAGATAAAGTGCGGTCGCCAGAATGGTCGCGCAAACGATGTAAGCGCCAATGATGTTCAGGTAGTGAATCAGGAAATCGCCAAGGACGCGTCCCATCAGGCCTTCGACGGGGATCACGCCTTTCCAGCGCATCTGTCCGGGCAAGAGCGCCAGCATCGCGGGAGCGAACATGAGCAGCCAGATCGCGCCGAGGCTCTTGGCCAGGGGGGATTTCACTTTTACCGAACGGAACCAGCGCGCCCCCAGCATCGCGGGAAAGATCACGAGCAGAAACGCGCCCACACCAAAGAACTGGAGCAAGGCATCGGCGGTATAGGCGCCCACTACGCCGATCCAGTTGCGGGCCGCGTGCGCTCCGGTCAGCACCGAGGCGCTGTCCCAGGAGGGATCAAGCGGGGAATAAGAGACGAGAGCGAGGGAGAGGAGGAGCGCGGAGACGCACATCAGGAACCCGATCAACTCATTGAGTCGCCGGTTCCCGGTGGGCACAAAAATGGTCGCCAGATAATCCATGAAGGCCGGAAAGGCCGCCGAAGACACGTCTTCGACGCCCGTGATCGGCCAGAGCCCTTACATTATGCCAAGAAGCCGGGGTTCTCACAATGCGGGAAATCGCCGGGAGTATTCAGGTAGCTTCCCCGAGCTTGCCCTATGGCTTTTTGGGCGGAAGCAGGCGTTTTGATTTGGGTTGACATGCGGCCGGCGCATGCGGTCGGGCTGCCGGAAGCATTGCCGCCTGGACATTCAGCTGCGGTGGCTTGGATAATCCGCCGAAGGGATCGTCATTTTTGATTCCGCCCCGCAGGTTGTTAACGGCATCCTGGAACTTGGGCCACGCGTTGCTGGCAGTGTCCCCGGTGAGCGTGGCATAGAGATCGGCCAGAGTCCCCGAGTCCCCAAGATTCACCATGGC
>DASVAJ010000015.1:0-2236 GCA_036376415.1 Terriglobales bacterium
CCTCAAGCTGGCTCGTGATTCCGACGACGGCAATCACAACCTCAGCATTTTTCGCCGCGGCAACAGCTTCGGGCGAAGGAGCGCTGCTGTACTTGTTCCAGAAAATTTCGGCGTGAGGCTTGCCATTCCTGGTCCCATAGAAGATTTCGAGCGACACCTTACGCCCTTTTTCAAGATGAACACGGCCTGCGCCCGATGCGACTCCTCGTGTGCCGCCGCCAATCGCCGCCGCTACCTGCTTGCCATCGATCATAAGCCTGCCGAATCCCGCGCTGCGAATCCCGAGCAGAAAGTCGCCAGTTTCCGAGGGCATCAGGAACCCGGACCACTGAACACCGAAGGTTTTCCTTCCCGCGATTTCTTTCGGCAGGTCGCTCTCCGTGAGATTCACATTGGTCTCGGTACGGCTAACAAGCGAAGCGGGCGGCGCAGCCTGGCCCGGCTCCCCTCTGCGAATGCTTTCGTTGTAGTCGGCTTTCAGTCCGGGTTTGCCGTCTGGCGTGGTTAGAAGAGCATTCGGCACGGGAGTGCCGTCCGCGCGCAGGAACTGCGTTCCGGGGACAAACGTGATGTTCACATTCGGAAACTCAGCGCGAAGCCCTTCGAGGATGGAAACAATATGAGTGGGCTGACCGGCATAGTTTCCAATCAACGGCCTGGTCTGGTCGGCAAGAGGCCCAACCACTGCAATCTTGCGGATCCCTGCCTTGAGCGGAAGGAGGCCATCATTTTTCAGCAGAACCATCGATTCATTGGCCAGCTTGCGGGCTTGCGCGCGATGTTCCGCGCTGTCGAGTTCCTTCTCGTCGATCTTCGTGTAGGGAACCATGTCAGGGGGATCGAACATCCCGAGCTTGATGCGCGCGGTGAACAGCCGAATCAATGCGGTATCGAGGTCGCTTTCCGGCAGATACCCTTGCTGAACGGCGTCAATGTAGGCCTTATCTACCGGTTCGCCGAATCGGGAGGTGAAGGTAACGCACTCATTGTCCATGCCGCGAATTACGGAGATCGCGGCGCCTTGCGCTTGCGTAACACGATAGCGATGATTGGCCGCGATGTCTCTAACGGCGTCACAGTCAGAGACTACGTATCCCTGAAAGCCCCACTTGCCACGCAACTGGTCTTGCAGCAGGTATTGGTTCGCACACGCCGGCTGGCCATTGATTGCGTTGTAGGCACACATTACCGATCCGGCTTTACCTTCTACAACAGCGGCACGGAAGGCGGGCTCGTATGTGTCCACCTCGTCGTGCTTGCTTACGTCTACATCGGCAAAGTGGCGGGTCGGTTCCGGTCCGCTGTGCACCGCGAAGTGCTTCGGTGTCGCAATGGCGAGGTAGTACTTGGGGTTATCGCCCTGCACTCCGGTTACGTAGGCAACTCCCATGCGGCCAGTGAGGAACGGGTCCTCGCCATAGGTCTCCTGTCCGCGTCCCCACCGCGGATCGCGGAAAATGTTGAGATTGGGCGACCAAAAATCCAAGCCTCCCATGATGCCAACGTGCCCTTCGCGCGCGTTTTGGACGTGCTTGATGCGTCCCTCAACGCCAATCTGCGCGGCAATGGTGTGGATGCCCGGCGCGTCAAACGTCGCTGCAAGCCCGATCGGTTCCGGATATTCAGTCACACCTTCATTAATGACTCCATGCAGGGCTTCGCTCCACCATTGATACGCAGGGACCTTGAGGCGTGGAACCGCCGCGGAGTTGTTCTGCATCTGTGAAGCTTTCTCTGCGAGCGTCATGCGGCGAACCAGGTCAGTGGCGCGCTGCTCGGGTGAAAGCTGGGGATTCAGGTAGGCAGGATTCCCGGCTTCCTGCGCAAATGCAATTTGCAGGCCCCCTCCCAGTAAGAGCGCTCCCGCAAAAACAAGAATCCACTGACTTCGCATGATTCCGCGTTTCATGATCCTCTCCACGGTGTAGATGGAATGCTGGTGATTTTCCACTGCGCTGCACAAAGTTTCGACTATACAAAGACTCACATGCAGCAGACAAGTGAAATAAACCGTTTTAGGCTTCAATATGATCAGCTACGATACATGTGCTTAATAGGATCACGAATGTCGATAACACAGGGAGTGTTCTCGTGAAGAATCGAATTGCGATGGTTGTCGTCGCTACGCTGCTGCTCGCGGGCACAATCAAAATCGGAGCGGCGCAGCAAAACGCAGCGAAGGCGCCCCAGGAGTTGAAAGTCCAAATCGATACCCGGCAAACTGCGCAGCCTGTGT
>DASVAJ010000039.1:0-2555 GCA_036376415.1 Terriglobales bacterium
TCTGTTTTTCATGTTCATATCCTTTCAAAAGAAATACGCGAAATTGAGCGCGAAGCGGTAGCGCTCTTTTGGAAACAGCGGACCCACGTCGCGATAAATGGGAAACTGGATTCCGGCCTCAATCCCGATCGCACGGTACACGCCAAGCAGGCTTGGGCCGAAGAGCATCTGATTGCCTCGAGTGCCGGGGAGTTCAACCAATTGCCGTTGGAGTGCCCCGGCGCGCTCCCCCGTAAACTCGCCGAATATGCGCCAATCCCAACGCGGGTAATCCGTGCGCCATGAGAGAGGCCGATAACCGTAAACAGCCGTATAAGAAAGTAAATCGGGGCGGCGGTCACCCTGAGATTCCCCGTATCGTTGATAGGTAGCCCCGACCCATATGTACTGACTGCGTGATGCAACGCCCGTGACCGCGCCAACGAGATAGCCGAGGCCGCTATTCAGGCCCCGATAGATTCCTGCCTCCTGCTGTGGGCCAGGTACGAGAATGCCACCCACGGCCGTACTTTCAACACGCTTGCCCGCAAGGTCCTTTCTTTGAAAGCGCCACCATGCAAGACCACTGAAATCGCCACTGATCGGGGTGTTAGTGGTGACGGTTGAGCGCAGGTAAGGATCCGGCTGGAACACGAGGGGGCCGGATACCGCCAGCTTCAAATTTGGCGTGATGCCGTAGCTCAGTTCTGTTTCAAGCGTCGAGGTAACGCCTCCACCGCCGCCGCGGCCATTGACGCCAAGATCGAAACTCCATCCTCCTCGGGGGTTTGTTGGTGTAGCCAGGCCGAACACCGGTCCATGGTCGGCGGCCGTCAAATGCGCCGCTGTTGCCATCATTGCCGCCATCACAACGGCCGAACGCATGGCTTGTGAATGAAGCATGTGATCCCTCCTTCCCAATTGCATTTACCGGACGGGAATGCCGCGCCGAAACGCACAGGCGCACGCACCCACAGCTTTGGTTGCAAATGCCAGCAGGATCAGATGAGGAAGGTCGAGTGCAACAGTTGCAGATCAGGCGGGGATGGAGCGATCACGCGCGGATCGTCGCAGCGCGGCAGCAGTTCAATTGCGCGGACCGGTAACGCGAGCGCCTGCGTGGCGGCGGCGACCGGGAGATCAAAATGAAGATCGATCCCCTTCTGATGCTCGAAAGCGATTTGCGTGCAGTTCCGGCCCGGGTTGCTTTTTCCGGGTCCTTTGGTTTTGCAATGCCCGTCGGGATTGCAGCAACCGTGCGAGTTTCCGAACATGAAGTACTGCTCGCAAGATACGCAGCCGCCCCATAGCAGCGTCATAACCAGGAGCAAGGAAAGAAGCGAACTGGACAGAGCCCGCAGCAATCACTTTCAGTTTACAGGTATTGCAATGCGGGCGAGGCATACATCGCTCGTGATTCGCCGCGGTTTAGAGGACGCACGCCGCTTCACAAGGTCTTAATTTCGCCTACGGCATCGATCTCGACCGGCACGGTATCGTTGACACGCAAAAAAAGTGTGCTGGGATTTTTCAGTCCCCATTTCACGTACGGGACATTGAAATCAGCCGTGGCAGTGAGGCGATTGCCGGTAATATCGGCTTTCACATTCATTATCAGTTCGTGGGCCGCACCATGGATTGCGAACATGCCGTGGAGCTTAAATTCGGAGTGCCCGGACAAATTCACCGCCCCAATGATGCGGTCGGGGGTAAATGTAATTTCCTGGTACGTGTCGCTTTGCAGAACGTTCTTGTTCATACGGCTATCGCGCGCGTGACTTCCGCTATTGCCGCTGGTTGCGTTCACGACCAGCGTGCCGCCCGCGTTATAAGACGCCGGATCGAACCACAGGGCGCCTTTCGTCAGCTTGAATGTGCCGTGCACCGTATGAAGGAGGTCGCGTACCGTGAAGTTCACCTTTGTGATGTCGGTGTCCAACTTGAGTTCCGTTTGCTGCGCACAAACGGAAGTTGCGGCCAGGAGGACGATAAGCAGCAATCTCATCTCATCACCATTTTGTCAACCCAGAGCCGCAGCGGCGGCCGCAAACCGCGCCGGGCTCGATTGACCCACGTGCATGGCGAGGATATTAACAACAATCAACCGATGTCGCGCAGCGCCACCGCAGGATCGATATGGATCGCTCGGTTCGCCGGGAGAAAGCCTGCCAGTAACCCGATGATGCTCCGAAATGGCGGCGAGCTTCCTGCCGGGCTGCTTCAGCCGATAGGCCGCGTGAAAGGGCGTCGTGCTCAGCCAGTTCGAGGTGCGCATCTATCTCATCGTCGAGCTCGCGGTCCAGACCCTCTTTGCAGAACAAGGCGTGTAGTCTTGCAAACGCGCGTCGAACGGTCATGCGGAGGTTCCAGGAACCGAGCTACGAACGCTTTCGCCTTTTCCCACTTCTCCACTTCGATAGTGAGCTGTTTCCGGCCCGCTCTTGTCAGCGAATAGAATTTGACCTTTCGATTGGTTTCAGATAGACCCCAATCGGCCGTGACCCAGCGCTCCTGTTCAAGACGGATGAGCGCGGGATAGATGGAGCCCTGGCTCAGTTGTAGAGATTCTCCGGCGA
>DASVAJ010000040.1:0-63177 GCA_036376415.1 Terriglobales bacterium
TCAATGGAAATACAGGGCTATAAAGTCACCGGACTCGCCGCCGTCTACCAGGTGGTCGAGCATTTCGGTCTGCACTACGGGCAGATTGCCTACATCACCAAGATGCTGCGCAACGCGGACCTGGGATTTTATCGGGAGTTGAACCAGACCGGCCGCGCTTCCTAGCGGATTACCCCTTTTTCGCAGGATCGCTTTTCTGCTTGAACATACGCAACGCGAGCTTGCGCACGGTTTCCGCGACTTCCTTGTTGCCCGAGAGATTGCGCAAATCCGCCACCAGCAGGTTCTTCATCAGCCCAAGCGAGACATCGAGCGGGGTGCGCGGATTGAATATCAGGTTGCGAACGATGGCATAATTTTTGGCGAAGCGCCGCTTCATTGGGATGGCGCGCAGCACGGCTTCCAGAACATTCTTCTGGCTGGCGAATTTCTCAACTTCGCCGTCGGTGATCTTGGGAGAATCGAGCACCGCCAGGGCGACGATCTTGGTGCCGTCGCGCACCAGAATTGAGCGTTCTTCCTTGGTCCCTTTCATTGCCAGCTGAATGCGCCCTTTTACATCGAGCTTGGCGATCTTCTGCAACACGCTGCCGCGCTTCTCTTCCTCGGGATTTACCAGCTTGTGCGGAAATGCCTTGTGGGCAGGCGCAGGTTGCGGCGCCTGTGCCGGAGTGCTGCTCGCGGCCGCTGCCGCAGCTCTCGCCGGTTCCGGTGCCGGCGCTTCTTCATGAATTCCGCCAATCGCCTGAAACGGCTTCTCCGGCTCGGCCGCGATTTCCGCCGCGTGTTCCTTGAAAAACGTGACCACGGCAGTTTCCGCCTCTGCATCAGCCGGACCGTCTTGGTGCGCAGCAGCGGCGGGTTTTTCTTTTCCGCCGGCAGGTGCGTATTCATGCGCCGCCGCCAATGGCTGATCGTGCGGTTCAGGCGCAACTGCTGGCGCCTGCTCCTCTCCTGCCGCCGGAGTGGCTTCCTGCTCCTCAGTCGCGGCCTGGTCCGGCTTGCCGCTAATCAGGGCCTGCACTCGGGCCGCTTGCGCTCCGCTCAGGTAGTGATTCTTGCTCAGGTCCTGCAAAAGTTGCTGCGAGGCGCGCACGCGCGGACTGGCAATCATGACATCGAGGAGTTCTCCTTTCAGCGTGGTTGCCAACTGCGAAAGCGTGCCCACCGGAACCGTGGGATTCTCCAGCAAAATCGGGAACAGAACCGGTCGAATGTTCTTGCCGTGCAGCCAATACTCAAGGATTTCCCTGGGCGTATCTGGTTCGGCAGCGATGGCCTTGGCCGTCGTTTCGTCCCATGCCGCCAAGGTAAGCCGCGCCTGTTCGCCATAAATTTTGTTGTGCTCGGCGATATGGACGAGAATCTGTAGAGTTTCCACCGGCGGCAGATGCAGGGCGCCTCTCGACGCGGACATCATCTGATGCGATGAAACCGCCGAGGCGCGGATGAGATCGAGCATGCGCGACATGATCTTAGGGAGACTCCTGTACCCTACAGAATCTCGTACCACCGCCGCGCGTTTCCACAAATTTCAGAATGAGTAAGGTTACGGAAGGAACTGGCCTGGGGAGTGGCACCGAGACACAGGGCGGCAGAGAAAGGACTCCAAGACGTGCTCCGTCTCAGTGGTGATCACTTCTCCGCAGCCGAGGGCCCGCCATCGCGCCGCAAGCGCAAATAGGCGCGGATGAACGGCTGCAGGTCGCCATCGATGACGCGGTCCACGTCGCCAACTTCGGTCTTGGTGCGATGATCTTTGATTAGACGGTAGGGTTGCAGCACGTACGACCGAATCTGCGAGCCGAAGTCGATATCGAGCTTGGACTCTTCGATCTTCTTCGTCGCCTCCCGCTTCTTCTCCATCTCAAACTCGTAGAGCTTGGATCGGAGCATGCTCATGGCGCGATCCTTGTTTTTGTGCTGCGAGCGTTCGTTCTGGCACGCGGCCACAATTCCCGTCGGAAGGTGGGTGATTCGAACCGCCGAATCGGTCGTATTCACGTGCTGGCCGCCCTTGCCGCTGGAACGGTAGGTATCGATGCGCAGGTCCTCGGGCTTGATCACGACGTCAATGGAGTCGTCAATTTCCGGCGAAACGAAAACGCTGGCGAACGATGTGTGCCGACGTTTGGCTTGATCAAAGGGCGAAATGCGCACCAGCCGGTGCACGCCAATTTCGCTAGTCAGAAGCCCGTAAGCGTATTCGCCATTGACCCCGAAGGTCGCGGACTTGATGCCGGCTTCTTCACCCGGCTGATAGTCGTAAAGAACGGTTTGGAACCCCTGCCGCTCGGCCCAGCGCAGATACATCCGCATGAGCATTTCGGCCCAGTCCTGCGACTCCGTTCCTCCGGCCCCGGGATGAATCGTCACGATGGCATTGCGCGCGTCGTTCTCTCCCGAAAGGAGTGTCTCGGTCTCGAGGCGGTCTACCCGCTCGCGCAGGGAATCGATTTCGCGGCGCAGGTCGGCCTCGACGCTCTCGCCTTCGCGCGCCAGGTCAAAGTAAGCGGAGATGTCCTCCGTGCGCCGGACGAGATCCGCCTCGGTGGCGAGCATATCCTCCAGCCGCTTCTTCTCGCGCATGACCTGCTGGGATTTATGCGGATTCGACCAGAGATTCGGGTCGGCGGCCTGCTTCTCTATCTCGGCAAGGTTCTGGCGAAGCTTGCCGGCGTCAAAGGTACTCCCGGAGTTCGCGAACTTTGTCGTGCAGTTGTGAGTATTCCTGTTCCAGTTCCTGAATCATGCGGTGCGTCTGCCTTTGACGGAATTCGGGGAAATTCGCTGCAGTGAAAAGAGGATTGCCCCTGCGGAAATTATCGCACAGGCGTAGGCCAGCCAGTCGCCGTGACGCGTGTAGAAGGTGGTGCCCTCGACCAAGGAATACGATGCGGCTAGCGCGGTTCGCTCCTTTCGCGGCGCTTGCTGCGCGATCCGCCCGTAGGGGTCGATCGCGGCGGTCACGCCCGTATTGGTGTCGCGCAGCAGCCAGCGGTCGTTTTCAATCGCCCGCATGCGCGCCTGCTTCAAATGCTGCGCATAGGCGCCGCTGTCGCCATACCAGCCATCGTTCGAGATATTGACGAACACCTGCGCGCCCGAGTTGGCGAAGCGGCGGACTTCGTCGGGGAAGATGGACTCGTAACAAATGAAGATTCCCAGTTTCTCGTGGCCCGCCTGCAGGGCATGGCGAGATGCCCCGGGCGTGAACGTCCCCACTTCTTTGGTTAATCCACCCGCAAATCCGAGCAGACTTGGAAATGGCAGGTATTCCCCAAACGGGACCAGATGGACTTTGTCGTAACGGGCGACAAATTCCCCGCTGGGGTTGATGATGGCGGCGGAGTTGAACACTTCCTGGCTGCTGCCGCTGCCTTCCATGCCAATACTTCCGGCAACTATCCAGCTCTGCGCCGAAGTGGCGACCTGCGCCAGGCGGTTGCGAAACCCCGCGTCGTTGCTGAAAAATGGCGCCGGCGACTCCGGCCACACGATCAGATCGGGACGCTCGCTTTCGCCGGGGGGAGGGTTCAAACTCAGTTTTGTGAGATCGGCAAAGGTAGCCTCGTAATATTGCCGGGTCCAATCGGAGTTTTCCAGGATGGGAACATTCGCCTGCACCAGCACCGCCGAGCGGCCTGCGGGAACCGCGGGAATGGGCGTCCAGCGGGCAATCTGCAGAACGAACGCGGCTGCGAGGGCCGCGATCAACAGGGAGGTACGCCGCCTGCGATGCACCAGCAGCGCCGCCGCAAAGGCGGTGTTCACGATCATGATCTCAAAGGAGATTCCGTAGACGCCGGTGAATCGCGCGATCCGCGCCAGCGGAATGTTGTCCACCTGCGTAATGCCCAGCAGATCCCAGGGAAAACCGCTGATGCGGGTACGCGCCAGCTCCACCGCAACCCATGCGAAAGGCGCGAGCACCAGCGCCGTGCGCAACGATCTTTTCGCCAGCAGGCACGTGATCAGGCCAAACGCACCGTGATAAAGCCCCAGATACAGACAAAATAAAATTAGCAGGCCCGCGGCACCGGCGGCGCTGATCCCGCCGTACTGCTTCATGGTGTTGTAGACCCAATAGCAATTCCCGCCATACCAGAGAATTCCGCAGAGGTATCCGAGTAGAAATCCCTGCCAGGGCGATGCCGGTTGCAATTTCTCCGCGCCCTGCAGTTGCAGCGTTTCCGGCTGCCGCGCGCGCAAAAGCGCAACTAGAAGCGGTGCAACCGCGATCCAACTCAGGACGTAAATATTTGGCAGCGGAAAAGTTACGACCTGCAGCCCGGCGGAGAGGATCGCCAGCGCCCACGCGCTTCTTTCGATTCTCAGCATTTTCTTGAGAAGGATATCAGGACGACGCAGGAGATGCGGGCTGAGAGCGCACCCCTGCGCTCTCCAGGCGATCCCGAACGAATTCGATCAGGTCGTTGGTTGCGTAATCCGGCGGAGAGATCCGAAAAATGCGGCTCGATGCGGGAATTCGGAACGCCTCCTGGACATGGTTCTGAATGGTGGATGAATGCAGTACCACTGCATCCGCCCGCCCCAAAAATGTTAGCGCCGACGCCTTGAAATCCGCCGTCGCCGGATCCAGAACCGTGATGTAAAGATCAGGCCGGATGAATTTCAAGATGCTATTGGATTCCAGAATCGCGTTTTCCGCCTCCGCCAGTCGCCGCTGGATCGCCGGTAGCGCCTCAATTAACCGGCCCTGCTCAGTGCGCACCCAGAACGACCGTTTCGCCCCCGCAGCCAGGAAGCGGGACGTGTCCGAGGATCCTGTAGAGTCTCTTTCTTCGGTGATCGCATAACAGTGATCATCAGTAGCGCAGTGGCAAGGTTTGCCGTCGAGCGAGCAGCGGCCGTGCCCGAACTGCGTGAGCTTGAAAGCCGTCCAGTTCAGCGCCGGCAGACCCGCAAGGATGCCAGCCATGACGCTGGTCTTGCCCAGATTCCGCGATTGTCCGCCAACCACCACGATGGCCATGCCCCACCTAGTTTACCCGGGTGGCAATCCCCACACCCAGGTCCCCGGACGGTAGGTGCAAAAAGCTGTGCCCCGGTTGCTCGCCGGGGCACTTTGCGAACCCAGGATTCCGCAGAGTCAGTGGTTGCAGCCTACGCTTACCGACGTCAACACGTTGTTGGTCGATGCGATGCTGCAGTTGTAAGGCGCGCCATTCAGATTGAAAAAGGTGTAGGTCTGCGAACTGGAATTCGGCCCCACGTCCGAGCCCTGCACCGAATTCGTCGTGACCTTCAAGTCTGTTAGCGTCCCGTTTTGCCAGACGGCCTTGCTGCTTTGGTATTTCTGGGTTGTGGCAACCGTCAAGCCAAACCGGGAATTCGGGACGGGCAGCGTCAAGTCAACCGTAATCGGGAAGCTGAACGTGTCCTGCTGCAGTGTGGTTCCCGCACTGCTCAGCACCGTGGTCCAGGAATCCACGCTGGTCTGCACCGAGGTGTTCTGGTCGAGAACGCTAAAGTTTACCGTATCGAAGTCGATTGCCTGGGTGCTGGAAAAATCCTGCTTCTGAGAAATCGATGTCGACACTCGCCCATGCGATGTGTCGACGTATCCTGCGACGCTGAAATTGCGGGCTGAATTGACTCCAATCGTGCCCGTGACGGTTGATGTACCTTGCAGGTTTTCGGTCACTACGGGCGACGGCGCCGCCAGGGTGTTCTGTGTGACCGCGCCAGTCACCTGCGAACTGCCCGAATCAAGATAGAGCAAAAGGGTGGCCGCGGAGGTGAAATAGAAATCATCGTCGAACACACTCAGCGAAATGGTGTGCGGATTGCCATCGTTGAGCAGGCTGGCAAAGGGACTGAGATTGACGCGGTAGGGAACAAAGTCCAGCGTCTGCGCCGCGGGAATCGGTTGCCACTGGTCCGGGAGGAATCCCGTGTACACCCAGGGAGAAACTGGCGCCATGCCCGCCGGCTGCCCATCAATGGTGACTTCCGTCTCGCGAAAATCCGTATTGCCGCAGCCGTACAGAAAATTGATCGAGCTCAGGTCGTTGGGGAAACATGCGAACCACTGCTCGTCATTTGACTGGCTCTGCGAGATCACGTCGAGATAGGCTTCTTCAATATTCTGCGGCAGGTTGAAGGTAGTCGCGTACTGGTCCGTGGGAGAAAACAAGAACGCGGGAAAATTTGTTCCACCACTTCCATTTGACTGTACCAGCGGCAGGACCATGTCGGCGACTCGGGGTGCCGGGCTCGCGCCGGGTGTGGGATAGAACTCCAGGTACGCGTTCACGGTGAACACGCCGTTCAGTGTATTAAAAGGCGCGCCGCAGTCCGAGGTGCAGTTCTGCAGCTCCATAAATCCCGATTGCGAGCTCGTGAGCAGCGCACTGTAGTCGGTGACGTCCCGCTCGATGTGCCAATGATTGGCCGCCGTGCGGATGGGCTCCGGCGTGGTTCCAAAATACAGATTGGTGTTGCCCAGGAACAATTCCGCAGTGCGGTCGAACTGACGGCCCGCGTTCTCGCTGAAATCAATATCCAGGACAACTTCTTTCCACGGTCCCGGACAGTTCGGGGGGGGCGTGAACTGGAAATTCTGGAAGGTGTCGGCAAAATGAGCGAATTGCAGGCCGCTGAATAAGCTGACTACGCAGGATGCGGTATGTGGCCGCGGCACCAGCGGATCCGCGGTTGCGGTCAGCGACGTCCCCATCTGCCGAGTCCTGCTCTGGGCCGGTAAGAAGTTTGGGCAAAACAACATCGACAGCCCTAACCCCATCGTCAAAATTCGTCCCAACTCACTCTGTCGAATCATGATGCAAGCTCCTTTGTCCGACGACTGGAATGCCTTGACTATGGAAGAAATTTGGTGGCCACGACGCGCAGGAACACACTTATTGCAGAGGGAGAGGGGGGCTGTCAAGCAGAAAATGATCGAAATTGTGAAAATCAATCAGCAATGTGAAAAGGCTTGCAACCCGCCTCCCCGGCTAAAAAGCCGAACCCGGGGGCCAAGCTAGACGCGCCGCACCTCAATCCCCCGCTCGGTAAACAGGGCGACGGCTTTGTCCGAAGCGCGCGTATCCGTGATCAGCATGTGGATATCCGAAATAGGACAGACCAGCGCAGGCGTGACTGCCCCCAGCTTGCTGGAGTCAGTGACTACGATAACGGTCTTGGCCTGGCGGATCATGGCGCGAAAAGTTAACGCTTCTTCCGATTCTATGACCGTGATGCCGCGCGCAGCGTCAATCCCGCACACGCTCACAAAGACCTTATCCATATAGATATCGTTGAGGAAGCTGACGGCCGCATGTCCGACCAGGGAGAACGAGCCGGCCCATTGCACGAACCCTCCGGTCACAAAAGTCCGCAGGCCTTCGCAGTTGCTCAGTTCCATGGCAATGTTGACGGCATTCGTAATTACGCGGATATTGCGGCGATTTCGCAGGCTCCGGGCCACGTGGGTGGTAGTCGTGCCGGCGGTGAAACCCACGGTCTCGTTCTCCTGGATAAGCTCCGCCCCGGCCAATCCGATGCGTCGCTTGTCCGCAACCCGATGCTGCTCCCGGTTCTGAAACAGCGAGTCATAACGGAAGGGCTCATAGAGCAGCGGCTCCACCAGGGTCGCGCCGCCCGGCGTTCGCCGCACCAGGCCTTTCTTTTCCAGCTTCGCCAGGTCGCGGCGCACGCTGGCTGGGGAGGTATGCAGCCCCTTGACCAGTTCAGCCAGCGTGATATTGCCTTTATGCCGCAGCTGGCGCAGGATTTCGTTGCTTCGTTTATCGCCCTTCATTTCGCCCCAAACTTGTCATTCGCGGTGCAGCCCGGCGCAACCCGTATCGTCGCGAATCCAGAGTCTACCGCAAAAGGTTGGAGCCGCCGCAATCCCCGACCCCTTGATTTGATCGAAATTTGCGAAAACAATCAATTTTGCTTGACAGTCGCTGTGGTTTCTGAGTACCGTCGCCTCTTCAGCATTCGTCCGACAACTTCCGAGGCCCGGCCTCTTCCGCGAAATCGCGAGGACATTATGAAAAGAACAAGTCTGCTCCAAGCCGCACTGGTGGCTCTCGTAGCCGCATGTTTCGGAGCTTCGGCTCTGGGACAAACTGTAACCGGGACCATTACGGGCACCATTACCGACCCCAGCGGCGCCGTGGTCGTAGGTGCGAGTGTCACGGCGCAGAACACCGCCACGGGTGTCCAGACCCAGGCCCAGACGAATGGCGCCGGCGTGTACACCATTCGATTCCTGCCTATTGGCACCTACATCGTTTCGGTGAATGCGAAGGGCTTTACTCCCGCGAAAGTGGACCCATTTGCCCTGGAGATCAATCAGACCGCAAAGGTCGATCTCGCCTTGAAAATCGGCACCTCCGAAACCACGGTGGTCACGGAGGCAGCGCACCCCATCCTTGACACCGCTGACGCCACTCTGGGCAACACACTTTCCACCAATGAGATCGCCAACATTCCCCTCAACGGGCGCAATTTTTCTTCCCTGACCCTTTACGAGCCGGGTGCAATCGATACCGACCCAACCGGGCTGACCGGGAACAACGCCATCGAGCGAAATACCTTCAATAACGGCGTTGCGGCCATTAATGGGAACCGTCAGCAGGCGAATAACTACACGATCGAAGGCGCAGACAACAACGAACCGCAGAACAACCTCATTGGCTACAATCCCGCCCCCGACGCAATCGCTGAAGTGCGGGTTGTCTCGGGCAACGCCAACGCGACCTATGGCAATGCCAATGGCGGCGCAATTGTCACGGTTCTGAAGTCTGGAACGAATAGTTATCATGGGTCGCTCTATGATTTCCTGCAGAGCCAAATCCTCGATGCCAATACGTGGACGAACAATCACAACAGCCCGATCACGCCCAAGAATTCGTACACCCAAAATATTTTCGGCGGGACTTTCGGCGGGCCGATCGTAAAGAACAGGCTCTTTTTCTTCGGCGACTACGAAGGCATTCGGCACCACACCGGCGGCAAAGCTTCGGCCAGCCTGCTTACTCCCGCGATGCTGACCGGAGATTTTTCGGCGCTGCTCAATCCCGCCCTCGCTAACGGACCCATTCAGCTCTATGACACGCAGAACAACTTCACGCCTTATGCCAGGGATCAGGTTCCAGTAGTCAATCCGGTCGCACAGTATCTCGCCGCGCATCCCAACTTGTATCCCGCGCCCAATTCCGCGCCCACCGATGGATTGATTCAGAACAACTTCCAGGGTCCTCAGTCGAGCTTCGTTTCCAACAACCAGGAAGACTTCAAGGTGGACTGGACGCCGGGCGATGCCAACCGGATTAACGGTTTCTATTCTCAAGGAACCGGCAGCGACTTCACCACGGCGCTGATCCCGGTCTTCTTCCCTGCCCACAACCATTACCCGACGAAGATCGCGGGCGCGAGCTTCGTTCACACTTTCTCTCCTTCTATCGTGAATGAATTTCGCTTCGGCTTTACCCGGGTACGCTGGCTCAACGGCATCCCGAGCGATCCGTCGGGCCTCTTTGGTCTGACCGGTGACCAGAAGGTCGGAATCCCGTTTGGCACCCAGGCCTACGTCGGTTTTACCGGGCAGAGCATCAGCGGAGCTAACTACGTCGGCACCAATGCGAATCCGCAAGTCTTTACTGACAACACCTTCAATTACTACGACAACCTCACCTGGCAGCACGGACGCCACTATTTCTCAATCGGCGGTCAGGCCACACGCTATCAACAGAACTACCTGAACGCCGGAAACGTCGGATTCCTGGGCCAATTCAGCTACAACGGTCAATTCACGGCTCTCCCTGGCGGGGCGGGTTACGGCGGGGCGGATTTTGTGCTCGGTCTGATCCAGAACGTGCAACTGGCATCGCCGCTCGGCTGGGTGGGCAACCGTCAATGGCGGCTCGCTGGCTACGTTCAGGACGACTTTAAAGTCACGCCCCGGCTCACCCTGAACCTCGGCATTCGTTACGAGTATGACCAACCGTGGTATGAGCAGAATGACAAGACCGCCAACGTCCTCCCCGGCGGAATCGTGGAATACGCCGGCCGCGTTCCGGCCGGAGCCATAGCGGGATCCAAGGTTTGCCCCACCCGCGCCTGTTACAACGGAAACTATAAGCAGTTCATGCCGCGTCTCGGCTTCGCCTATCAGGCCACGAATAAACTGGTGATTCGCGGCGGCTACGGTGCAACCAGCTTCTTCGAAGGATATTCCTTCAATCAGCGTCTGACTTCCAGCCCTCCCTTCTCTCTGGCAATCAACAGCAGCGCCACCACTCCGTCCGTGGGGTCGGGAGGTGCTCCGTTTAGCGTCGCCAACGCTTTCGCTCAGCCTCTGGGAATCAACAATTCTTTGTACTCGGTGTGGCCGCAGGACGTGCAGCCCGCGTACATCCATCAGTTCACGCTGATGACCGAGTACGCGTTAACCGATGAGCTGTCGTTAAGTGCCGGATATCACGGGCAGGTGGGTCACCACCTCGCCGATTACCGGAATGGCAATCAACTCACCACTGCGCAGGCCGCGGACCTCGCCACGATTGGTGGATGCGGCGCCTCGAGCATACCCGCCGCCGATCAGCCTCCCTACTTCCCCCTGGTTGGAGAATGCAATCCAGTCCTGATCACTGAATCCCAGGCGCGTATGACCTACAATGCCGCCCAGGTCACCTTGCGCCAGCGGACGCATCGCGGGCTGGAATACACGGTCAACTACACGTTTGCGAAGTCTCTGACCGATTCCTCCGGCAACTACTCGGTTGCCAATACCAGCTTCAACGGAGCCTCTCATCAAAACGGCTTCGACATCAATGCGGACTACGGTCCGTCTGCCATGGACATTCGCCACAGCCTGAATTTCGTCGGAGTTTACGAGCTTCCCTTCGGCCATGGGCGGGCATACGGCAGCAGCGCCAGCGGGGTGCTCGATTCCGTTTTCGGAGGCTGGAAGTTGGCAGCGTCGGGAATTTTCTACACGGGATTTCCGGTTACGATCTTCGGCCCTGGCGCCAGCAACACCAACAGCTGGGGCTTCAGCCGGGCGAATCAATATCGCCCCATGGTGATTCGAAATCGCACGATCGAAAACTGGTGGGGTACGGATCCCTCGGCCCAGCCCTGCATACCAATCCCGCTGATCAACCCGACGGGTGCGGACAACGGTACTTGCGCGTACGGCGTTGCGGGCGCGTTTCAATTCGGCACCGCCCACAACAGCACCGAGCGGGCCCCCGGGTATCGCCAAGTGGACCTTTCCCTGTTTAAGGACTTCCACGTCTGGCGCGAGCAGATCGTCGGTTTCCGTGTGGACTTCTTCAATGCATTTAACATTGTCAGTTATGGAAATCCGGACAACGGCATTACCGACAGCAGCTTCGGCCTGATCAGCAGCGTGCGCTCCCCAGCACGCTCGGTCCAACTCAGCCTGCATTACAGCTTTTAGGCTAGCTCCGGGTCTGTCGGCATCGACTTCCGGCAGACCTGGGCTGTACCTGCAGTGCTAGACTGCGCCAAATCAGAATTTATGACTGCGCCAGTGATTCTCGAAATCTGTGCGGATTCCGTCGAGTCGGCTTTGGCCGCCGAACGGGGCGGGGCCCAGCGCATTGAGTTGTGCAGCAGCTTGCTCGAGGGAGGAGTAACTCCCAGCGCGGGCCTGATTTCGACGGTCCGCGGCCGGGTGGGGATTGATTTGTACGTCATGATCCGGCCCCGCGGCGGAGACTTCTGCTACACCTCCGAAGAATTCGCGACCATGGAGCAGGACGCGCTTACCGCGAAGCAATTGGGCGCGAACGGCATTGTGTTTGGCATTTTGCAGGAAGACGGCCGGGTGGATATCGCGCGCACGCGTCACTTGGTCGACATCGTGCGGCCTCTAAAAGTTACATTTCATCGCGCCTTTGACATGTCGCGCGACCTGGACAGGGCGCTGGAAGATGTCATCACCGCGGGCGTCGAACGGGTGCTCACCTCCGGCGGCGAGCAGAAGGTGGAAGAGGGCATCGCGTCGGTGCAAAAACTAAACCAGGCAGCCGATGGGCGGGTGATCATCATGGCCGGCGGCGGGATCTCTGAATCCAACGTGCATCGCGTTCTCGCATCGACGCAGGTGAAAGAAATTCACGCTGCCGTGCGGGTGCACGTCTCCAGCCCTATGCGCCACCGCAACGAAAGAATCTCGATGGGTCTGATCAAAGGGCGCGAGTACGAGCGGGTTGTCGTGCTGCAAGACAAGGTTCGCCGCCTCCTCGAAGCTGCGGTGGACGGAAATCGGGTTGGCGCCAAGGTGCGCTGATCACGACGGAAATTCACAACCACTGGCTTAGGTTCCAACCGGGAGCGTGATACGCGGTTCCTTACCCCTGAACTTACTCAGCCTTACCCGGCAGCGCACCTCATTAAACCCGTTGCTCCTGAAGCGAAGGTAGTAAGTGCGTCGCTTCTGGATTGGTTGCAATGACCAACGCCCGGCGGCATTGGCCGTTGTGCTGCGGATTGTGGTGTTCCAATCTGCACTCACTTCGAGCACCTGCGTGCCAGGAATAGGCGAGCCCGATGCATCCACAACGATGCCGCCCAGTGTCTTACTGAGCTGTACCTTTGCGAACTCGATGGCTTCAACATCCGCGAAGGACTGCGGTCTCACTTGAACGAACATGATCAGGAACAATCCCGGTATCAGACGTCGGATTGAGGTCCTTCGCACCGCAAAACTCTACCGTATGAGAAAGCGGACTTACAGAAAAATCTCGGGTGTGCGCGCTTCAGATCAAGAATTGCTAGAATACCCGCGTGTCCTCCCAACCCAAGCCGGATCCCATCCGTGAATTGCTGGCGTCCGCTAAGACCATCGCTGTTGTTGGACTCTCGGATAATCCTCTGCGTCCGAGCCACGGAGTGTCAGCGTACATGCAGACGCAGGGCTACCGCATCATCCCGGTGAACCCCACCATCCGCGAGGCGCTCGGCGAGCCAGCCTATCCATCGCTGCTCGATGTTCCCGACAAAATTGATATCGTGGACGTCTTCCGCCGGCCGGAGTTTGTCGACGAAATCGTCGACCAGGCGGTTCGGCTGAAAATCCCGGCCATCTGGATGCAGGAAGACGTCGTCAATGAATCGGCAGCGCAGCGCGCTCGCCAGGCCGGCATGTTCGTGGCCATGGATCTCTGCATCCTCAAAGAGCACAAAGCCCGATTCGGATGAAGCCTTGAAATGCGCTCCGGGCGCCATTTTCACAGCCCTTCACAAGAAACATGCCCATCCGCCGGAGATTATCCGCGGCTCGCATCCGGCGAGGCTGCGCGATGGGGACGCCGGCGTTTCTTTCGCCACAAAATCCATCCCCCGGCGGCGGCGGCCGCAATGATGATGACCCAGTGAAAGTGATGGCTGAAAAAGATTCTTAAGGTGTGAACAATTCCGGGTCCAAATTTCAGCACCAGGAGCGCCAGCACAGAAAACCGCACCACTCGTCCAAAAAAGATCGCCAGCAAGAATGAAGTAATGCTCATCTCCGCAACCGCTGCTCCCAGGGCAAACATTTTGAAGGGAGTCGGAGGCGGAAGCATGGCGGGAAACATCAGGCTCCAAAAGGGATGTTTTTCAAACGCCGAATGCAGCTTTTCGAATCGCTGCGCCGAAACCCGCTTGCGCAGCAACTCTTCCCCGCCCGTGTACCCAATCGCGTAAACGATCAGGCTGCCCAGCGCCGAACCGCTCGCGGCCAGCAGTACATACAACGGCCAGCGGGAATGGTTCGCAGCCACATATCCGCCCACGACCACATCCAGGGGCAAGCCGATGGCGCCGCTATCCAATGCCGCGACGGCAAAGACCCCCCAGATCCCCAGCGGCTTGAGGATCGCCCAGAGAAATGCGGTGTAGCGGGAGAGGATGTGCTTGAGGGTGTTCAAGGCGTCTAGGGTGTGCGAAAAGAGGAAACGAATCGCCGCACGGGCGAATTATCAAATTGTCGAATTTTCGGGGGCCGCAGACGATGCGAATTCGAGGATTCGCAATTCCAACAATTCGAAAATATCTTCATTCTAGTTCGTCAGATGCTCCGTCTTTCCCGCAAGCAATTGGATGGCATGCGGCAGCACGTCGACCACGGTCTGTAGTGAGTCGACTGCGCCCACGGGACTTCCAGGAAGGTTCAAAACCAGCGACGAACCACACACGCCGCACACGCCGCGGGTCAAGAGAGCAAACGGAGTCTTCTTCTCCCCTTCGCGCCGCATGCGCTCGCTGATGCCGTCGAGCATCCGGCCGCAAACCGCACGCGTGGCTTCCGGGGTAACATCCCGGGTGGCGATTCCAGTTCCGCCGGTGGTCACGACCAGGCGCGCCTTGCGCGCAAGTTCCACGATGGCTTTTTGAATGGTGGCGTGATCGTCAGGCACAATCCTGGTATCCACCACGATGAAATGATGTTGTTGAAGAGCGCGCGCCACGGCGGGTCCGGAGAGGTCGTTGCGTTCCCCGCGCGCGCAGGAATCGCTGACCGTGATCACCGCCGCGCGCAGCGCTTCAGGAATCGAGGAGGACATCTTCCTCCTCTTCGTTTTTGCCGCCGGCGTCGCGCCGCGCTTCATCGAGCAGGCGCAGGCCTTCCATCAGCAGCCCCTGGGTATTGAGCGTAGTGGTTTGCTGGTTGGTCTTGCCTTCGAAGTTGATCTGGAAAATTCCACCCGTCCAGGCGAGCACCTTGAACACCGCCGGGTCTCCGCTCAAGGATCCATAAGTGGCGTGCGTAACCTGCCCATCTTTGAAGTACATCTCGCATTTGTCGCCATCCCGGGTGAAGGTCAGCAGGCAGCTTTTGCGGCCCATTTCCAGCGACTGCACCAGGTCGATGACGTTCATCTGCGCCAGGCTACCGCGCACGATCCCGTCTGACGACGACGATTTCGACATCTTCTCCAGGGCGATCTTGTCGATTACGCGCTTGATGCGCTGCGTGGCTTCCCGCAGGAAAAATGGCTTCTCCACGAAATCATCCGCGGCGTGATCGTGAACCGCCAGCTTTTCCGAAATATCCGACTTGGTGGCGAGAAGGACGACGGAAATGCCCGCGGTAGTCGATCGGCTGCGCAGCTTTTCCACCAACTGGCGGCCGTCCATGCCGGGCATGCGGTAGTCGCTCACCAGCAGATCGGGGGTCTCGTCGACAGCCTTGAGCAACGCATCCGCGCCATCACCCGCGGTAGTAACTCTGGCCAGCGGCGCGAGTGCATCCCGCAACATGGCCAGCACCATGGGATTGTCATCCACCAGCAGGATTTTTACGTCACTCTTCATACCACTGTTCCGTCGTTACTAAAATGTTACGGGTTGCGCACGTACTCGCCGCTTTTACCGCCGGATTTCCTCTGCAGCACGATTTCGCGAATCTCGATTCCCTTGTCCAGCGCCTTGCACATGTCATAGACAGTCAGCGCGGCTACGCTGGCCGCCACCAGCGCTTCCATCTCGACTCCGGTTTCCGCCGTGGTCTTCACCCGCGAGGAGATCGCGATCCCATTCTCGCATTGCCGCAACTCGACATCAATGTGCGCCAGCGGCACGGGATGGCACAGCGGAATCAATTCCGCCGTCCGCTTGGCCGCCATTACGCCCGCGATCCGCGCAATTTCGAATGGATCGCCTTTGGGATTGTGTGCCAGCTCTTGCAACACCGCCGGCCTCATAGCCACAAATGCGCTGGCCTCCGCTTCTCGCACTGATGCTGATTTTGCGGAAACATCCACCATGCGCGCGCGTCCAGTTCCATCGTAGTGGGAAAGTTTTTCTGGCAAGCAGCGTTCTCTCGAACTCAATCTTAGCAGCAGAACATGATCACCACAGGGACACCGGGTGGCCGAGGAACGCGATGCTTACCTTCCTCTTTGACTCTTGGTTTCTGTTGGGCGCTTTATCCCCTAAGCATGACGGGAATCCACTCCCCCGCCTCGATCAACTCGCGATCGGGCGGCACGACAATGTAGCAGTTGGAACGGGCAACCGAGGCGATGTCCCCCGAGCCTTGCCACCGCACCAGTTCGACTTCGCATTCTTCGAATTCGCCGCTGAGAACGGCAGGCAAGAAGCGCTTTAACCCGGTCTTGGTTCGGATCTCGGATTTCAATCTGGCACGGGTGAACACCAGCTTTCGCGCCAGGGCCCCCGCGAGAGCGTCAACCAGTGGCCTCGCAAACAGTTCGAAGGTGACCATCGTCGAAATAGGATTGCCGGGCAGGCCGAAAAAATATGTGCCTTGTTGTCCAGCTTCGCGTTCGAGGGCACCCGCGCCACACGGAATTTTGCCAAATACCACCGGCTTCCCCGGTTGAATCTGCGCTCCGGTGAAGAAAAATTCTGCGCCGAGTTCCGTCAGCACCTCTTCCACAAGATCATACTTCCCCATGGAAACGCCGCCCGTAATCAGGAGCAGATCGCATTCCAGGCCCTCCTGCAGCAGTTCGCGAAGCCGTCCGGTCTCGTCTGGGGCAATCGGCAACTGCATCGGTTCACCGCCGGCAGCCAGAACCTGCGCCGCGAGCGAATAGCTGTTGGAATTGCGAATCTGATGGGGCCCGGGCGACACATCGATGTCGACCACTTCATCGCCGGTCGAGATGATCGCGACCCGAGGCTTCGCATGGACCACCACCCGCGACCTCCCCACCGACGCAGCCAGCGCGATCGCCGCGTAGTCCAGACGCGTTCCCGGGGAAAGCAGCAAGTCGCCGCGTTTGGCCTCGGCGCCGCAAGGAACCACATTTTCGCCTGCCTTTACGCCCCGCTCGACCCGGGCATGGGCCTTTTCTTGTGAGGTGTATTCGAGCATCACCACCGCATCGGCACCCTTCGGCACGGCCGCTCCCGTCATAATTGCGACCGCCTGTCCCCGCACCAGCGGTGGAATTCGCGAGCCGTCGGCCCCAGCCCTGATTTCGCCCACCACCTCCAGATCAGCCGGCAAAGTTTGCACGTCATCCGCCCGAACCGCGTACCCATCGCGAGTGGCCCGCGCAAACGGCGGGAAGTCACGATCGGCGTGAATCGGCTCCGCCAAAACCCGCCCCGCGGCGTCGAGCAGGCTCAGCAGTTCCCGCCCCTTGGGACGCAAATGCGCGGTGTGCTCCTCCACCAGGTGCCGGGCATCTTCAAATTTCAGAATTGTCGTCGCTTGCGCGGTAGCCATGGCAGAAATGATAGGAGAGACGAGAAAGAAAGGCGAATCATCGAGCCCCAGCCACAACCCTTGGCGCCTGATCACCGGCTTGGGTGGGCATGGATCTTTTTTCCCTGCAAAAACTCTGGATTGTACAAACCTTTACCGATAAGCTTCAGGCACTCACGTCCATTGCCGTTTACTTTGCGGAAAAGCACAGCTCGCCAAAACTAAACTTCGCAACCTTGCGGGAATGGGTGCGTATACCCTCAGGAGGTCCATCGTTGAACCGCTTCGTCCTCGTCTGCCTCGCGCTCTCGCTTTGTCCCGGCTTGTTTGCCCAAACGCCGCAGTCTTGTCCGAGCGGCACCGAAGACATGATGAATTATTTCGTTATGGGATACCCCAATCGCCTCACCAACTACGTGGGGCCCGGCAACGCCAACCCTATTTACACCAGCATCACTCCCGATCTGGGCGCAGCGTTTGCGACCTCTGGGCAATTTGAATGGATCAAAAGCTCGGCTGGCTATCCCTGGGACGTAAAAGTCTTCGATTCCAACTACATTTACGATCGCACTACTGAGTTGAGCTGGACCGACCCCACCGCATTCAAGCGCTTTGACGTGGACCTTCCGATGTCCAAACGGTGCGTGCCGCTGGGGAATTCGAGCACCATCAAGATTCCATCCAGTGGCACGAATTTCAGCTCGTACGCCAGCTGTTCACCCACGCAGACGCAGAATTTAGGCTACGTCGTGAACACCATCTCGTCTGCCTACAAGGTGACTACCGGAAATCTGGGCACGGTGAAGACTCGCTATTTCACCTATAAATACAGCTGCAATTCCAATTACGACAGTTGCAAGTACAAAGAAGTGTTTAGCCTGGGCTACCACGTTGGCCTCTACGATTGGAAGTACTACGTCAACAATGGCAGCGGCTTTGTATTTGTTCAGGAGTCCGTCATCAATCAGTTCGACCCCGGATCGGCTACCCCCTACTTGCCTTGCACCACGAGCTACCAGTAACCAATCCTGAGCGAAGCGATCCTGCGTTTGCCCCTGGCATTCCGGCAGGTGCAGGATCGCGAGACTCGCAAGTTGCAGAAAGCACGAGAGTAGCGTCTCAAGGCTCTGATCCGGACCGGTAAACTCGCCAGGACGCGGCGAGCCAGGAAATCATTGGTCCTCCCGTAACCTCTCATGCACCAATCTTCCTGAGATTCGCATCAAACCAGCTATAATTGCTCAAGCGTCGTTCGCCTTCGGAGGCGAGCGTTCGACAACTCTGGAGTCCGATGTCCACCAAAATTAAAGTCTCTATTCTCACCGCGTCAGCAGCCGTGCTGGTCTTCTCTTTCGCGGGAGCAATCCGCGGAGTGCATGCTTCCAACGATGGCGCCTACCGGCAGATGGAAGTCTATAGCGAGGTGCTCTCCCGCGTGCGCAGCGAGTATGTGGAAGAGCCCAACCTGCCTGCGGTCACCGACGGCGCATTGCACGGTTTGCTGGAATCGCTGGACTCGAATTCCAGCTACCTGGACGCCACCCAGTACAAGGACTACAAGGCCCGCCGAATCAGCGCCAAAGGCGACATCGGGGCGGCGGTTTCCAAGCGCTTTGGCTACGCATCCATCGTCTCCGTTGTCCCAGGGGGACCCGCGGATAAAGCTGGTTTGCAGGATACGGACATCATCGAATCGATCGAAGGCAAGAGCACGCGGGAGATGTCGCTTGCCGAGATTCACAGCCTTCTGATCGGCGATCCTGGCTCCAACGTGAATCTGTCGGTAGTCCGCGCCCGTCAGGCCGAACCCCAGAAGGTCGTGGTCACGCGCGACGTGGTCAATATCCCTCCGGTCGAAGACAAGGTTCTCAGCGATAACATCGGCGAGGTCCGGGTCGACGCCCTGACCAAGGGCAAAACGCAGGAAGTCGCGAGCAAGATCAAGGCGCTGCAGAAATCCGGCGTGAAAAAGCTCATCCTCGACCTGCGCGACTGCGCTCAGGGCGAAGAGAGCGAGGGCATCTCAACCGCCAACCTTTTCTTGAATCACGGCACCATCACTTATCTGCAGGGCCAGAAGTTTCCGCGCGAAGCTTTCAACGCCGATCCTTCGAAGGCGATCACTTCCCTGCCGCTGGTGGTCCTGGTCAATAAAGGCACTGCCGGTCCGGCTGAGATCGTGGCCGCAGCCGTCCTCGAAAATGCCCGTGGCGATGTGGTCGGCGACAAGACCTTCGGCGACGGCTCCGTGCAAAAGCTCATTGAACTGCCGGATGGTGGAGCTCTGATCCTCTCCGTGGCCAAGTACTATTCCCCCGAAGGCAAGGCGATTCAGGATGCCGCCGTCACCCCCAACATCGTGGTTGCTGACACGAGCGACGATGGCCCGCTTCCCGATGATGATGGCAATGCGGCTCCGCCTCAGATGGAGAAGAAGACGCCTCCCGATCATGATGATCAACTGCAAAAGGCGATTCAAGTCCTGAAGAACCGGCAAAGCTAAGGTCACCACAGAGTCCTGGGCCACGGAGAATATCCTTTCCCAGGGATGTTTCTCTGTGTGGCCCTGTGTCGGTGTGGTGAGTTCCGGGCTGTTATCCTAGTCTCAGGTTCATGAAAGCAGTTTTGGAAGAGGTTTCCGCGGCGGCTCCGGCGCCTCAGAAGATCGTCGGGCGCTTCGTGTTTGGCCTGCTGATCCTCTTCGCCGCGCTATTTGGCGCGCTGACTGGACTCATCCTCGTTTACTCCACCGACTTGCCGGAGGTTGAGCGCCTCGAAAGTTATCGTCCGATCTCCACCACCGAACTCTACGATGTTCGCGGCCACACGATTGGCTCTTTTGCGCTGCAACGCCGGGTCATTTCCTCTTATCACGATTTTCCCCCGGTCCTGATCGATTCGCTGATTTCCATCGAGGACAAGGATTTTTATCGCCATTGGGGCATCAACGTCTGGCGGATTGCGGGCGCAGCGTATCGCGACATTGAATCCGGCGGAAAAGTTCAGGGTGCGTCAACCTTGACCATGCAACTCGCGCGCAACCTTTTTCTTTCTCCGGACCGTTCTTTCCACCGCAAGATTCAAGAGGCTTTGCTGGCCATTCAGATCGAGCGCCGATTCACGAAACAGCAGATCCTCACCATGTACGCCAACCAGATTTATCTCGGGCACGGGGTCTACGGGTTTGAAGCCGCATCGGAGTTTTATTTCAGCAAGCCGGCGCGCCAGCTTACGCTTCCCGAAGCGGCACTCATTGCGGGGTTGCCGAAATCGCCGGTTTATTATTCGCCCATTCTCCATCCCGATCGCGCTCTGCATCGCCGCAACCTGGTCATCAACGCGCTGCTGGAAGACGGAAAAATCACGGCCAAGGACGCCGCCGACGCCCGCAATGCCCCTTTAGGGCTGAACATCGCGCGCGATCCGAATTCGCTGGCGCCTTACTTCGTTGAAGAAGTGCGTCGTTACCTGGAAAACAAGTACGGCACCGACCAGGTTCATGAAGGCGGCCTCCGTGTCTATACCAGCCTCGACATGGACCTGGAGCGAGCGGCCCATCAGGGGGTGCTGGATGGCCTTGCCGCCTACGAACGCCGCCACGGCTGGCGAAGTCATTTAGAAAATATCTTGCTCGAGGGCCAAACGCTGGCGGGCTACAGCAGTCCCGACTGGGACGACGCGCTTCAGCCGGGCAGCTACGTACATGCGCTGGTTCAGTCGGTTTGGCCGTGGGGCAGCGCCACCCTGAAATTCGGCCCATATCTTGCCACCTTGAGCCAGGCGGATGTCGCCTGGACCGGAAAGAAACTCGCCGGCATCCTCAGTCCCGGCGACATCGCCTATGTGAAGATCCTCTCGCTCGACGCGGGAGACAAAGCGAAAGTCAGCCTGGAAGAGGACTCCGGAGCGCAAGGCGCGCTGGTGTCCATCGACAACGCCACCGGCGAGGTGCGCGCCATGGTTGGCGGACGAGACTTCAATCTATCGAAATTCAACCGCGCCACCCAGGCGCTGCGCCAAGTGGGATCTTCGTTCAAGCCATACGTCTACACGGCTGCCATCGATCAAGGTGCGCGCCCCGACGATACCATTGCCGATTTGCCGGTTGTCTTTCAGACCGCATCGGGCCCCTATTCTCCTCACAACTATGACGAGAAGTATGAAGGCACAATCACCTTGCGCCGCGCGCTGGCGCAATCGAGAAATATTCCCGCCTTAAAACTAGCCGACAGGATTGGCATCCGCACGGTGGAAGACTACGCCCGCAAGTTCGGCATCACCTCGCCCCTTCCGCCCTATTTGCCGGTGGCGCTCGGCGCGGCTGAAATGACGCTGCTGGAGCAGACCTCGGCCTACAGCGTTTTTCCCGATGACGGAGTCCGTCTTGTTCCCCGCTTGATCACCAAAGTTGAAGACTACGACGGCCGCATTCTCGAAGAAGATTATCCCGACGTAAAAGATGTGATCAGCTCGCGTACTGCCCGTCTGATGACCTCGATGCTGCAAGGCGTGGTGCAGCACGGCACTGCAATCGCGGCCACCAAGATCAAGGCCCCGCTGGCCGGAAAGACTGGCACAACCAACGATTTCACCGATGCGTGGTTTGTAGGGTTCTCGCCCGCAATCACAACCGGCGTATGGGTCGGCTACGACGAAAAGAAATCACTAGGCGCGAAAGAAACCGGCGCCCGCGCCGCCTTGCCGATCTGGATCGACTTCATGACCGCCGCCCTCGCCGGCAAAGACCCCGGCCAATTCCAGCCTCCCCCGGCATTGTCGCCGGAACCGGTAGCGCAAAAGCTGGACACGCCCGACCTGGCCCCGGCAGGCGATGAGAGCCACTGATCCTGCTCTAACGGCTTTGGGCCGGTGAAGCCTGTATCGGCGCCCAATTCCTCACAGGCCGCAGTTTCGGAGCATAAAAAAAGAGCCTGAAAAGGCTCTCTTTTTACATTTCCGGCTCCGGAATCACAGTCCCGGCAAGAACGAATAGCCAATGGCGATGGCGAATCGGGACGCATTCACCTTGTTGAACTCGTTATTGTTGTGAATGATGTAGTAATGCGCCTCGGGACGGATGAAAACCCCGTGCCAGACGTAATAGCGCAGGTCGCCACCGATGTGGAAGGCAAAATGATTGATGCTCTGGTAGTTGCTGCAGCTGGTAAATCCGCAGGTGTAGTAGGGAGTGTAGAAGCGCAGGCTTTCCGCGCCAATACCTGCCATCACATCCGCCCCTACCTTCTTGTGCCAGGTTTTGCCGTAGTCGGCGTTGAAGTCATAGAAAAGCGGGCGATAGGGTTGCACCCCGCCGTATACAGCCTGGCGGGTACGCCACGCCGCCTCGGCGTTGAAGCCAATAAAGTGCTTCAGGCGGACGGTGCCGCTAAAGCTGGTATATAAGCCCCCGCTCAGCGACGGAAAAAAGATGCTGGTCGACGAATTCGTGCTCGCCGCGGGAGCTTTCAGGGTTCCAAACCCCAGGCCAAGATCCAGTTCCTGCGCCTGCAGGCTGACGGCAAAACCCAACGCAAACACCAGGGCCGGCAAAAGCAATAGCTTTCTCAAGAGAATCTCCTGTACCGCGTTTCTAGCTTCTAAGCCTCAAACACGTGAGTAGAATTATAGTTCCGAGATCGCGAGATGGGAAAGAACGCTCCAGGGTGAGGGAATCGGTACCCTCGCTACTACTCACCTGAGGTTGGATGTAAGCTACGCGGATTTTGTTAGCCGCGACGCGAGGCTGTCTTTGGCTGTGCGCGCGGACGCCTCAGCGGTCCCGCACACCAGCGACTCAAGCCAAGGCACTTCCAACCCGCGAAAGTCCGGAATTATGGCTTCCGCGCCTGCCTCCAGCAATGTCGCGCTGAGGCCATTGCTTGCGACTCCAATGCAGCGCATCCCTGCCGATCTGGCGGCCTGCACGCCCGCATGCGCGTCGTCGAATGCCAGTGCGTCTTCCCCCGCAACTCCGATCCGTTCACACGCGAACTGGTAAACCATCGGGTCAGGCTTACCCGCGGTCACGTCAGCGGACGTGATCACCGCGTCAAAATAGCCGCCCAGCCCCATGCGTTCCAGGGTGGCAAAGGTGCGGATTTCGCTGGCCGACGTGGCTACCGCGCCAGCGATACCGGCCTCCTCCAGTTTTGCCAAGAACTCCAGCGCTCCCGCTACCGGCTGAATCTCGTATTCCATGGCGCGAAAAATTTCGTCTTTTCTCCGGCCATGCAGCTGTAGCTCGTCATCGGGAAGCTCCCCCAGAAAGTGGCGGAGAATCTCATTGCGCGTGCGTCCTTCCAGAATGAATTCCAGCTCGCGATCGCTGGCATCAATGTGCATCGATTGCAGGAATTCCCGCCAGGCGGCGCGGTGCATGGGATGGCTGTCAATCAGCACCCCGTCCATGTCAAACACAACCGCACGAATTGATCCGCGAACAGTCACGGGCGCGAAACCTGCTGCAGATTCGTTCTCTGGAGCCCCGGCCAAGTCTTCTGCGCGAATTCGTAGTTCTCTGGCGTGCCGATGTCCAGGATGAATTCCGGGATGGGATAGGCTCGCATGTTTCCGGTGAGCCGGGGCAGTACATCCGCCGCAATGTCGGCTCCGGCCTTGTCGGGAATGGCATCGAGCAGTTCGGGAGTCCCGATCATGATGCCGGCGAAGGCCACATTACTTTGCGGAGAGGCCGGCTTCTCGACGAATTGCACCACCGTATTCGCCTCGTCGAGCGTGACAATTCCGCACCGCTGCGGGTCTGGGACCGTGTAGACCCCCAAAGTGGCTGCGCTTTTGGACTGGTGGAATTTGAGCATGCGGCCCAGGTCGGCGTTTGTCAGCACATCGGCGTAGAAGATCCAGAAGCTTTCCTCGCTCTCTACCCAGTGGCGATTCTGCCGCAGCGTGCCCGCACTGCCGAACAACTCCCGCTCCTCCACTACGCTTACTCGAACCCCGTTCTTCCAACGGCGTACAAACTCAAGCACGGCCGGAGCGTGGGCGTGGGTGTTCACGAGGACGTCGGAAACCCGGTGGCTGCGGCACAATGCCAGCCAGATCTCCAGCATGGGCACGCCTTGGATTGGCAGAAGGCATTTGGGGACGGAGTCGGTGAAGGGACGCAGCCTGGTGCCGTGCCCCGCGGCAAGCAGAAAGGCTTTCATGAGGCCATGGGGACAAACGTCCAGCGCGAAGCGCTGCGCTCGTCATTGTCGATGAAGGGATCGTTGACCAGCACCTGCGCCCCCTGGAAATCGAAGCTGAAACTCATTTCCTTCAGCCCTTCCGCCGCAAAAGCCCGGCGCACGGCCTCCTGGTGCTGGGGCTCGCAGAAAAGCAGGAGAAAGCCGCCGCCTCCGGCTCCGGTGATCTTTCCACCCAGAGCGCCATTGGTGATCGCGAGATCGTAGAGACTATCAATGCGGCGGTTGGATATGCTGGAGGAAACCCGTTTCTTGGCCAACCATGAGTCGTGGAGCAGAGCGGCGAAACCAGCCAAGTCACCGGCTTTGAGCGCGTCCCGCATCTGGTAGGCGAAATCCTTGATCTGGTGCAAGGCCTCGATCGGTTTTCCCTCGCGCTTCTGAGTCGATTTCTCCTGTTCATCGAGGATGTGCCAGGAGTGATGCGCTGCCCCGGTAAAGAAAAGCATGAGGCTGTTTTGCAGGTCGGTGATGACCGCCGGGCCCGGGTCGACAGCTTGTACTCGCGAACTTCCATCAGCAAGAAATTCGATGAAGTTCAAGCCGCCAAATGCGGCCGCATATTCGTCCTGCTTCCCCACATGGTGGCCGAGCACATCGCGCGCAATATGAAAGGCGCGCTCCGCCAGTTCCTGTTTGGAAAGCGGCATGCGCAGATAGCTGGTCAGTGTTTTCAGGACATTCACGCAAACGCTCGCCGACGAGCCCAGGCCAGTCCCCGGCGGAATTTCCGAGGCGAGAAACAGATCGACGTAGACTTCCCGGCCCAAATCCTTCAATACGGCTACTGGAATCTCCAGCCCGCCGTCCTGGACCTGGAGCGCGGCAATATCGCGCCAGCTGTCGCAGATTCGCAGGTCGGAGGAGATGATCTGAATGCACTGATCGGAGCGGCTTCCAAGTATGGTGTAGAAGTACTTGTTAATCGCGGTGCTGAGCACAGCTCCGCCGAATTGCTGGAAGTAGGCGGGAAGATCGGTGCCGCCGCCGCCAAAACTAATCCGCACTGGACTGCGTACTATGAGCATTCGACATCACATCCACCGGAAATCCGGCTTCGTCCAAACCGCGTTCTCGGCCCGCCGCCGATACACCGACGGCGGTCATGCGCCGCATCAGAGTCCAAATCGTTTGCAGAAGCAGCGAGATGTCCCACAGAAGATACGGATTCACCACGTACTGCAGGTCAAAACGCGTTTTCTGCTCGAAGGAACTGGATTCCCGCAGCCCATGCACCTGGGCGACACCGGTCATTCCCGGCTTCACTTTGAGCCGCCGCAATTGCCAATCTGAGTAATGGGTCAATCGCGCCGTCGGATCCGGGCGAGGCCCCACCAGGCTCATCTGCCCCCGAAAAACATTCCACAACTGCGGCAGCTCCGTGATGCTGAAGTGCTCCAGAAAGCGTTCCAATCTGGAGGGAGAGCGGGTGGGACGGTCCACGTTGAGCCGCAGCATTTGAAACGGCACGCCGTATTGTCCGCCGCGGGTTTCCCAGCGAAAGGCTGAGCCTTTCCTCACCATAAGAACGGCTGCGAACGGCAGCAGAAAAACAAACCCGGGAACGAGAAGCACAGTGGCCAGCAGCCAATCCATGGCGCGCTTGAGCACGAGATAGCGGCGGCGCAAACCTGGCTCGCGCAATTGCACAAGCGGCAGCCCGTCCAGCGCGATCAGGTTCGGCCTGGTGGCATAGAGTTCATACGACTGCGGGACGAGCGTGGTTTCAACGCCCATGTCGCGGACGCGGCCGAGCAGGGTGCGAATTTCCGGCGAGGGAGCTTGCGACAGCGCAATGATGACCTCGTTCACGCGCTGGTTGCGGATCAGGTCGAAAATGTCCAACGTCGACAATTGCGACGCGCTGCGGGGAGCGAGCCCGGGCACGATCAGCTCTTCCGCGTCCTGGTTGGGGAAGAGCATTCCCACCACCCGGCAGAGCATTTCCGGATGCTGCTCGATCTTGGCGGCAACTTCCTGGGCGACCCGGCCGCTGCCCAATATCAGCACGCGCCAGACTTCGCCTCCCTGGTGTCGCCAGCGCAGGAACTGGCGGGCGCCACAGCGCACGGCCAGGAATCCAGGCGCCAGCAAACAAACGAAATATCCCAGCGCCAGCCGTGAAACGTAACTGCGCGTCAGATAGCCAACCGCAAGCAGTGCGGCAGCGGTGAACGCGGTACCTAAGAAAACGTGCGAGAAGACCGCCGACAGCTTCCAGCCGCCACGAAAACCGTCCATGGGCATGAATACCGACAGTGCAATCCAGCAAGCGGTGGTAGCAAGTACGAAGGGAAGTAGAGCATGAATGGATGCGCGCTCATCGGGCATCCACGTGAGCCCGAAGCGCAAGAGATCTGAACCCAGGAACGCGATGCCGATCCACGCAAGATCGGCCAGCAAGATCCACACTTCCAGCTTTCGAGTATTCATTTTGCTGCCGTTCGCGTAACCAGCCGCGGCCCCACGGACGCGTAAACCGGCGGATGTTGGCTGATGTGATCGCGAATGCAGGTGAAAATGGAATGCGCAACCGACACATGCACGTCTTCGATGATCTGCATGTTGTCGCTACGCACCACGACGCAAGCGTCGCATAGCGCGAGCATTCGTCCTCCAGAGAAGCCAGTAAGACCGGCAGTAACACTGCCAGCCTGCTTTGCGACTTTTAGAGCCTTAAGGACGTTGGGGGAGTTGCCACTGGCGCTGATGGCAAAGGCAACATCTCCGGATCGAACAAAGTTGGCCAGCTGCTCTGCAAAGATGTCCTCATAATGCGAATCGTTTGCCCACGCGGTCATGACGGGAACGTTGTCCGTCAGCGCCATCACCCGGAATCGTTTACGCGAACTGCTGATCGTTCCTTTCCCTAGGTCGCAGGCAAAATGCGAGGCCAGAGCTGCACTTCCGCCATTTCCAAAAAGAAAAACTGTACGTTGCTGTTCGTAAGCTCTAAGCAACACGCCAGTTAGTCGATCCATGTCGCCAAATGGCAGGCTCTGCAGAGTTTTCGAGAGCTGGGCAAAGTACGACTCGCAATTCTGAATTGGGTTCACGGGATGAGGACGAGGAGAAGCGGTTGAGGGTTGCCCAGAGCTGGGACAGAAATGCTGTACGAAGTGGTTGGCGTACTACTTGCGGAACTGTAAGCGCGGAAAAAACGTGAGCTGCACCTGTGCCGTGGCGTTCGATTTTCCGCTTGTCGAGAGCAGCGGGAAATACCAGTGCTCGTATTGCAGCAGGCCAGAGACTGCCAGATCATGGGTGAGCATGAATTGCGGGCGGATGCTGAAGTCATCCAGGTGGCCGCCTTCCAGGAAATCGCGATCGACTTTTTGATAGCGGTATCCAAACTGCACCGACGAGCGCGGACCGACCCAGTAGGTCAACCAGCCCTGCCCGCCGCGTCCGGCGCGACCGATCCAGCTGGCGAGGAGGTTTCGGTCATTCGTGTAGCCATCGCGATAGCGTCGCAGATCGAAGTACACAAATCCGGGAACGAACTCGCGAGTATGCGGATCGCCGATCACTTCTGCGCGAAAGTCGAGCTTATGCAACTTCGGCAGCATCGGCATGTACAGTCCAATGTCCATCACCGGGCGAGTTGAGGTTAAAGGCGTGTACTCGTCAACCGCGACCGAATCGCGATAAATGCTGAGCCAGCGCCGCAACCCGGGAATGCGATAGCTGAAATCGAACTCGGTGGTGCGCTTTCCAGGATTCCTGGCCGAACTTGCGGTGTGCGAGTACAAGCTGCGTGCAAAGTTGTGTAAGGTGAATGGCAGGCCGGGTCCGGCGAACATCGCGGTGAAGCCGGCGCCGAACTCAAGATTCTGGGTTGGCCGGAAGCTGAGCTTAAGACCTTGAATAAACGGCTGCGGCTCGATGTTTCCGGGACCGATGAGTTGCAGCGTAGTCCCATTGAGCTCGAACTGGTGGCCATCCAAACGGCCCAGAAAATACTCGGAGCGGGCATCGCCAAACAGCTTCGAGAGCAGCGGCACGTGGTAGGGGGAAACATTGTCGAGCTTGATTCCCAGAATCGGCTCGGCGTTATCGCTGAGCAGCAGGGGACCGCCTTCGGTCATGCTCCACCAGCCGCTCTGCTTGCCGGCGGAAATCTGAAAATTGTTGAACTGAAGAGCAACCGTGCTGTCGAGGAGATCGACGCGATTGATCTGCGCGCGCCCTCCGGGCACCGGTAAGGTCGCATCGGACGCCGCAATCGCTTGTTGAGTAGCCGGCGCATATGCGGGAACCGCGGGCGAATGCTGGTACTCGGCCTGCAGTGCAAACGAGAACGGTCCCGCATTGGCGTGCGCGGAGAAACCCGAGATGCTGTTGAAACCCGAACTGTAGGGGCGCCCGTAATCGTTATAGAGGGTCTGCGCAAAGTGGTAGCCATCGGTGAGCGGGGTTCCAGAGATTTGCGTGACGCGCGCATAGACGGAATCAACCCTCACCCCAAGATTGGGCTCGCCGTTCAGGCGCCCCAGTTCATCGTTGAACTCTTCCTGCAACGCCTGAATTATTTTTGTTCCCTGGCCGCCTTCGACTTCCGCAGCGCGCATTTCATCTTGCGCTTCCTCCACCAGGCGGGCGCATTCCATCCTCGTCCAGGGGCGCACTCCCGCGTAGTCGGTTTTGACGAATCCCAGCGCAGCCAGGCGATCGAACAAGCCATAGACCCAGCTGTCCGGGGGTACGTACGGCGAACTCATGTTCTTCGGGTTTCTTTGCGTCGGCTCTTCCTCTGCCGGATCAAAATAGTCGCTCCATGCCGCCCCCCCCAACTCCGGGTCGTGGTGGGCGCGATAAACTTCGTGCGCAAAGTACCAACCTAAAGCGCTGCCGATCAGAACGTCGGACGTGAAGTGCTGGCGGGAGGTGACGCGCGTCATGGTCACGGCAGTCGCCAGTCCATACGCGGCGAACTTCGTGAGCGGGCCGGGATATTCGTGCGCCACCACGCCGGCTATCGACCACGCGATTGCGGAATGCTCTGAGGGAAACGACAGGCTCGAACTCGAGGGGAGCCCACTGAAGAACTCGCCGTGTGCGTTTGCGCTGAAAGGGCGCTGGCGATCCGTGGCGAACTTTGCTGCGTAAGTGACAGCGGTCGCATTGATTGCCGCCTCCCCCGCCAGCAGTCCAGTTTCTGCCATGTGGTCGTTGTGTTTGAGATGTCCAAGAATGTACGCGCCCCCACCCGCGCCAATGAGCGCGTAAGCGCCGTAGTTGGAAATCTGCTTGCTGCGATTGAGCTGCGAGGGGCTATCGGGAACCTGCCTGGAGATCCAACTGTCGGCAGCGAATATTCCCGCCATCGCTCCCGCGGCCGGCACGATCCACTTCAGGTCTCGTTTGTGAAGGCGTTCCGGCGTTGTCCAAAAATGCTTTTGATCTTGCGCCAGGTGACCCAGCAGCGGCACGAACAAGGTGTTCTGGGGATCGACGCCCGGCGGCAGGTCATAGGCGCGCTCGCCCGCCGACTGTCCTTCCCAAGAAGGGTCGACGTTCAACCCGGCAGAAGGAGCGCGGCTCGACTGCTGTGCCCATGCAGTTGAGAGACACAGCAAAATGGACGCGCTGGATACCCAGACGTGACGCATTGCCGCAGACCTAAAACCCGCGCGCGACTTGCACCGCAATGCCAACCGCAGAAACGATCTGCGCGACCTGCAAGGTTTCGCGCCACTTGAATCCGCCGCCCAGGGCTTTGTTCGGGACCATGATCATGTCGCCCGGTTGCATGGCTGCGTCCAGCGCTCCGCCGCTAAACAGCGTCTTAGTGCCACCCGCAACCGTTCCATCGGCGCGAACAATGAACAGGTTCTTCTTGTCACCCGCAGATGTCGCGCCCCCCGCCTGGTGCAGATACCAGCGTGCGCTCTTGCCCGGACGGAACGCAATCGCCATGGGGCTGTAGACCGCGCCCTGGACCATGACGAAATTCGGCCGCTTGGGAATGTAGATGGAGTCGCCGGCGCGCAATTGAACATCTTGCGCCCTGTGGATCCACGACTTGCCTCTGCCGATATGGATTACCATTCGGCCCACCGCCGGGGTGGTTTCAAGCTTCTGCATTGCATCGCGCCATTGTGCAATCGATGCCAGCTTACCCAGCGCCTCCGCGGATCCCATGCCCATGCCGGTCGCCGAGGACCCAGCGGTCAGGCCTGCGCCTTCCTGCCTGGCGTCCGCGATCAACTGCTGGCGGTTCTTTTCCGCCAATTCGCGAATTTCGACTCGCTCGAAAATCGCGCCGTAGGGATAGGCATCCGCGCGGAAGCCGCCGGCGCGCGCCAGCACATCGCTCAGCCGCTCGCCGTCCTGGATGCCGTACTTGCCGGGATGGACGACCTCGCCTTCCACATCGACGGTCGCGCCGATGTCTTTCCATCCCGGAATCTGCCCGATCGTAAGCACGTCTCCGGCATGCAAGCGCATGTCGGTGTCCGGTTCGCCACTGAGTGCCGCCGCCATCTTGACCGGAATGTGCTCAGTCTCGATGTCTTTGCCATGCTCCACCGAATAGCGGGTAAGCTCGGCGGTCTGTGTATAGGCGGAACGCTTCATTCCTCCGGCAACTCGCACCAATTCTGCCGCGGTCATGTTCGCGCCCAGCGGATATTTGCCGGGCTTGGCCACGTCGCCGGCAATCTCCACGGTTGCGGGATCGATGCGCTGCACGTTCTTGTTAATGAATACGCGGTCCTGCGGCTCCAGGAGAATGTTGTCTTTGGGATCGCCGGCCAGTGCCTTGCGCAAATTCGCGTTCAGCACTTCCATTTTGCCGTCGCGGGTTTTGCGGAACACTTGCGCGTCGCTCAAATCGGCATCGGGGGTCGTGTTGCCGGCGAGGAATACGGCATCGCGCAAATACGTAGCGCCGTTGGTCAGGTGATCGCCGGGATCGCGAACTTCCCCTGTAACCGTGATAATGGGCGGATCTTCAAAATCAAAGCGGCCGAAAACCCGCACCGTGTCGAATGGCTTAAGCACGAGGTCCTGATCTTTGCCGGAGAGCGCATCTCCCAGGTTGAACGCGATGATTTGGGGCGCATGATCGGGGCCGCTCAGGCGAATAAGCTCGGCGTGCTGGTTGTAGGGCTCGGGGAGCAGGTCGCTATAGGAGTGAACGAGGTCCGTCACCTTCATCCCCTCCCGATAGGCGTACTTGCCGGGACGGAAGACGTGGCCATCCAGGTACACCGTCTTTTGCGCGAACGGCAGGATGGGCGAAATTTTAATCTTGTCGCCATCCTGAATATGGAACTGCTCGAGGGCTTCGGTGACCTTCGCATCGTCATTGCCTTCCGGCAAGTCGACCCGCAGCATGGTGCGGTCCTGATGCGCCTGCACGCGCTCAACATCGACATGCCGCAGCGTTCCGGAAGGAAGCACGCCGCCGGCCAATTGCAAGACTTCCGCCAGGCTTTTCTCCTGATACAGTTCGTAAATCCCGGGGCGTCTTACCATTCCTTCCAGCGTGACCTGAGTGCCGATGGGTGGAACCAGAATGGTGTCGCCCGATTCGAGCCGCTGCATTCCGGCCTGAACGCCGTGCAACAGCAGATCATAAAGATCAACCGTCTCCACCAGTTGATTGCCGCGGAGGTGCTTGACGATGCGCATGGAGCCTCGCGATGTCGGTCCTCCGGCTTGATACAAAGCGTTCAGCGGAGTCGAGAGCGAACTGATGTCATACGCCCCGGGCCGCTGCACGTCCCCGACAACGTAAACCCGGATCGCGCGCAGGCGGTCGAGAGACACATCGGCTTCGAGCTCGCGGAACTGGCTGCGCAGGGCTGCCTGCACCATGTGCTGCACATCCCCAAGCGTGTGCCCGGCGACTTGGATGACCCCAATTTCCGGCAAGCTCAGCCGGCCTTCGCGATCCACCACGCGATGCAGCCTTTGCGAGACGCTACCCCACAGGTCGATGTTCAGCCCATCGCCGGGTCCAAGCACATATTCCGGGCCGGCGGGCAAATCCATGGGAAGCTGATCGAAATTTCCGGTGCCGTTTTCAAAAATATCCATGCCGAAGCGCTTCAGTTCGGTAGGCCGCTTCGAGTATTGCGAATACAGATCGTAGAGGGACGGAACATCCGCATAGGGATTGGAGCGATGCATCAGCGCGGGCTGATCGCGCTCCCGCTTGGCCGGCCGCCGCATCTGTCTTTCGGAATTGAATGGCGGGTTCGTCTCCAGCTTGGCTTGTTGCGGCAGTTGGTTCGAGCGCGCATACGTGCCCGATCGCACCGAGTTGTAATAGGCCTCTTCCTGCGATTGCGGTTGGCCCATGCCCGGGGCGCCGCCGCCCGCAAGCGCTCCCAGGTTGCCCTGGCCTCCGCTAGCGGAACCCATCTGGCCTTTGCCATACGTGCTGATCAGCTGCTGAATCTGCTCCGGACTGAGCTGCGACTGGTCTGCTCCCACCACCGCGTCAAAAGGGAGACCACCGGAATCCTGGCCGGGAGCGGAACCCGTGGCGCTGGCCTGCATCAGCTGCCGCGTCGGATCGTTCTGCAGATTTTGCGGAGCTGAAGGCTGCGGATTCTCCTGCGGGGGAACATTGGGCAGATATGACGGCGGGTTCTGCTGATTCGTGTAAGGCGGTGCGTAGCGATTCTGTGGACCGCGGTTGTCCTCTGCTTGCCCGTTCTCTTCATCGGAACCGGGCCCCTCGCGTTGCATCCTGGCCTGTGCCACCTGTTGCCGTTGTTCCATTTCCTTGGCCATTTCTTCGCGAGTCGGCTTGGCGCGGACGTATCCGCGATCGACAATCTGCTGCGTAATTACCGCGCGAGTATCTTCGTCATCGCGCACCAGCCGAAAAACGGCATCATCGGTGAGTTCTTTCGGATCGAGAACTCTACCCTGGGCATAAGCTTTGCGGACCAGCATTTTTTTGACTTCCAGAAACAGCCCGGGTTCCTCCTGCAGCAAGAGGATGATTTTTTCCGGAGGCAATGAAACCATGCGCTCCGCTTCTTTCTCCGCTCGCGAATCGGACTCGTCCAGGGCGCGCGTGCGTGAAGCGTAGTCGTCCTGGTTGCTATCGTCGCGTTGTTGCGCGCAGAGCAGGTGAGCAGACAGCGCAACAACGGAGATCAGGAGGAGGACAGAAATGAATCGCTGCGTCTTCATGGAAACCTCAAACAGGCTCTCGGCTGTTGATTCCCGGTTCGCCAAGGAAAATGAATCCCGTTTCCAGGCTGAAAGCTGGCAGCTCAAGCCGCGAGCCGAGTTTCAAAATTCAGGCACCACATCCGCTTCATCTACCTCGACGGCCACGGAACGCATGATGGCGTCAATCGAAATCACAATTCGCCAGTTGGTTTTCACGCGCAACAGAATGCCGCGTGCTCCCGCGAGCGGGCCATGAGCAACTCTCACTCGTCTCCCCACCGTGAGATAAGGGTGATGCTCGGCCGTGACCCCTTGCGACAATCCATTGCGCAACGCTTCCATGTCGCCTGCCGCAAGCGTGGCCGGCTGACCGCTGAATTGGACAAAGCGCACCACGCCGGGCAACTGCAAAATCCGCAATCGCTCAGAAGTCGATACATGCACGAACACGTATCCGGGAAACAGGACCAGATCGAGTTCCCTGCGGCGGTCTTTCCAGTGCCGCACCGAGCGGTACACGGGAAGAAAGTGCTCAATACCGCGTTGCTCGAGTTGCTGGGCGACTTTTTTTTCGTGGCGGGCATGCGTGTAAGCCGCCAGCCAGCTGGCCTGCGCAGATTGTAGCGCCGGCGTAGGACAGGGTTGCAGGAGTGGCGCAGCCAAATTCATGAGTCGTCCGCAGCTTCGCCCTCTCACTTACAGGGCGTTTGTGAGCTAGCCGCTAAAATCGTTCAAGGCACGCCCCACAAGCGAGCACGTCTTCACGATTCCCGAAGGCGGTGACGCGGCTGGCGCAAGCAACTTCGCCGCTCCCCTTGGGCGGGCGAAATTCCACCCGCTCCACCGTTTGCGCGCACCCGAACAGGCCTCTCATTCCGGACCGCTCGGCTTAACGTAAGTCTTCCCTCGGGGTTTTCAGCGTATGGTTGGATGGATGCTGCTGGATGCGAGTTGCTTACGAGAGACTCAGAACGGCGGGCTGCCTGCCGGGAGAAGCACGCCCTCGAGAAGTGTTCTTACAGGACCGAAAAGATCAACCCTTCACGCTGATGCGGGAGAATGACAGGACCGCGGTGCCGGGGCGGGGGCTGCCCATCCAGGTTGCCGGACGGAACCGTGAGTAGATCAACATGTACTTCACTTGCGATGGCAGCGCCTTCGACTTGTCCTGATCGGAAAGAATGCGGTAGTTCTCCACCCGGCCAGCGGCATCGATGTAGGCTTCGATCACCAGCGAATCGGGACCGGCATCGCTCAGCGTCATATCGAAAGCGCTTTGCTGCAGCTCCGGATCGGTGGAAATCAGCAATGGAACATCGTTAGTGTTCGCCTGGACCGGAGTAATGAAGCCCATCAGCAAACCAAAAATCACGATGGTGGCGAGGATGCCGGCCGTGGCAGGAACCATGAATACCCTCAGGGCATTCTGCAGGCGCAATCCGAAACTGCCCCACAACGGCTGGCGCACGCGGGCGGCCTCATGCGAAATCGCCAGGCGCAACTTCAACGACAAGTCTTGCGGAGGTTTGGCTCTGCCCACCGCCGACAATAACGCCTGGGTGCGGCGCAGCGAGTTATATTCCGCCGTGCAGTTCCCGCAGTTGCGCAAATGCTGATCGAGCGAGTACATCTGCTTACCGGTTACAGCTCCGTCCAGATAAGCAGAAAGCGTCGACTTTACCTGTCCGCAGGTCATGGCGTTACCTCGATTTCCCTGCCACGTGAAACCTGAGCGCCAGCTTCATTCTTATTCCGCGCCCCAGCGGCCTTGAAACCCAATTCCGGGCCAATTTCCTCAACCAACGCGTTCAACCTTTTCTTCAGTGCGTCGCGGCCGCGGGTGATCCGCGACTTCACTGTGCCCAATGACACCTGCGTAATCTCCGCGATTTCTTCGTACGAAAGCTCCTCGATGTCGCGAAGAACCACTGCCGTCCGGTACGGTTCCGCGATTTTCCGTAATTCCTGCTCAACCCGGGCTTTCAGTTCTTCGTCGGCCACATTGTCAAATGGCGACTTGTGATGATCGACAAGCGCCGCGTTGACCGCAGCAGAAACCGGATGCTCGTAGCCCTCGTTCTCGGCTGGTTCCATCGACGTTTCCTTCGATTTGTGCCGGAACCACCAACGCCGCCGGTTCGAAGCCTCATGAATCGCAATCCGGTAGATCCACGTCTTCAAACTGGACTCGCCATGGAAATACCTCATTCCACGGAAGACTTTCAAGAAAACTTCCTGCACCGTATCTGCGGCATCAGCAGGATCGGTCAGAATTCGATACACCAGGCTGTAAACCGGCTGGTGGAACTCTCCAATCAGCCAGGCGTACGCGTCCTCGGACCCAGCTTTCAGCTCCGCGATGACAGCGGATTCTTCCGCTCGAATGCCGATCGCGCTTGCGAAATCGCCCACGTTGGCTGCTCCCGCCACGAACGTCCGCGGCGTTACCTCATTATAGGTGCAATGGCACAGCCGTTACATACCTGTTAGACTCCGCCGGCAGGTTACGAGTTCCCGCAGATTCTTTCTTCCTGTTTTCAACAACTTAACGCCATACTGACCATGCGTCATTCTCAACTCCGTGCTTTCACCAGCGCGGCGACGAGTCGAGTGCGCACCGGCAAACCGCCGCATCCCGCAAGACAATTCCTTCCACCGAAGAGGTCCAACGATCCATGTTTGAGGAATGCCACGCCTGGGGGGAGTCGCTAGAAGCCGGTGCACAGAACCTGTATATTGGTCGCCGATGCCTCGCGAAGCCATCGCCGAACCGCGCCAGGAAATTCTGCGCGCCGCCGCCCGGCTTTTCCAGCAGCAGGGCTACGACGCGACTTCCATGAACGATGTTGCCGCCGCCCTCAAGCTCAGCAAGGGCGGCCTCTACCACCATTTCCAGAGCAAAGACGAAATCCTCTTCAACCTGATGAACCACGCCATGGACATCACGGAGGAGAACGTCCTCAAGCCGGTCATGGCCATTCCCGACCCGGAACAGCGGCTGCGTTCGCTCATTCGCCGCCATATAGCGGTCGTGCTTAGCGAGCGCGAGCGGGAGATTACCGTGCTGCTGCACGAGAACCATCCGCTGCCGCCTACACTGCGCAAGCGCATCAACGCGCGAAAAAAAGATTACATTCACTTTCTCGAAAATCTCGTAGCCGAGGTACAACGCGCCCGCGGCTCCCAAGGAACAGTTACGCCCCGCGCCGCCGCCTTCGCGCTGCTGGGAATGCTCAACTGGATTTACCAGTGGTATCGCCCCGAGGGAACTCTGCAGGAGGAAACCCTGGCGCAGCAGTACACGGAGATTTTCTTCCAGGGGGCGCTCGGGTGAACGGGGTTTTTGAGGTTGAGCAGCTTCGCAACCAACTCACCGCGGAGCGGCGCTACCAGGAATTCCTGCGCATTCCGGCTATGAGCGCCGGCATCTATGTGCTGGCTGCGGGCGCAACGGACAAGCAAACCCCACACCAGGAAGATGAGATTTACTGCGTCATTCGCGGAAAATCCAAGGTGCGGGTTGGAGCAAGCGAAACCCAGGTCAAGCCGGGCAGCGTGATCTTCGTCGAGGCCCGGACAGAGCATCGATTCTTCGACATCGAAGAGGAAGTGGTCCTGCTGGTGGTCTTTGCTCCCGCGGAGTCGAGTTAAAGACGCTCAAAGAACATGCGCCGAATGGCCGCCATGGACCGGCGGCCGGAGAGAAAGTCCCGGTAGAGCGCATCCCCTTCCGACTCGCTCCCCTGCTTTTCACCCATCTCCTGCGCACATAACAGCCTCGAGCCGAAATTCGCCAGGCACTCCTCCGACTTCCGATTGACGGAGCATCCGCCACGGAGAGTGGCCGTGCAGGCGCGGTACAAGAACCGCGTTGCCTCAGCCGCTACCTGGGCGACGCGGAATTCGCGAATAAAAAAAGTGTTGGTCTCCGGTACGTAGATACAGCCGCTCTCCTCCAGCATCGCCCCCATGTGATCTGGCGAAATCGGGTGGCCAGCGGCCAGATCGGAATGGCGGACTGGTTCATTGTGCGTGCTGTTTTCGTCGATCGTAACAACTTCAGGGAACGAATCGGCCAGATACTTCGGCTGGGTGCCATTCTGGGGTGAGTCGAGGCGAAAGCCTAAGGTTTGCGCGATGGACGCGATCACGTTGTAAACCGCCGGTGTAAGATCAGGCGAATCGTCGCCGTCCCATTTCGCCATGGCCATGCGATAGCTCTCGTATTTTTCCAAGGGAGTGGAATTGAAAACACAGACAGCCTCGTCATTGAAGGCCACGGCAACGGCCCGCTGTGCAACGGCTTTCCAATACACCTTGTCGATGTTCTGCAGGACTGTGAGAACTCGCTCTTGCGGCAGCGCCTGTTTTACGAGGGCGGGCAGATGTTGAGGGGCCAGGTGCGACTCGCCGAAAAGGACGAGGATCCGGGCTTCGCGATGCCGTTCTCGAACTTCGCTGATCTTGGCAGCCGCGTGACGGTCACGCGAGCGAATGCGGCGAAAGTCATCGCGTGGCAGGCGGTCCAAACCATAAATGGCTTCCCCGTGGTCGCGGGCGGCGGTCAGCAATTCAAAAAATGGCGTCCAGTCATATCCCCAATCCTGGTCGAACCGTACACCGCGGCGTAGCTCATCTTCGCTGATTTCCCGCCGCCACCAGGACTCGAGAACGGCCTGGTCCCGCGACAGCACCGCTTCTACCGCAAGCACCAGCGGACGAACCGGCGCTAATTGTTCGACCAGACCTGCAGCATATCTCTGCGACGCCGCCAGCGAATGATAATCGCCAATCAGCACGATGTCGGCGGCGGCCACCCGGTCATGAAGCTCTTGGGCGGCTAGGATTTGTTGATAGTCCTGGAATGCGCGGCTGAACTCCCGCAAATATTTGCGCCCGCTCGCCCGGTCGCGTGATCCGATCTCGCGGCGCACCGCCGCCAGAGCGTGCATTTGTGCCGCCGCACGCCGCCGTTCGCCGCGTCTAACCTTCGCCTTCATCCAGCTTGACTGGTTACGCCTCTCTCCCTATGCTCAGAACTTCTTCATGGCTGAACATCCGCAGAACCTGACCATCGCCACCACCGGCGCAAGTGGGGCGCTTTTCCTCCGCCACCTGTTGCTCACGGTTGAGGCCGATGCCCGTGTTCAAAACGTCAACTTCATTGCCTCCGATTCGGCCTTGCGCGTGATGGCCGAAGAACTCGAAATTCGCGGCCGCAGTAATCTGCTCAGCCAACTGCTAGGCCGAAATCGCGCTTCGCGCAAAATCCACGTGCAATCGAACGCCGACATCGGGGCCAATGTCGCCAGCGGCTCCTATCCCGCCGACGCCATGATCGTGCTTCCCTGCAGCGTCGGCACTCTGGCGCGAATCGCCAACGGCGTCGCATCCCATCTCATCGAGCGCGCCGCCGATGTTTGCCTGAAGGAAAACCGCCCGCTTGTGCTCTGCCTGCGTGAAAGTCCGCTCAACAAAATTCACATTCGCAACCTGTATCGCGCTGCCGATGCCGGCGCGACCATTTTTCCGCTCATTCCCGCTTACTATTTCCGGCCTGCAACCCTCGACCAGATGGCCCAGGAGTTCGCCTTCCGGGTTCTTGCTCATATCGGACTGCGCCAGCCGAATGCCTACCGCTGGAAGGGTTAGCTGTCCAAAAACCGTCTGTACGGGGATAGGTTCAGTCTAAGAGCACGAAAGTGTTTGCCAACAGATTTCCCCGGGCCATGTACCTTGAGTGTTGGGTTGCAGCTATGGCGGGCAACAATATGCGGCCCACAAGTTCCAATCCACATCTGCCCGCGGGCAACAAAAGCAGCCACGCTGGAGTCTAACCGGAAGTAGTTGCCATCCTGCTCAGGCCGGTATTCTCATGCGCGCCGCTGCCGTATTCCGGTGGACGATTCTTGTCTTGTGTTCCGCCGCCTGCCTGGCACATGCGCAAACCTCGTCGGAATCGCCCGAAGCGCAAACCTCCTACAAAGTCGTCGGCAGCGTGATCAACTCGGTTACAGGAGAACCGGTGCGACGAGCGGTGGTGCGCCTTCTGGCCGGTCCCGAAAGGCTTGCATTCACCGACGCCGGCGGGCAATTCGAGTTCGACAATTTGCGGGCAGGCCGCGCTGCCCTGCTGGTTCGCAAGCCCGGCTTTTTCGACGAGCACGAGGCCGGCATTGCGGCGGGGCCGCAAATCGCCAGCATCGGCCCCGACACCACGCCCGTTGTCCTGAAGCTCGTTCCCGAAGGCGTGATCTACGGTCGCGCGCAGGATGCGGTGGGCGAAGCAATCGAGCACTTGCCAGTGAAAGTGCTTACTGCGCGCATCTCGAACGGCCGTAAGCACTGGCTTCAGAGGCAAATGACAATGACGAACCAGGATGGCGACTTCCGCGTCGCGAACCTTCCTCCGGGCTTTTACTATCTCGAAGCTGGTCCGACCTGGCGCTTTGAAATGCCGCAGCTAAAGAATGGACGTGAGGAGGCATACCCGGCAATCTTCTATCCCGCGGCGAATGATCCTGCAGGAGCGACTCCGCTCGAACTCAGCGCAGGCCAGCAACTGAACACGAATCTGATCCTGGCAGCGATTCCGCTACACAAAATTTCCGGTCAGGTTGTGGGGGCACCCGCGGATCGAGTGAATTTCCAGTTTTACGACGGCTTCGGGGAAAGCCTTTCGTTTCCGGTGACCGTCAGTTCTGACGGTCACTTCGAGACCAGGGCGCCTGCGGGCTCATACACTCTGGAAGCTACAACCTGGGGTGGGCGCGGAACTCAATTAGTCGATCGCATGCCTCTGAATACGACCTCGGACGTTTCCGGTTTAAAGGTTGTGCTCGCGCCCGCGCCATCGATCCCGATTCTCGTAAGGGCCGAGCCGACACACCCTTCCCCTGCCTCGTTTCAATCCCGAGGTACTCCATCACCCTCGGTTCACCTTTCGCAGGCTGGTGTTTTGCTGGGCGGCCAGGAATATTGGGACAGCAGTTCTACCGACTCGAACTTTCATGTGCTGCAAAACGTTCCCCCGGGTACGTATTCGGTCGAGGTCGGCACCAACCGGGGCGATAGCTGGTACGTGCAGTCCGTGCAAAGCGGCGGAGTCGATCTGCTGAGGGAAAACCTGACGATTGTCCCCGGAGCGCAGCCCCCCGCAATTGAAGTCGTCTTGCGGGACGACGCTGCTCGTTTGACCGGCCGCGTTGCCCTGCAAGGCGAGGATCGCGCAACCGTCATCGCGGTGCGGGACGGGGCCCCACTGCAAGCAACATCGGTGCGGGTCGGCGGCGGCGGTGAGTTCTTGCTCCAGAACCTGGCGCCCGGAAGCTATAGCATCCTCGCCTTGGATCAAGCAGACGTCGAATATAGCAATGCCGACGTCCTTGGGAGATATCTCTCGGGGGCGGTTCATGTCGTGCTAGGCCCTGACGAGGAGCACACCATCAACCTCGACCTGATTCACGTCACCGAATGAGCTTAATCCTTCGACTCGCGATTGGCTTTGCGTTGCTCACCGTGCTGGCGACCACCCAGGCGCAGGCCCCCCGCTATCGAATCACGGGAACCGCCGTGAACGCGCGAACCGGCGAGCCACTGGCGAACATCGAAGTCTCGATGGGCCGGGCCGAAGAAGCCGACGCGGCACAGAGCATGATCACCGGAATGGATGGACGATTTCACTTCGATAATCTCCGCCGGGGGAAATACTGGGTGGAGGCAGAAGGACACGGCTTCGTCAGGCAACGGTTCGAGCAACACGAAGAGTACGCAACCGCCATAGCCCTGGGACCAACGGTTGAAAGCGATAGCATCGTCTTTCGCCTGCGCCCAGATGCCGCCATTGAGGGGACGGTCACCGATGACCAGGGGGAAGCGATCCGGGATGGACAGGTCATGCTGTTTCGCGGAGGCGCGCACGACGGCGCCGACTCAGTTCAGATGATGACGACGGTCCCGACAGATGATCAGGGCCATTACCAGTTCGGCCACTTAGGGCCGGGCACGTATTTCATCGCGGTGTCGGCCCGCCCCTGGTACGCGGAGATGCGGCCGGGCCTTAGACCTAGAATCATGGCGACCTTTCACGCCGCGAGAGAACCAGAACCCGACCCGCAAGAGCAAGCGCAGTTCGATGTCGCCTATCCCATTACGTACTATTCGGGCACCAGTGATCCGAATAGCGCCACCCCTATCGTGATCGATAGCGGCGAGCATGCATCCGCCGATGTTGCCCTGGCTGCTGTTCCCGCTGTGCACCTGCGAATCAGCAACGCGGTCGCCGATCCTTCTCAGGGAATCGGAGTGAATCTCACGCAACGCGTGCTCGGCGGCGCCGTGATGCCGGTCCCCGGCGAAACCAGCGACTTGCGAAACGGCGAAGTTGAACTTACCGGCATCCCCGCGGGCCAATACACTCTGGCCCTGCACGCCGGCGCAAGCCCGGGCGACCGCGAGAAGCAGATCTCCGTTTCCAATGACACCCAGGTTGACGCCGAGGACGCTTCGAGTTCGCCCGTGATCAGCGGAATTGTTCGTCTGGACACCGGCGAGCCTTTGCCACAATTCACCGCCATTCGCTTCTCCAATCATGCGGAGGGGGACATCGGAGCCAGAATCAACGCAAAGGGAAAATTTGAACTTGACGCTGGTCAGAGCAGCTTCCAATCGGGCTTTTACGACGTCACGATTGCCGGGCCTGGCACTTTTCTGGTCAAGAACATCTCCGCCACGGGCGCCAGGGTTCTTGGACGCCAGATCGAAATTCAAGGCGGCAATCCTGTGCGGCTGGTCGTCACAGTTTCTGAAGCCCGCGGGCGCATCGATGGCATCGCCTTACGCGACGGCAAGCCCGCGCCTGGCGTCATGATTGTTTTAGTGCCACCCGAGTTCGAGCACAATTCGTCCCTGGTCCGGCGCGATCAGAGCGATAGCGATGGCACCTTTTCTCTCTTCAATGTCCTTCCCGGCAAGTACACGGTCGTGGCCATCGAGAACGGCTGGAAGCTGCAGTGGCTTAAGCCCGAGGTAATGCAGCCGTATCTCAAACGCGGCCAGCCGGTCGAAGTCACCGTGGGCGCAAGGACCAGGATCAGCGTCGACGTGCAGCCACTGCTCGCGCGCTGACCTGGCTTTGCTGACCGCTCCATGCGCCGCCTGTATCATGGCAACTGGGTGCGAAGCCAGCTCGGAATGCCATGTCAAAAGCCTTCGCCATCTCAATCGTAACGACGCTGCGCGAGGGCGGATTCCAGGCCTACCTCGCCGGAGGATGCGTGCGCGATCTGCTGCTGGGCCGCGAGCCTGCCGATTACGACGTCGCCACCGACGCTACTCCTCAGCAGGTCATGCAGGTTTTTCCCGAAACCTACGCGGTGGGCGCGCAATTCGGGGTCGTGCTGGTTCCGCTGCCGGAGAGCGAACGAGTGCACCGGCTGAAGACTTCCGACCCAGGCGATTCCGGATCCGATGCAACTGACGGGCAAGCAGTCGCGCTCGGCCACCATCACAAAACCTGCGTCGAAGTCGCGACCTTCCGGCGCGATATCAGCTACTCCGATGGCCGCCATCCTGACGAAGTCCGCTTCAGCCGCGATGCGCGCGAAGATGTGCAGCGCCGCGACTTCACCATCAATGGATTGCTGCTCGATCCGTTGAAGAACGAGTTGCTCGATTTCGTTGGCGGGCGCCGGGACCTTGAAGCCAGGATCATCCGCGCAATCGGGAATCCGGAACTCCGCTTCAGCGAAGACAAGCTGCGCATGCTGCGAGGCGTCCGCTTCGCCGCCCGCTTTGAGTATTCCATTGAAGCGGAAACGTTCGCCACGATGCAGCGACTGGCCCCGCAAATCCGCCAGGTGTCGCGCGAACGGGTGCGCGACGAGCTTACCCGCATGCTGATTGAAAGACACGCCCGGCGTGCCTTTGAGCTGCTCGATGGGAGCGGGTTGCTAAAAGAAATCTTGCCTGAGATTTCCGCAATGAAAGGCGTGGAGCAGCCGCCGGAGTTTCATCCGGAAGGCGATGTCTTCGTGCACACCTTACTGCTGCTCGAAAAACTGCCCCATCCCTGCCCCGTAACCTTGGCCTGGGGAGCGCTGCTGCATGATGTGGGCAAGCCGCCAACTTTTCGGCGAGCCCACGATCGCATCCGCTTCGATGATCACGTAAATGTTGGCGTCAGGATGGCGCAAGAAGTCTGCCGGCGCTTGCGTTTCTCCAACGATGACACGCAGCAGATTCTCGCGCTGGTCGACAACCATATGCGCTTTGGCGATGTGCAGCGCATGAAACCGTCGACCTTCAAGAAGTTCATTCGCCTGGCGCATTTTGATCAGCATCTCGAACTGCACCGCCTGGATTGCGAATCCAGTCATCGCAGCCTCCGCATGTACGACTACACGCGCGAGCAGATGGCGAATCTCCCCCCAGAGTCGGTCCGCCCCAAGCCGCTGCTGGGCGGAGACGATCTGATTGCGCAAGGCTATGAGCCCGGCCCGCTGTTCAAGCAGATTCTGAGCACCATTGAAGATGCCCAACTCGATGGCAAGCTCCGCAGCAAGGCGGAAGCCATGAGCTTTGTGACACGGCACTTTCCCCAGCGGCAGCGGCTTTCCTCGTAAACTCAGCCCTGCGACGATGATTTCTGCGCAGCCTGGGCGGCTACCACTGGTTCCGCCGACCAAAAGCAGATCTGGCCGCCGCCGCGGCTCTTGGCACGATACATCGCCTGATCGGCGTTGCGCCTGAGCTGCGAGGCGTTGGTGCCATCGACGGGATACATGGCTACGCCGATGCTGCCGGAGATTTTGAGCTGTTGGTTGTCCAGGGCCACCGGCTCCTGCAGCGCTGAGAGGAGTGATTGCGCGACGGCGTGCGCCGCGGGACCGCCGGAACAATCTTCGATCACCGCCATGAATTCATCGCCGCCCACACGGGCCAGCGTGTCCGAGTGCCGCACCCGCGATTTCAGGCGAGTGGAAACGATTTGCAAAAGCTTATCGCCGGTTTCATGGCCTAATTCATCGTTAATGGCCTTGAAGCCATCCAGGTCGATGCAGAAAACCGCAAACAGCTTTCGCCGCCGGTCGGCGCGCGCCAGGGCCTGCTCCAGGCGGTCCTCCGCAACCGTGCGATTGGGCAGCCCTGTGAGCCCATCATGACGCGCCTCATGCAAAAGACGCTCATGCATATACCCGTGATCTCTCGCCAGGGAAACCAGCCTTGACGCCGACTGCAAAAGTTCCTGCTGCAGACTCCCCGAGCCCGCCGGAACCGAGTTTTCCAGAAATACGATGATTAGTCCTTCTGCCATGCCGCTGGCCGAGAAAACGATGGTGACATTGGCGGTGGAAACCACCCTTCCTGCCTGGCGGAGGATGCTGACGAGACTTGCAAGCAAGTCTGGATCACTGCCCGTTTGCCCCACGTGAAAACTGGCTTCCGCAGGTTGCAGAACTGACGCCAGCACCGGCAGGACCTGGGGATAGAAATCCTCCGGAATGCCCGGGGCGATCAGGACAGGCGCCGGCTTCCCGTTCAAAAAAGACCGGCCATCCGGCGGCAGCACGATCGCACAAGAGCAACCCGGCATCTGCTCTTCGATCGCGAGCACCAGCCGTTCCATACTTTCAGGCAAGGGCGCGTTGCGGGCAATGCTTTCCAGCACTTCGTTTCGGGCCATGTCGAATTGCTGCGCTTTGCGTTTGCCTTCCAGAGAGAGCTGCAACTCACAGGTCTGCGCATGCACCTGCCGCCGCAGCACGGTCGCCCACAACGCCGCCGCGCCGGCCAGAAAGGCTATCACCAGAAAAGCCCAGCGCACCCGGTTCACGTCCCACCACGGTCCGGGTCGAAGCACGCGAATGGCCCCAGGCGAATCAAACACCAGGGTGAAGGCGCGAATGCTGTAGGGCAGGCTGCTGCGGTCGAGGCTGACCCGGCAAATACCGCGGATCTCGATGAGGCTGCCCACCCGCAGGGCGGAAACTTCGCTGCTTGCCGGACCCATAGCCTCAAACGACGCACTTCCGTCATTCAGCAGGAGTACAAGGCCGTTGCGCGAGGAGCGTATGCCGGCTAAAACGCTCCTCATCGAAACATATTGCGAATCATGAAATCCTTCCATCGCCGCTTTTGGCGTGATCGGTTCCGGTTGCGGCGCCTCACCCGCGCCATTCCGCTGCACCGTCGCGTCTTCCAGGACGGGCGAGTATTCTCCCGGCAGCAGGAAACCCTGCACTGAAACCTCATCGCCGTCCGAGACGTTGGCGGGTGCAACCATGCGCACTTGAATGCCGGCAGTTTTGTCCTGCACAAAGATGGTGTGCTCCGGCCCCTGGAGAACCACGGTCCCGCTGATGTGAACACTGTGGTGTTCGTCAAAGTCGGGCGAATACCTGCGCAATGCGATGATGGCGCTTGGGGAATTCGGCTTCCCACCGTTGTTCACCACCTGGAGAAACTCCGGGGAGGGAACGAAAATCTGGTGTCCCACGGCTTGGCGCCGCTCGTTGAAGAGAATTCCTAAAGCCCCGGTTACGGAAATTTCCTTGTCGACCAGTTCCTCGCCTCTAATGAGAGTTGGCAATTCCACACTCACGGCGGTTTGGCCTGCCCCCAGCTTCAGAATGGTATGGCCGTCCTGCACCTTTGCCGTGTGTACCACCCCTTTGAAGTTGCACCAGCGCGAATCGGCATCCGCCAGATTGGACTGAATCAAGTCCAGGTTCACGGGTTCGGGGAAACTGCCCCGCCGAACGAAACTTACCCTCGCATTGGCCACGGTAGGAGCAAAGTCTCCCTGGTTCGTTGTACCCGAAACATCCACAACATCACCCGCGCGGAAGCTCAGGTTCGGGGCGTCCGTGCCGATGAACGCCGCAGCCGTGGGATCCTGCACGAAGAGCAGATGCCAGTAGGGGTCCCAGTAGGTGACAATTCCCTGCACTCGGACATGGAGCTGCGAGGACGCCTGTGCCAGCGTCAGCCGTTTCAAGTCAGCAAGTGTAGTGATATCGCCCTTTTCGCTAGTGAGTTCGCCGACTGGCCGGATCATCGCGTCGTCAAGGCCGTGGCCGTTCCAAAAGCCCACCACATCAACCTTGGCATAGTCGCCGTGCACGGGTTTACGTGGGTTCACCGCGATTGAGGATGCCCCATCCTCCAGCAGGACGCCGTCCGTGCGCTCGACTGTCTTCCCGGTCAGGTGTACCAGGGACCCCGTTCGCATGTTCTTCAGGTCCTGCAAGCTGTTGCGCGGCATGGAAAAAGGATCAGGCGGACCTACCTGCAAAACCCGAATATGGCGAGCCGACGGGGTGAGTATCTGAAGCGTCTGCACCTCTCCTTTGTCGTACTCCGGTGCGGACACTCCCGCAATCTTCACTTCTGAACCAAGGCGGGGAAGATCCTCGCTGGTTGCGGGAAACACAATGGCACGAAGCGAGCGGTCGCCGGCGAAAACTTCCAGCGTGGCCCGCCCGTAACGGATGCCTGACCACCGCACCATTCCCTCCAACTCCACGAAGCGCGAGGGCAACTTGGCCAACTCCGACGCATTCCGCAGTTTTAGCGGCGGCGGGAGTTCCGCGCCTCTCTGAAGGATGGAAACGTCAATATGGTCCAGGAGTTTGCTGGGAACGGTAGTCGTTCCGCGGACCAGAATGCGATCTCCCGCCTTCAGTTCAGGGGCGGGGGGCGGCATCAGGTAAACTGCATCTCCCTCATCCTGCGCGAACAGCAACCGCCATTCCGGGTCGCTATAAGTCACGATCGCGGTGTTACGGACATACTGCCCACGCGCCGCAGGATTTGCATCGGCCACCATAACTTCGCGGAATGACGCGGCCCGCTCTTGCTCGGAAGGATGACATCCAGCAAGAACGCACACCAGCAGACACAACGCGGTGCGGACGGCAAGCCGCCGTTTTGCTCGCATGAGCATGCCAAGATGATTTCATAACTCCCAACAGCGGTCTGTGTACGAATGTAACCGCGAGGTTACTTTGACTATGACTAAAGTCATGGGTTTTTCCCACTCTGGCCCATGAGAGTGCGCCTTGCGCTGAACCGATGGAATACTCGTGTCGCTAGGGAGATGGGACGCGCTGCCGAAGATATTCGGGTAGAGTCTCCTGCCAGGGCCGCATGCTGATGCCATGCGCCCTCAGGCTGGAAGAAGAAAGGACGGAATAGCCAGGGCGCGGCGCGGGCCGCACGAACTTTTCGCTGGTGGTCGAGCGCACCACGGTTTTCAACCCGGCCTGGCGGACGATCTCGCAAGCAAACTCGTACCAGGTGCAGTCGCCGCGATTGGTTGCATGGACAATACCGCGAGCGCCGGCGTGACAGAGTCGCACGATCGCCTCTGCCAGATCGACGGTGTAGGTCGGGCAGCCGCGCTGGTCGTTAACCACGTCGAGTTGCGGCCGCGCAGCCGCCAGTTTCAAGATCGTATCCGGAAAGCATTTTCCTCCCGGCCCAAACAGCCAGGACGTGCGGACAATGCAGCAATCCGGAAGAATCTTCGCAAGCCTCACCTCGGCATCCGCCTTGCTCTTTCCGTAGGCGCTGACGGGATTGCGCGGGTCCGTGGTTTCGTAGGGCGTTGTCTGGCTGCCATCAAACACATAATCCGTGCTGATGAACAAGAGCCTGGAGTTAACCCGGGCGGCAGCGTTCGCCACGTTTATCGCGCCTTGCGTGTTCACGGTCGCGGCTAGCGTCGGATTCAGCTCACAGCCATCCACGTCGGTGTATGCAGCGGAGAGCACGATCCACTCCGGGGACACTTGCGACACCACGGCGTCGACCTGCTCGGGAATTCGAATGTCGGCTTGAGCGCTGCCCAGTCCAACAACTTGATCCTCCGTCCAGCTCTTCATCAGCGCTTTGCCCAACATGCCGGTCGCACCGAAAATAAGAACCTTCATGGTCAGGACTCAGCCTTGCGCAATATGGATTTCGTCACCGCTTTTAAGTGTTGCACAAACCGCCTTAGGTTCGCGAGGAAGCGGTATTAGACCGTAAGGGTCCGCCCTGCTGAGCGCCAGGTCGCGTATTCAGGCCAAGTACGAGGTGTAAAATCAGATCAGAAAACTCACTGATTTGAGGAATATTCCATGGCAACTCTGACTGCACCCGCCCGGCCCTCCTCCCATGCCGCGCGAACCCTGTTTCACAATGAGCCCGCAACCGATTTCAGCCGGGGCGACGTCCGCCGCGAAATGCGGGCCGCGCTCGACCAGGTTCGTGGGCAGCTTGGCCGCGAGTACGATCTGATCATCGGCGGGCACCGCGTCCGTACCACCGAGAAGATCCGCTCGCTCAACCCGGCGCGGCCCTCGCAGGTTGTTGGCATCCATCAGAAGGCTGGCAAAGAGCACGTCGAACCGGCGATGCAGGCGGCACTGCGGGCCTTTGAGACCTGGAGCCGAACTTCGTGGGAAGAACGGATCGGACTCCTGCTGCGTACGGGTGAGCTTCTGCGCGAACGCAAGTTCGAATTGATGGCATGGCTGGTGTTTGAGGTCAGCAAGAACTGGGCCGAGGCCGACGCCGACATCGCGGAAACCATTGACTTCTGCGAGTTTTACGCGCGCGAAGCTCACAAGCTCTCGCAGGCCAAAGCCCCGGTGCAGCTGCCGGGAGAGCATGATCAGCTGGTGTACATTCCGCTCGGCGTGGGCGCAGTGATTCCCCCCTGGAACTTCCCTTGCGCAATCATGGCGGGAATGACGCTGGCTTCGATCGTCTGCGGAAATACTGTGATTCTGAAGCCGTCCAGCGATTCCCCGACCATCGCGGCCAAGTTCGTGCAAATCCTCGAAGAGGCGGGCATGCCCGAGGGGGTCGTGAACTTCTGCCCGGGTGCGGGCGGGAGCTTCGGCGATGCTGTCGTGGCGCATCCGAAAACCCGCTACATCGCGTTTACCGGATCCCGCGAAGTCGGTCTGAGGATCAATAAAGTCGCCGCCGATGTCGCGCCCGGACAAATCTGGATCAAGCGCACCATTCTGGAAATGGGCGGCAAGGACGCCATTGTCGTCGATGCTGATGCCGATCTCGATTCGGCGGTGGAGGGCGTAGCCGCGGCCGCGTTCGGATTCCAGGGGCAGAAGTGTTCGGCCTGCTCGCGCGCGATTGTCGACGAGCGCGTGTATGACAAGTTCCTGGAACGGCTGAAGGCTCGCGTGGACAAGGTCGGTATTGGCGACCCGGTGGACAACGCCAATATGGCGGCGGTGATCAACGAAGCTTCGATGAAATCGATCATGAATTACATCGAGATCGGCAAGCGCGAAGGGCGGTTGATTACCGGAGGCGAACGTCTGCCCGGTGACGGCTACTTCATCCCGCCGACCGTCATCGCCGACATCCAGCCCAAATCAAAGCTCGAGCAGGAAGAAATTTTTGGTCCGGTGCTGGTGGTGATCAAGTCACGAAACTTCGAGCATGGACTGCAGATCGCGAACGACACCGAATTTGGCCTTACGGGAGCAATCTATACCGGTTCCAAAGAGAAGATCGAAGTCGCCAAGCGCGAATTCCACGTCGGCAATCTCTACATTAACCGCAAGTGCACGGGCGCGATCGTGGGCGCGCACCCGTTCGGTGGATTCAATATGTCGGGAACCGACTCGAAAGCCGGCGGGCCGGATTACCTCTTGCTGTTCACGCAGGCGAAGTCGATCGGCGAGAAGATCAGCTAGGATGACGCGGGCGAGGGCGCCCGCGCCGCCGGGTCACTTCCCCGATACCAGCTTGGCAATGGTCGACAACTGCATATTCGATGTGCCTTCGTAGATCTTTCCAATCTTCGAATCGCGCCAGTACTTCTCGACGGGATAGTCTTTCGTAAACCCCACGCCGCCGTAGATCTCTATGGCCAGCGAGGTCACGCGCTCGGCCACCTGCGACGCAAACAACTTCGCCATGGCCGCCTCCTTCACGAAAGGCACACCCGCATCTTTCATGCGAGCGGCGTTATAGACCATCAGTCGCACGGCTTCGATTTCGGTAGCCATCTGCGCCAACTGAAATTGAATGCCCTGGAATTCCGCGATGGCCTTACCGAATTGCTTTCGCTCCTGCGCGTACCTGGCCGCATATTCCCAGGCTCCGCGGGCAACGCCCAGCATTTGCGAGCCTATTCCGATGCGGCCTTCATTCAAGGTTTCAATCGCGATCTTGTATCCCTTGCCAACCTCGCCGAGCACGTTTTCGCGCGGCACGCGGCAGTCTTCGAGGATCAGCTCGCACGTCGACGAAGCGCGAATGCCCAGCTTGTCTTCTTTTTTCCCGACAGTAAATCCGGAAAAGTCTTTCTCGACAATGAAGGCGGTAATGCCCTTGTAGCCGGCGCTGGGATCGACGGTCGCAAACAGCACAAATAGCCCGGCTTCTTTGGCGTTGGTAATCCACAGCTTGCGGCCGTTCAGGACGTAATCGCTTCCCTTCCGCTCGGCGCGGGTTTGCAGGGCAAAGGCATCGGAGCCCGATCCCGCTTCGCTTAACGCGTAGGATCCAACCGTGTCCGCCGCCATGCGCGGCATGTAGCGCTTCTTCTGTTCAGAATTTCCCCAGCGCAGCAGCGCGTTATTCACCAGGGTGTTTTGGACATCGACGACCACGCCCGCCGAGGCATCCGCGCGCGAGAGTTCCTCGACCGCAAGGATCGCCTCGAAAAACTTCCCCCCGGCTCCGCCGTACTCTTCGGGAGCCTCGATTCCCATGAGGCCAAGCTGGAAGAATTCGTCGATGAGCTTGTGATCGAACACTCCCTTTTCGTCCATTTCGCGCGCCAGCGGACGGACTTTTTCCTCGGCGAACTGGCGGACGTTGTCGCGAAACAGAACCTCGTCTTCGGAAAGCGAAGTTAGCGGACTGGCCACGGGCTGCAAAGCGGTTTCTGGCATAGGGAAATCCCCCGTAGGACAGGAAATTCTAGCACCGGAAAGTCGTGGCCACGGGAATTGATCGGCCCCGGTGCACAGGGCTGAACTCGCTGCCGGTAACTGAAGTAGCAACACCTTCCGTGCTTTCCTTTGGGTGCATTCGCGGAGATCATTAAGCATTACAACTCCCAAAACTTCGCCGTCGGAGCTCCTGTGAAAACCTTTTTTTCGTTGATCGCCCTGATTTGCAGCACGTCGTTGCTGCCCGCGCAAAGCCAGCCCGCAAGCTCCGCCACGCCGGCGAATGCCGCCAGCGTTGCGCGCACCATGAAGGCGGTGCATTATCGTCCCGGCGGTTCGCTCAAAGTTGGGTTCCACGCTACGGAGTTGATGGCCGGCGCTACCGGCGAAGCCAAGGTCGAGGCGAAAAAAGCCAGCATCACCGTTGATGCGAGATTCCAGAACATGGAAGATGCGACGAAGTTTGGCCTGGAGTATCTGACGTATGTTTTGTGGGCGATCTCTCCCGAGGGACGCGCCGACAATCTTGGCGAAATCATGCTCGAACACAGCAACGCGCACCTCAAAGCCACGACCGATATGCAGACCTTCGGCTTGATCGTAACCGCCGAGCCGTACTTTGCGGTGACGCAACCCGGAAACACGGTGGTGATGGAGAGCATCGTTCCCGACGGCATTGGCGAGGGAGAAGACATCGAAGCCAAGTACGAACTGGTGGGACGCGGCACCTACTCGGCCGCGAACGAACGCATTCAGAACGCTATTTTTGGGATTGACCGCAGCACCCCCCTGGAACTGTTTGAAGCCCGCAACGCGGTGCGCATCGCGCATATTGCCGCCGGAGACAAGTACGCCTCCTCGATCCTGCCCAAAGCCGATCAGCAGTTAATGCAGGCGGAAACTGCCTACCGGCAGAAGCAAGGCAAAGCGGCAATCGAATCCGCGGCACGCGAGACCACGCAGACCGCGGAAGAAGCGCGCGTCATGGCCGTCAAGCAGCGCGCCGAAGATGAGGCTCAGGCCAAAGCCGCCGCCGACCAGGCCGCGGCGGAAGCGCGCGAAGCCAAGGCTCGCGCCGATGCCGATGCCGAAGCGCAACGACGCGCGGCAGCGGAACAGGCGCAGAAAGAAGCTGAAGAGGCCCGTGCCGCCGCCGAAAAAGCGAAGGCCGAAGCCGAGCAGGCCGCACAGGAAGCAGCCCAGCAAAAAGAAGAGGCGGAGAAGGCCAGGGCTGAGGCGCTGGCGCAGCAACAGGCACTGGCCGCCGAAACTGCCAAGGCTCAGCAGGCGGCGGCGCAATCGGAGCAACTGCGCCAGCAGGCCGAAAAAGAAAAACAGGAGCTACGCGCGCGATTACTGCAACAGCTCAACACCATTCTGTCCACCCGGGACACGGCCCGCGGCCTTATCGCCAACATGTCCGATGTTCTCTTCAAGACCGGCAGCTTTGAACTTCTGCCAGGAGCGCGCGAGCGGCTGGCGAAAGTCTCCGGCATTGTGCTCGCGTATCCCAGCCTGCACCTGCAAGTAGAAGGTCACACCGACAGCGTCGGCAGCGACGAGTACAACCAGGACCTTTCAGAAAAGCGGGCTGATGCCGTTCGTGACTATCTGATCTCTCAGGGCATGGCAGCGCAATCCATTGAAGCCCGCGGTTTTGGAAAGACGCAGCCGATCGCCACCAACGACACTGCCGAGGGCCGGCAACAGAACCGGCGGGTGGAGCTGGTGTTGTCCGGAGACGCGATCGGCAACGCCGAAAACACCGCCGTTCAGCAGTAACGAACAGCCGGCCATCACATGGCGCCGCCACTTACGGCGTGGTCGCGCTCACGTTTTCCACCGTGATCTGCGGCGGTTGGTGATTCCATCCGGTGGGTGGACGGTCCACATAGATCGACACCCGGCGCGATTCGTTTGGTTTGATCGGATCAGTCACGAGATCCTGCGACTTCGTCGCGCCCGGCATGTTCTGCACTGGAGCGGTGACGGTCTTCAGGGTGCCGTTCTTGCCGACGAAAGTCGCGCTGACCTGAACTCCGGTGATGGCGGTCGTGCCGGCATTGTGCAGCATGGCATCGAGGTAAACAGCCCCACTCGTACTAGCGCCACCGGCGGGCGTGGGGACAATCTGAAAATCACTGAACTGCACCTGACTCGCTGTAGGCTGCGGCGGGATCTCCGCGTTGGTGGGCGCCTGCGTCGTCTTCGGCCCTCTTGGAAGGATGCTGATGATGGCAATGATCAGAGCTGCGACTACGATCAGCATCAAGATCGGCCACGGGAACTTGCTTTTGCGAATCATCTGCACTTTTGCATGATCGTCGCCGGACCTGCGGGGAGGAATATTAGGAAAGTCAGGCAGCTTCGGATTGGTCGCCATGGGATCTCCAGGAATTCGCAATTCGCGAAATTTGCCATTTCAGCATTTGCCCCAGGTTGCCGCTTCCAGGATCACAGCCAAAAGCTGAAGGCCTTTTTTCGATGTCCACCTTCGCGGGGGAGTTTCCCTGCGCAGCGCTCTCAAACGGCGGCCAGAGCGCGGGTTCGTACCTGGTCAGGGCTGACTCCGCTCTGCCGTAAGGCGCGAATGCTGAGCGCGTCGTGCCGCTTGGCCAGGCGCACCCCGCCTTCATCTCGCACCAGATCGCAGTGGAAAAACTGAGGAGCTTCCCAGCCCAGGGCGCGATAGAGAAGAAGCTGGCGAGCGGTGGATTTGAGAAGGTCTGCGCCGCGCACCACTTCCGTGATCTTCATTGCATGGTCGTCGGCAACACAAGCCAACTGGTACGCGGGAACGTCGTCCCTCCGCCAGACGACGAAGTCGCCGAAGTCTGTGCCTCCTTGGTAGCTCTGCGCTCCCAGATGCAGGTCATCGAAGACAATTTCCTCGGCGTTGGGCACGCGAAAGCGCCAGTTCACGCCGGCAGGAGTTTCGAAATCTCGCGCATCAGTTCGTGATCTGCATTTTCCGGGGTAGATGGGCTCCTCGTCGCTGTCGTTGGGCGCGGCTGTCGATAGTGCCAGCTCCCGGCGCGAGCAGGTGCAGGGATAAATCAGATTCGTGTCGCGAAGCTGTCGCCACGCCGCGACGTAGACTTCGTGCCGTTCGCTTTGCGAGTACGGTGCGAACGGTCCGCCACATTCTGGGCCTTCGCTCCAGAGGATTCCGAGCCAGCGAAGGTCTTCGTACATGGCGCGGACAAACTGCGGCCGGCAGCGGTCGGGGTCCAAGTCTTCGTTGCGGAAGATCAGCGAGCCCTTGGCTTGTTCGGCGCGCCGCGCTGCGATGAGAAAAGTCCGCGCATGGCCGAGATGGAGGTAGCCGGTTGGCGAAGGCGCAACGCGCCCGCGATAGGAAGACACAAACGCATTTTAGCGGTGAACTGTGTGGTCGCGGGTCTCCAGACCCGCCTGAACAAGCCTGGCTGCCACAGGGGCTTTCGCTCGAGCGACGGGCGAGGCCGCCCGTCCCATACGACTGGTGCTATGCCGCCGCGGCGATTCTCCGCATCAAGTCCTGCTGCTCGGCAATGCTCTCCGCCCCAATGGTGAACGCATCGAGCACGCCCAAACCGAGAGCGTACTTCAAGGATTCATCCTGACGATTGCGCAGCTGTCCTGCGCCGAGAATCTTCATGCCCACCACTGCTTTGCCGCTGGCCTTCATTTGCTTCAAGAGGGGGAGCACCACGTCAGGGCTGGCGTCCATGTAAGCACCCACGGGATTGATGCGTGCCAGGTCCACCTCCACCCAGGGCGAAGCGGCGGCCGCCCTCAGCGCTTCGATGGAGTGACACGAGCAGCCGTGCGCGCGAATAACTCCCTTCTGTTTCGCTTCAGAAAGTACGTCCATCGCGCCCTTGTAACGCTCGGTCCAGTCGCCTTCGGTCAAGCAATGCATCAAGACAATGTCGATGTGGTCTGTGCCCAGCTCTTTGCGGAAGCGATCGAGATCGGCGCGCAAGGTGGCGGGATCGCGCGCCCAGGATTTCGTCAGCACCGTAACTTTGTCGCGAGGAACGTGCTTCAGCGCCTCCGCCACGTAGGGATGACTTCCGTAGGAATCGGCCGAATCAAAGAAGCGCAGGCCGTGGTCATAGCCATTCTGCAGCAAGTCCACAAGGCCCTTCATTCCGAGGGCAGTCTGGTGGGAATGGTGATTCACGCCCACCGTGCCGGTGCCCATGGCCAGGCGGCTGGTCTGAATGCCGGTGCTGCCGAGAGTGACCGTATCGGAGGCGGAAAATTTCTGCGAGAGCGCGGGCAGGGCGAACGCCCGAGAAATCGTTTTCGAGCCGAGCCAGACAGCAGTGACGCCGCGGGCAGTGGTGGAGAGGAATTCTCTGCGCTTCATGCGAAACTCCTGGGCGACCACGGGCATTTTTCTGCGAGAACCGGGATTCGACCACGAAAGTATACTCCCGCTCGTTGCAAGCAGAGCACCGCTGTTAAACTTGCAAAAACAATTTCCATGGATCTACCACAGCTCCAACTCAATGCCGTTGAAGTGCGCGTGCTCGGGTCGCTCATCGAAAAAGACATCACCACGCCCGATTACTATCCGCTGTCGCTGAACGCTTTGGTCAACGCCTGCAACCAAAAAAACAATCGCGAACCGGTCATGTTGCTGGAGGAAGATACGGTTCGGCAGGCTCTCAGTTCGTTACAGCAGAAGCGCCTGGCGGGCCCGGCAGGCGGCGCCGACAGTCGCGTCACCAAGTACGAGCACCGCTTGCAGGAGGTCTTCAATTTCGATCGCCGCGAGATCGCGATTATCTGCGTGCTTTTGCTGCGCGGCGCTCAGACTCCCGGCGAATTGCGCGGCCGCACGGAGCGCATGTACCGCTTCGAGGCGCTCGAGGACGTGCAATCCACAGTGCAGCGGCTGATCGACCGCGAGCCGCCGCTGGTCACCATGCTGGCGCGGCAACCGGGAACGAAAGAATCGCGTTATATGCACTTGTTTTCGGGAGAGCCGTCCGACGCAGCGGTTACGCCGCCAGCGAATGCGGCAGCGGCAAACGGTTTTGCGGACAATGACCGGATTGCAGCTCTGGAGAGCGAGGTTTCCTCACTGCGAAACGAAATCTCCGAACTGCGCCGCGAATTTGAAGCGTTCAAGCAGCAGTTTTAATGGATTTCGGCGCGACACAAACGACAGGGAGGCGGTATGGGTCGCATATTCGGACTGTTGGGGCTGGTGATCGTGCTCGGCATTGGCTATTACATTTACATCCGGCAGGCGCAGACTGCGTCCTCAACCACCGGTACTGCGGCTCCGAAGGCTGCAGTCGACGTAACCGGGGTTCGCATGGACCTGCTCTCGTTCGCCAATGCAGAACGGCAGGAATTCGCGCTGGAAGCGAAATACCTCAGCATCGATGATCTGCGCGCCAAAGGCGTAAATTTGCCCGCGGATCATCGCGGACCATATAGCTACTCCTCCGCGGTCACCGACTCGGGGTTCCGGATCAGTGCCATCGCCGATGAACAACTCCCGGGAGCGCCAAAGTCCCTGAGCATCACGGAAAAAATGGAAATCGAAACGCAGTAGCCGACAGAGCCTTGGCCGCGCCCCCGTCGCGCCAGGTCTTTCCCGAAGGGATTACGAAAGTCCAAGCGGGCAACTCTGCTTCCGGAACAAATCTTCCCGAGCTGGGTTAGTTAGAATGTGGGATACATGCGTGGGCTGTTGAAGTACCGTAACCCCTTTGTTTTCTGTATTGCGGGCCTTTTCCTTTGTGCTCCAGGGCAATCGTTCGCGCAGGCCACGCTGCTCCTCGAAGAACCCTATAGCTACGACGGGACTTTTGCCGGGACGGGGCACGCCGCTATTTATCTTTCGCGCGTGTGCGCCGACTCGCCCGCGGTGCTGCGCCGCTGCCATGCGGGCGAGAACGGGGTCGTCCTCAGCCGCTATCACAACGTCGCCGGCCGCGACTGGATGGCCATTCCGCTGATTCCGTATCTCTACGCGGTCGAGCGGGCCGATAACATTCCGCTATTCGTGGATCCCAGGCTGGTTGCGCTCCTGCGCGAGAGATATCTTTCGACTCTGCCGCTTCCCGCCGAAGCGAAGTCTGGCTCGGAGCCTCGCTACGAACTCGCCGGCTCAGCCTATGACCGCACGCTCTACGGATTTCGCTTCGCCACAACCCCCGAGCAGGATGACAGGCTGATCCAGCTTTTGAATTCGTCTCCAAACCACGAGCGTTACCAACTGGTCAAGCGCAATTGCGCGGATTTTGTGAAGGAGATTGTCAACTTCTACTATCCGCATGCCATTCATCGCGCGATTATCGCCGACGTGGGCGTGACCACGCCCAAGCAAGCGGCCAAATCGCTGGTGCACTACAGCAAGCGCCATCCGGAAATGCAACTGACCACCTTCCTGATTCCCCAAGTCCCGGGCCTGAAGCCCAGCAAGCCGGTGCACGGAGTGATCGAGTCGCTGGTCCTGGCAAAGAAATATGTCACGCCGGTTCTGCTCTTCCATCCTGCTGTGGTCGCTACCGTCGAAGGGGCGTACTGGGCAGGATGGCGTTTTAATCCGGGCAAGGGAGCGTTGATCTTTAATCCAGCTTCTGGCGAGCTGAATTGGGGGCTTGAAAAACCATTGACTGCCACCCAGCGGCGCTCCTACCAGAACCAGCTGGAAGCAGCGCGTAAGAGGGAAGCCGAAAACGAAGCTTTGCCTCATTGGCGGAAGCTCGAGACGACCTCGCAAGTCACGGTGGATGCCCAGGGGCGCCCGGTTCTGGTGGTTTCGCTTGAAGGTCGTGAGTTTCCGGTTGGACTTTGTCGCGCGAATACCCTGCGGGTTTCAGGTTCGCCGGAATTGATTGAGGATCTTCTGCTGGCCCGCCTGCAAAGCGAACTCAAGCCTAAGAATCCGATCCGTGCTTCAGAACCGCAGGTGAATGCGGATTGGAAACTGTTGGAAGCCGCGCGCGAAGCCAGCCGGGCCGCGCTGGCGACGCGCTAGTCCGCTGCTTTCGTCTGCCTCACAGCAGGTCCAGGGCCGACCGGTTCTCCCGTTCCACCTGCTTGAGGGTGCAATCGCGGGGCTCTTTTTCCGGACGCCAGCGCAGGAACTTCGTTCCGTGCCGGAAACGGCCGCCGGTGAAGTGGTCAAATTGCACTTCGACCACCAGCTTTGGCTCCACCGATTCCCATTCCCCCGAACGCCTCGTGCTCCATCGGCTGGGGCCGCCCGGCGCCTTTCCCGTAAAGCCCGGCGGCTTGATGATGGCTTTCAGCTTTTTTGTGAGCGCCTCGCGATCCTTGTCCTGAATGGAAGACGTAAAGCCGACGTGGTCGAGCTTTCCTTCCCGGTTATACAGCCCCAGCAGCAGCGATCCCACCAGCGGCTTCTTTTCGAGATAGCGGAATCCCCCCACCACGCACTCGGCGCTTCTCTGCTTCTTGATCTTCTGCATGCCGGTGCGCTCGCCGGACTGGTAGTCGAGGTCGCGCCGCTTGGCGACCACCCCATCGAGCGCGACCCCCATGCGGAACCATTGCCGCGCCACCGGCAGATCCGCCGTCGCCGGGGAAAGCCGAATGCTGCCCTGTCCTTTGAAATAGCGGTGCGCGAACTGCTCCAGTTTTTTGCGGCGTTCTTCCAGGGGCAGCTTGACCAGCGACTCCCCGCGATTGTCCACCAGCAGATCGAAGACGATGAATGTGGACGGCGTTTCCTTGCTCAGCTTCTGGATACGGCTCGCAGCGGGATGAATTCGCATGAGCAGCTGATCGAAGGAGAGCCCGCCATCGAACGGAATCACAATTTCTCCATCGAGAACAAATTGTTCTGCGTCCAGCGCCAATAAAGCGTCGACCAGTTCGGGGAAATAGCGGGTCAATGGCTTCGAGGACTTGGATTCGAGATCGACTCGCTTGCCATCCCGAAACGCCAGGCAGCGAAAGCCGTCCCACTTGGGCTCGTACTGCCACTCGGATCCGGCCGGCAACTCGGTAGCCGGCTGCGCTTCCATCGGCTTGTATTTCCTGTTGAGCGGCAGTGACATGATTCTCCAGAACGGCGTCAAACGGGTAGGATGCGTCTAGCGCAAGCTTCGTTCGACGGCTTCCGCGACTCATGGCCAATCAGGACAAACGCGTAGTGATCATCGGGGCGGGGATCTCAGGCCTTGCCGCAGCCGCGAAATTAGGCGCAGCCGGGGTGCCGGTACTGCTCCTTGAGGCGCGGGACCGTATTGGCGGCCGCATCTTCACCCGCAACGAACCCGGATGCGAAGCTCCCATCGAACTGGGAGCGGAGTTCATTCACGGCATTCCGCCTGAAATCTGGCAACCCCTCCAGGACTCCGGGAAACAAATCGTTGAAGTGCAGGGCCAGAGCTGGTGCGTTTCTGATCGGCAACTCGAGCCTTGCAAGTTCTTCTCGCAGATTGACTCCATACTCGACAAAATGGACGATTCCGGTCCGGATGAGTCGTTTCTGCATTTCCTGAACCGCCGCTTCCCTAACCCGCAAGGTGACCCAAAGAGAGAAGAAGCGCGAAAGCGAGCGCTCTCCTATGTTTCCGGCTTCAACGCGGCCGATCCCGATCGCGTCGGCGTGCACTGGCTGGTGCAGGGCATGCGCGCCGAGGAACAAATCGAGGGCCATCGCGCGTTTCGAATCAAGAATGGATACGACGCCCTGCTTGAAATCTTCCGCGGAAGGCTTCAGCGGCATCAGGTCGAGATCAAAACCAACTGCCTCGTGGAAAGCATCCATTGGAAAGCAGGCAGCGCGGAAGTTGCTTTTCGCCAACAAAACACTTCCTCTAAGCTCACCACTTCGCACCTGCTGGTCACAATTCCGTTGTCGCTTTTGAAGGCGAGACCTCCCCAGCCTGGAGCGATCGCATTCACGCCGCCCCTGCCGCCAGACAAGACGCAAGCGCTCGAAAAGCTGGAAATGGGCGAAGTCATACGCATCGTGCTTCGCTTCCGGCAGCGCTTCTGGGAACACATTTCGGTAAGAGCCAATGGAGGCGAAAAGACGCTCGCCGAGATGAGCTTCTTGTTTTCTGACAACCAATGGTTACCCACCTGGTGGACGACCATGCCGGTGAAGGCCCCTCTCATTACCGGCTGGGCGCCGTTCCGATCAGCCGAAAAACTGTCCAATCGAGAATCCCCGTTTTTGGTCGATCGCAGCTTGCAGACTCTGAGCGAACTTCTTGGCGTGAAATTTGAGGAGCTTCAGAACTGGCTGGAAGGCGCTTACGTTCATGACTGGCAAGCTGACCCGTTTTCCTGTGGGGCCTACAGCTACGGCAAAGTCGGATGCCACGGGGCACAAGCGGCCCTGGCCGCGCCGATGCAGCACACGCTGTTTTTCGCTGGAGAAGCGACAGACACTTCCGGCAGCAATGGCACGGTCCATGGCGCGATCGCAAGCGGTTACCGCGCTGCCGATCAGGTTGTCAGCAGCCGTTGACGCGAATCGAAACCTGGCTGCGCCGCGCTTCGCGATTTTCGGGTTCCATTGCTGCTCACGCCAGGGGAACTCAGTGAACATCGCCGTCCGAAGGCTCATTATCGAGCGCGCGGCTCAAATTGAAGGCCGCGCTGATCAGCCCCATATGCGTGAACGCCTGTGGAAAATTCCCCAACTGATCGCTGTTCGGACTGGTTTCTTCCGCGTACAGCCCGAGATGATTGGCGCGCGCCAGCATCTTCTCAAAGAGCCAGTGCGCCTCGCGCACCCGTCCCATTCGGGTGAGAGCTTCGATCAGCCAAAGGGTGCACACGTTGAATGTGCCTTCGCCTGCTTTCAAACCGTCGTTCGGCGCATCCGGGCGGTAGCGGTAAACCATTCCATCCAGCAGCAAGCCGCCCTGAGAAACCGGCCGGCAGATCGCGTCCACGGTGCTGCCCAGCATGGGATCGTTCGGCGCCATGAAAAACACCAGCGGCATCATCAGAACCGACGCATCCAGATCATCACTGCCGTAGCTCTGAACGAATGCCTTTCTTTGCTTGTTCCATCCTTTTTCCAGAACTTCCAGGTAAATCTGGTCCCGAGCCTTCAGCCACTTGTCATAATCCGCGGGCAACGAACGTTTTCCCGCCAGCCGCAGCCCGCGATCCAGCGCGACCCAGCACATCATTTTGGAGTGCACCAGCTGTCGTGGATCTCCGCGCAGTTCCCAGATTCCGCTGTCGGACTGCTGCCAATTATCGGAAACCCAGTTCACCAGCCGGCGGACGTCTTTCCACAACTCGGACGTAATCGGCTCGGCATACTTGTTATAGAGATACACAGCATCGATCAGTGCCCCATAAATATCGAGCTGTGTCTGCTTGTAGGCGCCATTGCCGACTCGCACCGGCTTTGACCGGCAGTAACCCTCGAGATACGGAAGCGTTTGCTCATGCAGGTTGCGGCCGCCGTCCACCGCATAGACCGTCTGAAGAGAACTCCCGTCTGGCAATTCGGCGCAGCGTTCTTCGACCCATCCCATGAACCGCGTGGCCTCGTCATACAAGCCGATGCGAAGCAGGGCGTAAACCGTGTAAGCGGCATCGCGGATCCAGTTGTAGCGGTAATCCCAATTGCGTTCGCCGCCGATCCACTCGGGCAGGCTCGAGGTGGGCGCCGCAATAATGGCTCCGGTCGGCGCATAGGTCAGCAGCTCCAGCAGCAGCGCCGAGCGATGTACCAGTTCGCGCCAGCGACCCTGGTACGTGCACTTGGCGATCCAGTTTCGCCAGTGAGCTGCCGTCCCCTCCTCCAGCTCATCGATGGCCGCCTCCTCCAGGAAATCCCCCGGAGCTTTTTCGCCGGCCATCCCCAGAATGAAGCTGACGCCTTGCGACTCCTGCAGCGTGATGTCGGCTTCCGCGGCGCCGCCGGCTTTTTGCAGCGGCACCGCCGCGGTCAGCCGCAGGGAAAGGTCGGGCGTGCGAAATATCGCCTCACGATGATTTACGTCAACCTCGTGACCACGACCGCCGTAATCGAACGCGGGAGCGCAACGCAGCTTCAGCGAAGCCGACCCGCTCACCGCCTTGAGGCGCCGCACCAGCCAGGAAGATCGCTGGCGGCGCGAGTTGACTTTGACGGGCATGAAATCCGTGAGCTCGACCACCCCTTCAGGAGTTAGGAATCGGGTGACCAGAATGTTCGTATCCGGCGAGTAGAGCTGCTGGTAGCGCGCTTTCCCGCCACAAGGAGTGATGGTGAACGAGCCGCCTTTCTGCTGATCCAGAATCGATCCAAAGACGCTCGGCGAATCGAATCGCGGCAAGCACAACCACTCGACCGCGCCATCCAGCCCAATCAGGGCGGCCGTTTCCATGTCGCCCACGATCCCGTAGTTTGAAATCGGTTTATAACCCATCGGCTCCGAACCCAAGTGCCCGCCGCGCGGGCGCAAAGGCGGCGAGGCGCGGCAGAATTCACCTGCGAATTTACTGAGATGCACGCGCCAATACCCGCGGATGAGCGATGGGTACAGGATTTCATTGGCCTGGTTACAGTCGCCTTCCGATGCAATGACGACGAGATGAGGAATATTTCTAGAAAGAGGGGTCTGGCGGAGCGCAGGGTTGCGCCAGCCACTCGCAGGAGGCGCTCATTCCCAATCTCAACGGCAAGAAACCACCCGAAGTGGTAGTCATCACCGGCGCATCCGCCGGAGTGGGCCGGGCTACGGCGGTGGAATTCGCCAAGCACGGCGCGAAAATCGGCCTGCTCGCCCGGGGCGCAAACCGGCTGGAAGCG
>DASVAJ010000043.1:0-4375 GCA_036376415.1 Terriglobales bacterium
ACGGCGCCTACGCGCCTGCTCGATTGGCTTGTGCTGCGGGAACGGGGAGTCCTAAGGACCGCACGATTTCTGCCAGAGCTCCCAGGAAAGCTTCGCTTCCTTTGTCGAGGGCCAGTTGTGATTTTTCCAGGAAGGCGCAGGCGCCATCCTGCCGCAGGCGCTCCGCATTCTTGTTCGATAAACCGGTAAAGATCACTACTGCGATGCCCGCCGTCGTGGGATCGGTTTTCAATCCTTTCAGCACTTCCGGGCCCGTCATCTTGGGCAAGAGCATATCGAGAAGAATGACGTCGGGCTTCTCGCGCTTGGCGCGTTGCAGCACGCTGGGTCCGTCTTCGGCCGTGCTCACCTGATAGCCGGCGCGCACCAGAGCGCGTTCTGTGGCCATCCTGAGGAACTTGCTGTCATCGACCAATAAAATCTTCGTCATCGCACAACTCTCCGGTGGCCAGCCCGCGAGCGCGATTTTTGGCTGTGGCGGACTGGCTTATTGGTTATCGGCAGAGTTGGGCGCGAACTTAAGCGCGAGAGAGATGCAGAAGGCATACGTGCGGCCGAGGTCGGGGAGATTCGATCGCGCTTCGCGCGACCCCGGACGAGGCGTCCGGGGCTACACTGGGCGGGCTACACTGCGCGGGCTACACTGGGCGGGGCTACACTTCAGCGCTTTTGTTTGGCGTTCGCAAGGAGGGTCCTCACTGCTGTACGGCAGGCGTCGCGCAATTCGCCCTCATGCCCATCCGGAAGTGACTTATTGAGCAGGAGCATGGTCATGCCGTGGAGCAGGCACCAGAGCTGCAGTGCGAGTTGGGTGTGATCGTCGGGCGTCCCGCCGAGTTCTTTGGCTGCCATCTGCTCGACCAGTCCGAAGTTGGGCCGTGATTCTCGGATGGGCAGTCGCTTTTTGCCTCCTGTCCTGCGGTTCAGCAGAGCGCCATAGGAATAGAACAGTTCATAGTCATGAGGTATTTTGAGAGCGAACTCCACATATGCATCGGCCATCTCCTCGAGGGTTTGCCGTTGCTCAAAGTAGACCCGGATCCGGGCCACGATGCGGAGCAACAATCCGCGGATGAGATCTTCGCGGTTCTTGAATCGCCGGTAAACTGCGGGAGTATTGGTGCGCGCTGCCTGGGCGACGGCGCGCATGGTGAGAGCCTGCTCGCCGCCTCGGCGCCAGAGCACATCCGCGGCATGCAGAATGCGTCCTTCCAGTTCGGGGTCAGGTTGCCGGGGCACGTTTCCTCCTTGCCAGCCGCAATGTTACACGGCAAATATTTCGTTTACAATGTATACGTAACATTGTTACAGCAAGCAGGAGCCCTTTCCGGCAGCGGCGCCTGACAACTTTCCATCTTAGATTAATCCTGGCAATCCGAGGTTTGCGCGGGCGCACACCTGGGTAATCAGAAATTCTTATTATTTCGTTGACAGCGTACATATAACATCGTATAACCAATGCAACGGTCAGGCAGTTCCCCTGCACAATCTCCGCCTTGCCAATTCAGGAGTGTAAGAGATGTCTGTAAATTCCAGCGACGCGGTTCAGCAGATGAACTCCGAGTTGCAGCACGCGCAACTGGAACTGCTGAGCGCGCACTGTGCCGTACACCAGCTTCGACTGCATTACTCGGTCAATGAACTGGCCCGATTTGGGCGCCGAGACGTGGTTCGGAAATCCGCAGAGGCTGCCAGTGCTTTGCACGAGTTTTATTCGAATATCGAGAGCAGCAGCCCGCACTGTGAACCTCCGGCCAGTGTGCCGGAGCCCACGACGGAACAGCTGACCCAAGCGGTGGAGTGGCTTGTTTCCTACATGCAGCAGCAGCGCGATTTACATCTTCCGGTCTGCAGCGCGCTAACCCCACAGCACGTGTCGATGCTGCGCCCGCATTTTTCTTACCTGCTGCTGGAAAAGGCTCGTGTGCTCGAATTGCACGGTGCGCGGCTAGCTCCCCCGGAGTTTTTCGAGCAGATCCGTGCCGCCGGGTTCGAACCTCCGGCTATCAGTCACATGGACTCGGTCACGTTCGGAGATGTGGTTGTTTTCAACCAGCATTTGACGTTGCGCGCGTTGTTTCACGCGCTGGTGCACTCGGCCCAAATCCAGCTTCTGGGATTGCGCCGTTACGCCGAATTGTGGGTCCAGAGCTTTGTCAAAACGAGAACGCATTTCACGGTGCCTTTGGAGGTCCATGCCTTTACGCTCTCTTCGAAGTTCCTGAGCCCGCTGACGGAAAAGTTTTCCGTCGAAGAACAGATTTTGCGCTGGAAAGACGAGGGACGCTACTAGCTCGCGAGATCCTTCAGACGGAGCGAAATTTCCTAGAGCTTGAGTTGCCCTCCCCCATGGCGGCAACGCGTAGGGACGGTCCTTCGGGATTGTCCCTACGCGATAAGCAGCGCGCGGCGCCCCGCAGCTTCATCTAAAATCGAAGCAGGCGGATTTCATGGCTGACGATTCCATCACTATCTCTCCCGGGCCTCAGTTTAAGACAGCGATGTTGCTGGCGATCGCTGCCGACGTGCTGCAACTGGCTGTGTTTCCTCTGTTCGTCGAAGGTGCGCTTTCGCCCGCGGATGACATTCTGGACCTGGGGATGGCGGCCCTGCTGACCAATCTTCTTGGCTGGCACTGGGAGTTTCTCCCGACGTTCTTCGCTAAACTGGTTCCGGGAGTCGATCTGGTTCCTTTCTGGACCATTGCGGTCGTGAATGTCTGGCGCAAGGCGAAGCGCGATGCGGTCGCCATCGACCAGCACATCGGCGAACTGCCTCCCGCGCAACTGCCCCAGAAGTAACCCGCACAAAAAGCCCCACGCCTTGAGCTGGGCAGAGCGTGGGGCGACCCGGGTGCTGTTAATCTCTGATGTGGCTGGGCGGGATGGCTGCGCTTAGGCAGCTCGGCGGCCCCGTCTTCCTTTCGGCATACCCGCATCCCAATCCGTGGTGGCGATCACGCCCAGTTCGTTGGCGGCTTGCGAGTAGAAGTACTTCGCTTCCGGCTCTCCCGCGAATCCGTGCATGATTGGGCCCAATCCGGCCATGGTCATCTGTACCGCATCCATAGTGCCGTGCATTTTGAAATCGATCGGCTTCTTGCCATCGCCGTCGTAGTCGGTCAGCATGGAAACTCCGGCGACCATGGATCCGTTTACAAATGCCGCTGCCGCCGCGCGGCCTTTGCCGCGGACCGCGAACCATACACCCAGTCCCAGGAAATAAGTGGTCACCGCGACATCGAGCCAGGCGTGAACCCTGGGGGAGATCAGTTTCGGAGCGCGGCGGAACGCGTCCGGAATCGTGGTCTCATCAATCTCCATGTCGTCGATGCGGGATTGCACGTTTCGTCCGATCTCTTTTACGTTGCCAGCAACCCGCGATCCCATGTCGCTGACCCGGTCAGCGGCCTCGCGGGCATAGTCCGCTGCTTGATTTAAAGTGCTGTTCGCTTCTTGATTTTTAGTATTCGCCATAAAAGTTATCCACCTTAGGTCCGTGATAACAATCGCCGGCTATCACTGTCGATAGGGCGAAGCATGTAAGGAAATACCCGTCCAGAGCGCAGTTCCCTGTAACAATTTTCTACTTTATGCATTTCTTCTGGGGCGGGGTCAGCCCGGGCACGATTTAGAATAGGAACAGGGATGCCGATCTACGAATATCAATGCCGCAAGTGCGGCCATGGCTTTGAAATGCTGCGGCGTATGAAGGACGCGGACGCGGATGTGGAATGCCCGAAGTGCCGGTCGACTGATGTCGAGCGGGAGTTTTCTACCTTCGCGGCGGGAGGATGCGGCGCTTCCACTTCGCGCGGGTTTACCTGAGCGCGCTAGAGGCGACCGGTCCGGTCGTGGTGAATTCTTCCGGCGCACAAAGTGCCTGCGTGCGTTTTCTCTAAACCGGCCCCTGGCGGCGGCGCAACTGCACCGCGGCGAATAGAAAGAGCGCAGTCAGGAGCAAGCCAATCCAAAGCTCTGGGCTGCTGAGTGAAGGCCTCTCTGCGATCATAGCGAAGGCAGACATGGCGGCACCGCTCGCTGTATGAGTGTTCATGCCGAAGTAATCCCCGATCAGCGAGCCGAAGTGCGTAGTGTTGAAGAGAATTTTCTCCAGCACACCGATCGTGAGAGGCGGCAACAGGGCCCAGAGGAATGTCGCGCGGCGCGCCCAAGCTGAGACCAACAAGAACCAGCCATAGAATGGCGCGTAAAAGAACCCGTGTCCAACGACCAAGTGGTACAGAAGCCCCGTCCATCTCAGGCCTAAGGATAAGCGCGAAAGCATGGCCAGGTTGTGGCCACTCAGCAGCAGGATCACAGCGCTGAGCAGCAGCATGGCGACGTGGAGGGCGACCGTAATGAGGAATGTGATC
>DASVAJ010000053.1:0-176659 GCA_036376415.1 Terriglobales bacterium
CTTAGTACGAGAGGACCGGGATGAACGAACCTCTTGTGATCGAGCTATCATGCCAATGGTACCGCTCGGTAGCGAAGTTCGGTTGTGATAACCGCTGAATGCATATAAGCGGGAAGCACTCCTCAAGATGAGATCTCCCAAGACCTAAGGTCTAAGAAGGGCCCAGGAAGACTACCTGGTTGATAGGCAGGACGTGCAAGTGTGGTGACATACTCAGCGAACCTGTACTAATCGCCCGTTCGGCTTGACCATAAAATTTACTCGGTGCATAGAAGCTCTTAGCTATTTGCTTTTAGCTCTCAGCTAGAACCTGAGCAGAGCTAGAGGCTGCTTTGAGCTTCGCGCCGACGCAAATACGGCGCTAGTAGGCTGAAATCGGAAATAACAAGATAAGAAAGTAGGCCAACCAATCTATTCAGTTGTGAGGCATTGGACCTCAGGATCTTTGAGAATCAGCTTCTAGCAATTAGCGCTTTAGCTCAGCTTCGCTGATCCAAGCTAATGGCTAAGAGCTAATCGCTAACAGCTTTCGCGCGCTGCGCGCGCGATCAAGTTGTCGGTGATCTTACCGCGGGGGATCCACCCGTTCCCATCCCGAACACGGAAGTTAAGCCCCGCAGGGCCGATGGTACTGCACGCGAAAGTGTGTGGGAGCGTAGGTCGTTGCCGGCATAAATAAAGGCCAGTCATGGAAACATGATTGGCCTTTTCCTTTTTGTGTTCGTGTGGCGCGGGCGCCCTCGCCCGCGAGGAAGCCCGCCTTATGCAAATGCGGCCAGGGCCGCGCTAACTTGACGAGAATCGCAGAAGTGGAAGGCTCGCGTTGGGGGATGCGAGGACGGCCTGTGATGAATGGCCGCTGGCTGGGAATGAGAGTTGCGCCGCGGGCACTACCGTTGTCCCCATTTCAGCTTGTTGTGCAGGACGTCGAAGAATGTGCCTTTCATGTGAACCAGCTTCACCTGGTACGCGGACTTGCGACAGTGCACGCGATCGCCATCCAGCATGGGCATACCCGATTGCCCGTCGATGCTGAGGTAGGCTTCCTCATCCCCGGTCATGACGACAATTTCAATCTGCGAGGTGTCACGAACCACCAGGGGCCGATGGGTGAGGGAATGCGCGGAAACCGGAGTGACCACAAACGCCTGCACATCCGGCATCAGGATGGGTCCCCCAGCAGCCAGTGAGTACGCTGTCGAACCTGTCGGACTGGAGACGATGAGGCTGTCGGCTTGATAGCGGGACACGAACACCTGGTTGACGTAAACGTCGCAATGGTTCAAGCGGGCGATTGTGCCTTTGCCGACGACTACGTCATTGAGCGCGTCGAAGCTGGCGATGACCTCGCCCCGGCGGCTCACATCGCAGTGCACCATGGAGCGCACGTCGAGCGCGAATGAGCCTTTCTCGATTCCCGCAAGCGTCGAGTACAGTTCCTCGATGGGAATCTCGGTGAGAAAGCCGAGCGCGCCCAGGTTGACGCCGACGATGGGGATCCCTGATTTGGCGACCGCTCGCGCAGCGGAAAGAAAAGTGCCGTCGCCCCCCAATACCACGATGAATTCCAGGTCCAGGTTGGCCATGTCCTGGCGCGAGATCGTGCGAACGCCGCCGGCATGGGGAGCGGTTTCGGGATCGACGACAAAATCGCGATCGTGGGAGCGAAGCCACGCAACCAACTGCGGCATGATCTGCGCGACTTCCGGCTTGTTGGGCTTGGAAACAATGCCCACGGCCTTCTTTGCGGGTTTTGGCATGGAAAAGGCATTGTACAGAATTCCACCACAGAGACACAGAGCCACCCAGTTTGCTTTTTGGGGATGTGGCTAGAACTGCGCGTACAGCAGAAACTCCCGGTTCCCCTCGGCCCCGAGAATTGGCGATTCGATGACATCAGTATGAATGGGCAGGAGGTCCAGAACTGCCTGCCGCACTCTTTCGACAGCCTGCTGCTGTGCTGCGGCGTCTTTTACGATACCGCCTTTTCCGACGTTTTCCCGTCCGGCTTCAAACTGTGGTTTCACAAGGACCACCAATTCACATCCGCCGCGGTCTATGGGAAAAGCAGCGTTGATCACCGGCGGTAACACCAGGGTTGCAGAAATGAATGAAACATCTACCGCGATCAGAGTGACGCTTGCGCCGATCTGATCGCGCGCGAGGTATCGCGCATTGGTTTTCTCCAGCAAGCGCACTCTTTCATCTTGCCGCAACTGAAAGGCAATCTGGCCATGGCCGGTGTCCACCGCAATCACTTGCGCAGCCCCCCGCTGCAGCAGGCAATCGGTGAAACCACCGGTGGATGCGCCCACATCCATGCAGATTCTGCCGGTGACGTCGATGTGCCAGTAGTCGAGCGCGCGCTCGAGTTTGAGGCCACCGCGGCTCACATACTTCAAATCATCGCCGAGCAAGCGGATTTCGCAGCTGGAATCGATCGATGCGCCGGACTTCTCTACTTTTTGTCCATTCACCAACACTTTCCCGGCGAGGACCAACGCCTGCGCACGCTCGCGAGACGGCGCGAGCCCGCGCTCCAGCAGTAGTTTGTCCAGACGCGTTTTTGCGGACGATTTATTCACTCGAATAGGCGTACGCCATTCCGCTATCGCACTTGACTGTGTGCAATTTGTACAAGGGTTTCCTGTGCAACTACTTACCCCCTGACTTTCCCGGTTTTGCACAGAATTATGCACCGCTTTGAGGAAAAATTCCCGAGACATTAATGTGGAGATGGCACCACGGATGCTGCCATCACACGCGGCGCATCCAGAAACTGGAAGGCCAGACGTGGTCGCCATCGAGCGTGGGAATGAAGCGCCGCTTCGACTCCGGCATTCTGCGGTAACTGTGGCGCCATTGCGGGAAGCAACGTTCCAGTTCCCATGGGCAGCGAATCTGCATGGCGCTCGATCCCCAGAGCACCTCAAACTCGCGGTTGAAGCTGAGGAATGCCTGAAGCAGGTACTGTTCCGACCAGAACCAGAGCCGGTTGAGAACGGCATCGCGTGGATAGTCAGAGGGCAGAAAGATATCGTGGATATGAACCACAACCCCAGGCTTCAATCTGGGCAGAACCTGCAAGTAGAGCCGCACAACATCGCTTCCGACCGCGACCACGTGACTGGAATCGATAAAGAGAATATCGCCGCTCTGCAAGCAATCGAACAATTCGATGTCTACATCCTGGACGGCTTTGGGGATTTGTTCGACCCATCCATTGCCGGAAAATCTTTCCGGAAAGGGGTCGATGGAAATGAGTTTCGCCTGCAAAGGATCCCGCTCGCGGTTTTTTTCGAGGGCCGCCGCAAGTACGCGCGTGCTGTAGCCGGTTCCGACTTCCAGAATCCGGGCCGGTTTGAAGTGCCGGACCATACAGTAGGCGATCTCCGCGTCCACCGCTTCGAAGTAGCCGTTGTTGTAGTGGTAGCGGCCGTCCTGTGCGTCTTGAGGGAAACAACACTCGCGACCGTAGTTCGAGGACAGCTCCCATGCCAGATCGATTTGCTGGTTTGTCTCGAATCGAGAGTGCGGCAGAGTCGAATAGATGGGCCACCGGCGCTTCTCCAACTGCGCCAAGTCAGGAACCGGCCAGTAAAAGTGGTTAGGAGTGAGGTTGATTCCCAGCCGCTGCAACGCCCGAAATGCTTTCACCATCCCGGTGAAGAAGAGGGGAAGATCGTGCAGCTTGCGGGCGCAACCCACAACCCATCGTTTGACCGCACGGTCGCGGCCCGTGTCCGGCGTTGCCGGAGCAAGTGGTCGCTGGGGTTCGATCGTGGTTGCGGAAGTAGACGGGACGCCGAAACTGGCCACAGGCTTATTAACCTCGCGTCCTTTGGGATGGCCGAACCAGCCGGATGGTGCATAGAGGGACAGCCTGAACCATCACCTGATAAGTCACTGGCCGGAGGCTACATTCGAGAGGGCGCGCGCGAGTGGGCGTGAATGCAACGTACCGGGCATTGTTTGTCACGGACCATTCTGTTCTGTGTAAAACGGGGCCGGGTTTACTACTTGCGTTAGGCTTGGAGGAGCGGTAACATACATTTGTTCCCAACGGCCAAGCCCCCTGGCTGGCCTTCCGCGCCCCTAGGCTCCAGGCGCACACGGACATAGATCAAACTGAGTTCATCCGCAATGGTTGTTTCTGCACGCGGCGTGCATTTGCGCGACACAACGCCATCGCGATGCGATGAGAGTAGAGCCACGAAACGGGTCCCCTCCGGGCGGACTAAACAGGACTAAGAAAAACAATATGAATGCAGGACCAGGACGCCCCTCCGGAGGAGGAGGGAGAAACAGGCGGCGGCGTGGCCGCCGTGCGCGCGGCGGGCACCCGGGAGGCCGTCCGGGACGCGACCAACAGCACTCAGGGATTTACACCGCTCCCATGGACCACAGCTACCGCGCCGCTTTGGCGGGCGGCAACAACGGCTCCAGACCAGGGCGCCAGCGTCCAGGGTTCGCGCCCAACTATCCCCAGGCCGAGCCGGAACCTCTGCCGGCGCGGGAAGACGCGACTTCCAGAATTTTTGGCTTTGTCGATGATCTTTTCTTCCAGGCCAAAATTCAGGAAACCGCGCGCAAGCTGAACGTCAAGGTCGAGTTCGTGAAGTCCGAACACGAGTTGGCGGAGAAGATCAAGCAGAACGGCGAAGAAAAGCCCTCGCTCATCATCTTCGATCTGAACAGCTCCAGCGTGAAGCCCCTGAGCCTCATCCCCAAGCTGAAAAGCAAGCACAAGAAAACCTCGGTCATCGGATTTCTCTCGCATGTGCAGGGAGATCTCAAGCAGAAGGCGCACGAGGTGGGTTGCGATATGGTGCTGCCCCGCTCCGCGTTTTCGCAGAACCTGCCGCAGTTGCTGCGCCGGCACGGGGCGGCCGAAGAAGAGACCCAAAGCCTCAATTAGAGTTCCCTAACTCGGGAAATGAAAATGGACATCCTGGCGTGAGCTGATGGCCATGCCGTCCACGGTGGCAGGCCGGAAGCGCCACTCACGCACGGTGGCGACGACCTTGTCGTCGATGTCCTGCTGCAAGGACTGCAGCAGGCGGGTTTGCGTCACCTGCCCGCGCTCATCGATCGTTACCTCTACCACTACGTCTCCGGCCAGACCGTTCCTCAATTGCCAGGGGAACACCGCTGGATCGGGGAAGACCAGAGGAATGGCAGGCATTGCCTCGGACCCGAAAGCCGACCCATTGAGGACGGAGCCGCCGGCCAAGCCAGAACGGGCGGCCTCTGGAGGCGTGGGCCTTGCTGCCGGCTTGGGCTTCTGCGGCTTTGTTCTGAGATGCAACTGGATTTTGTCCCGAGGAGAGTCGAGATCAGAACTCGAAAAGTGAATCAGCTTTTCCGATTGGCCGTTCAGTCCCCAGGCAACCGTAGAAGGCTTCACGAAAGCGGGCGTCCGGTGAACGAGCGAATAGATGAGGGCGCAGTGGAGCAGAAAGGACGCAAACAGGGCACTGTTTCGCCGCGTGTACCGGCGCTGGGGAAGGTCGAACATACAGCCCCTCCGGCTGTGAGCTTTATTCTACCCCGGCGGCCAGCGCAGGTCGCGCCCGCCGAGCAGGTGAACATGGAGATGAAATACCGACTGGCCAGAACGCGGGCCGACGTTGAGCACGGTCCGGTAGCCGTCCTCGATCTTCCGCTCACGTGCGATCTGCGCCGCCACCAGATGGCAGCGGCCGATAACCTCGGCATCACCGTTCTGGGCTTCTTTCAGACCGCGCACGTGCTGCTTGGGGACGACCAGCACGTGCGTGGGAGCCTTGGGGTCGATGTCCTCGAAAGCGTACGTGTGCTCGTCTTCGAAAACCTTCCTCGAAGGGATCTGGCCGGCAATAATCTTGCAGAAGAGGCAGTCGGTCATGGGGGACCCTTTTTTGAATTGAATCATTGAGTCATCGGGGGATTGAAAACCTCACGATGCGGACTTTCTTTGCGCCTTTTGCGCGTCCTGGCGCTCCTTGCGTTAAAAAATTTTAACCGCAAAGTTCGCTAAGAAATGCCGCGAAGTTCGTTAAGAAAACCCGGCCCTTCTAACGATTCACGGGACGAAACGGCAATAATCTTGCAGAACAGGCAGTCCTTTTTGAATTGAATCAGTCGAGCCTCACCAAAAAGATCGCGCCCTCGCTGGTTTTGGTCTCCCGGGCCACTTCTTCGGCGCGAACTCTGAGATCATCTTTCACTCTCACCCTAACCCACCATGCCCCGACCGGGCTGTCAAAGGTCAAGACCTTTGCGCTGTGATAACGCCGGGTAAGGTGCGCGGCCAAGTCGCGTGCCTGCTGCTCGCGGTCAAAGCCTCCGATCTGAACAGCCCACCGGCCACGGTTAGTGAGTGGCACGGGAGTCTTCAAAACCTCCAGCTTGACCTCGACCGTTCCCTTTCGCAGCATGCCAATCTTCGCCGCCGCAGCCTCGGACAGATCGATGATGCGGCCTTCGACAAAAGGCCCGCGATCGGTAATACGCACGATGGCGCTTTCCTTCGAATCCAGGCTGGTCACCCGCACGACGGACCCGAGCGGCAGCGTGCGATGCGCCGCGGTCATGGCGTGCATGTCGTAGACTTCGCCGTTGGAGCCGCGGCGATTGTGATAGGGAGCGCCGTACCAGCTGGCAATACCGGTTTCGGTCAGAAGCGGCTTGGCGTCGGACGGAACTTCCAGATCAGGCGTCTTCGGCGTGACCGTGGGCTGGGACTTTGCCGAAGTTGATGGCGCAGGCGGCACCGCGACCGTTGCCGCGCGATGCGAACAGCCGGACGACATCAACGCACCAAACAATACTGCGAAAACCAGCGGTCTCATTTCGCGGACTTCGATTGCTGCTCCATGTAGTCAGCCAGATCCTGCAGTTTCTGGGACGCAACCCGCAGCGCCTTGGTGGAATGCTGGCGCACCGCGGGCACGACTTCGTCGTTGAGATAGCGGATGAACTCCTGCGCCTCTTTTTCGAGCCGCTCCGTGGTTTCCCCAACGGTTTTGTTCATGCGAGTCGTTGCCTCCCCCACCTTCTGGTTGAAATCCCTCATAACACCTCACGCCGGAGTCATTCCCCAGCATCACAGATGTATGTCATTATTTCCGGTTGCCTGGTGAGGGTCAATTGGTTTCCTTCGCGTGACTTCGTGTTCTTCGTGGTTTCAGCTCAACACGAAGGACACGAAGGTGCACGAAGGAAAAAGAATGCGCCGGGCCGGTATTTTGAGGGAAGTGTCCAAGCTCCGTCGCGCGCTTCTGGCCTGGTATGGCGCGAATCGCCGCGACCTCCCCTGGCGACGAACCCGTGACCCATACCGTGTCTGGGTTTCCGAGATCATGTTGCAGCAGACGCGGGTGGCGGCAGTTTTGCCGCGCTACGAGAAGTTTCTGCGCAGGTTTCCTTCCGTCCAGAAGCTGGCCGCCGCCCGCGAAGCTTCGGTGCTGACAGAGTGGAGTGGTCTCGGCTACTACCGGCGCGCGCGTAACCTGCATGCGGCCGCGAAGGCCATCGCTGGGCAGCGCCGCGGGCAATATCCCCAAACCGCCCAGGGCTGGCGCGAACTCCCGGGCATAGGCAGATACACGGCTGCTGCCATTGCCAGCATCGCGTTCAATGACCCCGTTGCCGTGCTCGATGGGAACGTGAAACGCATGATTGGCCGGCTCGCTGACATTCAGGGCGATGGAAATCTGTGGATTGCCGCGCAGGCCTTACTCGACCGAGATCGCCCGGGGGACTTCAATCAAGCGATGATGGAACTGGGTGCGCTGGTGTGCCTCCCGCGCCAGCCGCTTTGTGCGCAATGCCCGATTCAGGCTTTCTGCCGCACCCGAGGCAGGGGTGGACAAAACCGAGTTTCTGAGCCCAGAGTCCAGCGCGACATTGCCTACGCGCTGGTCCGTCGAAACGGTTCGGTCCGTCTGGTGCGCAGATCGGCGGAGAATCGCCTGATGCCCGGCATGTTCGAACTGCCGCAGGTCGACGGGACAGGGAGCTGCGCGCAGCCGATGTTCACTCTGCGGCACTCCATCACCGTCACAGACTACCGGGTGAGTGTCATTGCTCAACCCCAAGCTGGGCCCGGCGGCACTTGGGTACAGGTTTCGCGGCTGAATACCATTCCCCTCACCGGCCTGGCAAAAAAAATCCTGCAACGGGCGCAAATCATCTAATAAATTTGCGCCAGGAGGTCTCTGAATGGCCTGGCTGAACAAACTGTTTGGAGGCAAGAGAATGGCAGCATTGACCGCGGGGACCAAAGCTCCCCAGTTTGACTTGTCCGCGATGGATGGGACGAAGTTCTCTCTTCAGGACGCGCTCAGGCGCGGGCCGGTCCTGGTGGTGTTCTTCAAGATCTCCTGTCCAGTTTGCCAGTACGCCTTGCCTTACTTCGAACGCATTTACAGGAGCTATGGAAACAGCGGGAAGCTCACGATCGTGGGCGTTTCGCAAAACGAGAAGAATGACACCGGCGAGTTTAATCGTAGGTTCGGGCTTACATTTCCGGTCCTGCTCGATGACACCAAGACTTTCAGCGTATCGAACGCGTACGGGTTAACGAATGTCCCCACGGCATTCTGGATTGCCGAGGATGGGGAGATCGAGATTTCCAGTGTCGGGTGGGTGCGCCAGGAATTTGAGGAAATGGCGCGCAAGGCCGCTTCCAGCGCTGGCGGGGCGGCCCAACCGGTATTCCAGCCTACCGAGCAGATCGCCGATTTCCGCGCCGGTTGAAGCTCAAGAAACTAGTCCGCAGGTTGCGGATGAACCAAGGCAGAAGCGGAAGCCAGAGTACGCCGCGTTTTTGGCTTCCGGCTTCAGCCTTTCCTGCTTTGCCGTAGAATATCGGTTTCACTTCCTCGGCAGGAGCATTGCTGAATGCGCAAGACCGTCCTGGTGATCATTCCCCTGGTATGCCTTCTTCTCTCGCTCAGTTACGCGGCAAGCAAATCTCATGCGCCGGCAACCGTCCATCTGCCTCCAGCGGCCCTGGCGGATCTGAAACAGTTCGATCACGCCAAAGAGCACATTCGGGCCAACGTCCGCTTTCTTTCCCTGGACCTGCTGGAAGGCCGCGGCACCGGCCAGCGCGGCGGAGACATCGCCGCCGAGTACATCGCCACGCAATTCTGGCTGGATGGATTGAAAGCGGCGGGCGATAACGGGACATTTTTTCAGAGAGTGCCACTGGTGGGCATTACGCCTTCCTCGGAGACGACCTTTGAGTTTGTGCCGCGCAACGGCGACACCATACGTCTTAAGCCTCTCGACGACTACGTTGCCTACGACCAGACTCAACAGCCCGCGAATGATATCGACGCCGATATCGTGTACGTCGGCTATGGCATTGACGCGCCGGAATATCACTGGGATGACTACAAGGGCACGGACGTGCGCGGCAAGGTTCTGCTGATGCTGGTCAATGAGCCCAGTTCCAACGACCCGAACTTTTTCAAAGGCCGGGCCCTCACCTACTACGGCCGCTGGACCTACAAGTACGAGGAAGCTGCGCGGCGGGGCGCGGCCGGCGCGATTCTGATCCACCAGTCGGAAATGGCGAGCTATCCCTGGGATGTGGTGCGCAACTCGAACTCGGGCGAGAAGGCGTTTTTGAAGAGTGATTCGCCGCAATTGAAGGCTGCGGCCTGGATCCAGTTCGCTATCGCAAAAAAGCTGGCGCAGGATTCGGGAACGGACCTGGACAAAATGATGCGAGACGCGCAGTCGCGAAACTTTCATCCCGTCACCCTTCCGGCCAGGTTGAAGGCGCACATGGTGAGCAAGATTCGCCCGTTCTCATCGAATAACGTGGTTGCCATGCTGCCCGGTTCGGATCCGAAGTTGGAAGGCGAAGCGGTCATGTACACGGCCCATTACGACCACCTGGGAATACGGCCGGAGATGCCCGGCGACAACATCTACAACGGCGCGCGGGATAACGCGACCGGCTGTGGCATTCTGCTGGAACTGGCCAGGGTCTTTGCGCAGTCGGCGGCGAGGCCGCGCCGCTCGATCATCTTTGCGTCAGTCACGGCGGAAGAACAGGGGCTGCTGGGATCGGAGTACCTGGGCGAACATCCACCGATTCCTGCCGGCAAAATTTCGCTGGACCTGAATTTCGACGACGTCCCGCCGCTTGGCGAGCCCGAAGAAGTGGAAGTCACGGGTGCTGAGCGCAATAATTTTTATTCCACCGTGGAAGCCCTGGCCCAGGAGTTCCGGCTGGCCATTCGTCCCGATTCGCATCCGGAAGCAGGACACTATTATCGTTCGGACCACTTCAGCCTGGCGCACGTCGGGATCCCGGCCTTTTCCATCAATGAAGGAATGAAATACAAAGGCCACAACACCGAATGGGGGATGCAGCAGGCCGAGGAATTCACCAACAAGCACTACCATCAGCCCAGCGACGAATACAGTCCCAGCATGGACTTCACGGGGGATGCAACCATAGCCCGCTTCGGGTTCGCGCTAGGCTGGGCGGCGGCATCGCAACCGAAGCTGATCCAGTGGCAGAAGGGAGACGAGTTCGAGAAGGCGCGCTTGGAAAGCGAAGGGACGGCACACTAGCGCCCGGCTGGCTGCCGCTCAATCCGCCTGCATGGCTTTCTGTATGGCCGCAACCAGGGCGGGCGGCCCTTCTTCGGCGAGAGCGACCGCGTCAGGCGCAATACGGCGATCGAAACGGCTGGTTTCGGCGATACTCACGATGCGGCAATCCGGACAGTGTTCGCGCACTTCATCGGCGATTTCCTGGACGACCGTGCTGGGCAGCGTGTAACTCAACACGGCGACATCGAAGCCGTCGCTGCGAATGATATCCAGCGCCTCTTCTTTACTTTGCGGAATCGACACTTGAAAACCCAGGTGCTTCAGAACTTCAGCGCGATAAAGCGCAAGCTCGCGAATCCGTCCAACAATCATGACCCGGTTTCTAAGCTTGCGGCTGCCCGACCTTGTCTCCTTCTTCAACTCCCGGCCGGAAGCGCGCTTCTCAGCACCCTCTCCGGAAATCGCGGAAATAGGCACCGAGGTGTCGGTTGTCCCTTCAACATTAAGAGAAGGAACCTGCATTTAGAAATTCCTCCTTGTCGATCCAGAACTCTGAGTTTAGACAGATATTTCCGCGCAGAAGTTTTCTGACATTCTGAACTGCCCCGTGCAGTTGTTGCCGGAACTTTTGCAAGGGAGAAAACGTATTTTACACAGGGAGGCAACGGTATGGCTGCATTCTTGCTGTGGTGCATACTTTTCGTGCTGTGCTGGCCGCTGGCGATTGTGGCCCTGGTGCTTTATCCGCTCGTGTGGCTGCTCCTCTTGCCATTCCGGATCGTCGGGATTGCTGTGGAAGGGGCATTGGCGCTGGTCTGGGCCGTCGTGACCCTGCCCTTTCGCCTGCTGACTGCGCCTTTCCGGTTGGTGTAAGGCGGTTCCATCGCCTGGCGGCGCAGTTATAGATGAAAATCGCTCATCATGCGCGACCCGCTTGGTGCGACGTAAAATCAGAAGAAGGAGCGGCTGGTCCGTGCATGCAAATCCGGATGTTCTCGCCAATGCCGACGCCTTGACCGAGGCGGCGCGGCGTCCTCTCGACCCCGCCGCGTGCGCCCTGTTGGTCATCGATATCCAGGAAAAGCTGCTGCCGCCGGTCTTCGAAAAAGAGCGCCTTCTGCGCAATGCCCAACTTTTAATTCGGACTGCGGGCATTCTCCATCTGCCCGCCATCGCCACCACCCAGTACGCTCGCGGCCTGGGCGACACCGTGCCTCAAGTCAAAGAGTTGCTTCCCCAGAGCGCCATCGACAAGCAGGAATTTTCCTGCTTCGGCAGCGATGTTTTCTGCTCTTTGCTGAAGCGTCTCCCCGGCCATAGGAATACGCTGCTGCTGTGTGGTATGGAGAGCCACATCTGCGTCATGCAGACCGCGTTGGGCGCGCTGCGCGAAGGCTACCTGGTGCACGTCGCGTCAGATGCCGTCAGTTCTCGAACGGAGTGGAATTGGAAGGCTGGGCTGGAGCGGATGCGCGCTGCCGGGGCGGTGATTTCGTCGACCGAAATGATGATTTACGAACTGTTGCGCTCCTCAGGCAGCGAAGCCTTCAAGCAGATGCTGCCGCATCTGAAGTGAAACTGGCGCTCGCGAACGGGGGCGCTGCCCGAAGCATTATTTCCACCTCACGGTTCCGCTGTACACGGTTCGGAGTCCATGCCGCGTCCGCAGGCGCAGGAAACCTCGCGAATCCAATCCTTCGGTGATGCCCGCCAACTCCGGATGCTCTTCGATCCAAACGTCGCGGCCGCGCACCGATCCTGAACGGTCCTCAAATCTGCCGAGGATGTCGGCATGGGAATCCGGATTCGTCAGCAGGTTCTTGTACTCGCGATCGAATGATTTCAGCAGCGCCGCGCAAATCTCGATTCGCGACCACTCCCGCCCCGTCGCGATGCGCAACGAGGTGGCAATTTGCTCAAGGTCGGGAGGAAATTCGGAATGATTCACGTTCAGGCCGATGCCCGCCACGATGTAACGGACGGTCGTGGCCTCGGAACTCATCTCCGTTAAAATTCCGCAAACCTTCTTGCCTCCGAGGAGCAGATCGTTGGGCCACTTCAGGTCGGGCAAGACCCGCGAGTCGATTTCCTGGACTGCCGCATGCACCGCGAGGCCTGTGGCCAGCGTGAGGATGAGCACGTCGGCCGGCGGCAGTGCCGGCCGCAGGACCAGCGAGCAGTAAATGCCGGTAGATTTGGGCGAGTGCCACTGGTTGCTGCCGCGCCCGCGTCCCGCGGTCTGCTGCTCGGCGACAAAGACGCTGCCTTCCGGAGCACCAGCCGCAGCGGCTTCGAGGGCCAGGGTATTGGTCGAGCCGGTTCGATAGTAATGGTGAATGTGCTCGCCGAACATCGTCCCGCGCACCAGCGGCTCGAGCAGTTCGGGCAGCAGGAGATCAGGGACAGCGGTCAACTGGTATCCGCTCGAAGGGTGCCCGGCGATGTCCACCCCCAGGGTGCGCAATTGCTGCACCAGGCGCCACACTTCGGACCGCGTAGTTCCAATCTCCTGGGCAAGTTTGGTTCCGCTGATAACCACCGTCGGATAGTGCATCAGCACGCGCACAATGCGGCCAATGCGCACATCGGTTTGTGCGGAGGCCACCGCCGCAGGCGCATTTGCAGGTTGGCGAGAGTTCGGAGCGATGCGGGAATTATCGACGAAACCCCCTCATTAAGACAATCAGAAGCACTGCACGGGAAAACGCGGCTTTACGGATGGATTATGCCTGGGCGGGCACGATCCGCAGACTCATGTCCACGGCGGGCGCGGAATGAGTCAGTGCCCCCACCGAGATGAAATCCACTCCCGTCTCCGCGTAGGCGCGGACATTTTCGAGATTAATGCCGCCGGAGCATTCCAGCGGGATCCGCCGCTCAGCCTTGCTGCAGCGCTCCACGGCTCGTCGGACGTCCTCGGAAGTCATGTTGTCCAGCAGGATTGCCTCAGCCCCGCTGCCCAGGGCTTCTTCCAATTCGGCGAGGTTGCGAACCTCCACTTCGATGGGCTGCGTCCCGCGCCGATTGCGGTGCGCGCGTTCGAGTGTGCTCTTCAGGCTGCCGGCGAGCGCAATGTGATTGTTCTTGATGAGCACCCCATCGGAAAGATCCAGCCGGTGATTCTGCCCGCCCCCGCAGCGGACGGCGTACTTGTCCAGCATGCGCAGGCCGGGAGCGGTTTTGCGCGTATCGAGGATTCTGGCTTTCGTGCCCGCAACCGCGTCGACAAAGTTGCGAGTAAGTGTGGCGACTCCACTCAGCCGCTGCAGAAGGTTCAGGATCACGCGCTCGCAGGAAAGCATCACGCGCGCATTGTGGCGAATTACCGCGATCTGCTGCCGGGGATGCAGGCGAACGCCGTCGAAAATCTCCGGATGGCTGGTCACTTCGTAGTGGGAAACCACCGCGCCGTCGAGCATGGCATAAACGTCGAGAATGCGCGCAATGCAACCGACTCCGGCGAGTATGCATTCCTGCTTGGCCATGACGGTTCCGATCGCGCGCTGGTTGGGATCGATGCAGGCATAGCTGGTCGCATCGCGCGTCGCCCGGTCTTCGAGCAGCGCGTTTTCCAGAATTGCGGTTATGCGGCGTCCGTTCCAATCCATAAATGGCTTCGGTGTAGCGCGGGTCTCCAGACCCGCACAGCTCAACAATGTTCTGACATCTCAATCACAGCCCAGCTCATTCAGCTTACTTTGCGTCTTCTGCTGAAGCAACGCGAGCTCGCCCTGCTGCTTCCTCAGGTTCTCGACGACAGCGGCTGGAGCCTTTGCCAGAAATTGCTCATTCGCCAATTGCCGTTGCCCGCTCTCAATGCCTTTAGCGATCCTCTCCAGGTCCTTCTTCAGGCGCAAACACTCAGCGGTCGGGTCAATCTTCCTTTCGTAGACGAGCCGCACGTCGAATCGGGCTGTATGCCTGGCGCCAGCGAGCTTCTCCAAAGACGAGCTCGCAAATCTGATCTCATCGACATTCGCCAGGCGTCCAAGAGCGGCGCGATTTTCGTCCACCAAGTCGCGAATCTCAGGCTGGCCAGCGAATACTTCGACCGGGACCTTCGCCCTGGTCTCCACCTTCAGTTCCGCCCGCAGGTTTCTGACGCTGACGATCAAGTCCTGCAGGATAGCCATCTGAGTCTCGGCAATTTGGTCGATCTGCGCCTCGTCTGCTTGCGGATACGCGGCCAGCGCAATCGACTTCCGCGGAGGATCCCCGGCGTAAATCGCATGCCAGATTTCATCCGTAATGAATGGCATGACGGGATGGAGCAAGCGCAACGATGCCTCAAACAGAACCACCAGGTTAGCGCACGCGGTGCGTGCATGGTCGGCACACTCGGGCGCGAGCCGCGGCTTGACTAACTCGATATACCAGTCGCAGAACTCGCCCCAGAAGAAGTCGTAAATCGCGTTTGCCGCCTCGTCAAAACGATAAGCGGTCAGCGACAGGTTCAGATGCTGCGCCACGCTGTTAAACCGCGAGAGAATCCAGCGGTCTTCGAGCGTGGCAGGCCGAAAAGCGGCAATGCCGCTGTGGGGACGAGGCTCCCGACCCGTCCGGTCGAAGGGAATGTCCGGCCCACCCAGGCCCAGCCGTTCCAGGTTCATGAACATGAAGCGCGCGGCGTTCCAGATCTTGTTGGCGAAGGCGCGATAACCTTCGGTGCGGCTCTCGTTGAAGGCAATATCCGTGCCCGGCGACGACATCGCCGCCAAGGTGAAGCGGGTGGCATCGGTGCCGTACTTCTCGATCACTTCAATAGGATCGAGCACGTTGCCCTTGGTCTTCGACATCTTCTGGCGCTCAGCGTCGCGCACCAGGGCGTGAATGTAGACTTCGCGGAAGGGAACGGAGTCGCGCAGGTCTTTGTCGCTGAGCGACGGCGAGCTTCGCTCGGCTCGAGGGGGCTGGAGACCCGTCCCCACATGGTCTCCGCCCACATGGTCCGTGGCCCCATTGCCTGTGCCCGGTTTCTGCGGCGGCGCCATGAACCAGCAGCCCAGCATGATCATCCGCGCCACCCAGAAGAAGAGAATATCGAACCCGGTGATGAGCAGAGAGGTGGGATAAAAAACATCTAAATCCCGCGTAGCATCCGGCCATCCCAGCGACGTAAACGGGAGCAGGCCGGAGGAAAACCAGGTGTCGAGCACATCGGGGTCCTGCTTAAGCTCCGACTTCCCACACTTTGGGCACGTCGTTGGATCCTGGCGCGCGACAATGGTTTCTCCACAAGCGCAATGCCACGCCGGAATCCGGTGCCCCCACCACAACTGCCGGGAAATGCACCAGTCGTGAATGTTCTTCATCCAGTTCAAATAAATCTGCCGGTAATTCGCCGGCGTGAAGCGGATGTAGTCTTTCTCGACCACCTCGATTGCGCGGTCGGCCAGCGGCTGAATCTTGATGAACCACTGGGTCGACAGCCGCGGCTCAACCACGGTTCCGCAGCGATCACACTTGCCCAGCGCAACCGTGTAATCCTTCTCGCCGACCAGGAATCCCTGTTCCCGCAAATCCGCCAGGACTTCTTTGCGCGCGACGAAGCGATCCATACCTGCAAATCTTCCGGCGTTCTGGTTCATCCGGGCGTGCTGATCCATGACTTCCAGCTGCGGCAGATGGTGGCGCAGGCCGGCCTCGAAGTCATTGGGATCATGCGCCGGCGTCACCTTGACCGCGCCGGTGCCGAATTCCGGCTGCGCCAGTTCGTCGGTGATGATTGGAATCTCGCGGTTCATTAGCGGCAGCAGCACCTTCGTGCCGCGCAGGTGCTGGTAGCGCTCATCGCGCTCATTCACCGCGACCGCCGTGTCGCCCAGCATGGTCTCTGGACGGGTGGTCGCAACCGTGATGAACTCGTCGGTCCCCACCACGGGATAGCGGATTTCCCAAAGCTTTCCCGCAACTTCCTCGTGCTTGACCTCAAGATCGGAGATGGCCGTTTCGTGCCACGGGCACCAGTTGATGATGTAATTCCCGCGATAAATCAGCCCTTGCTCATAGAGCCGGACGAACACCTCGCGCACCGCCCGCGAAAGGTTTTCGTCCATGGTGAAGTACTCGCGGGTCCAGTCGACGGAAGCGCCCAGGCGTCGCATCTGCTCCTGGATGGCGCCGCCATACTGCCTTTTCCAACTCCAGACCCGTTCCAGAAATTTTTCGCGCCCCAACTCCTGCCGCTTTACCCCCTCGCTCGCCAGTTGCCGCTCGACCATCATCTGGGTGGCGATACCGGCGTGGTCGGTTCCCGGAAGCCACAAGGTCGCATCTCCGCGCATGCGATGCCAGCGGATGATGATGTCCATTTGCGTCTGGTTGAGCATGTGGCCCATGTGCAACCGGCCGGTCACATTGGGCGGAGGGAGCAGCAAGCTGAACACCGGCCGCGTATCGCCGGCTGGCGGGGTTGCGACATGAAAGAGCCTTTCCCGGACCCAGTACTCCGCCCAGCGCGCCTCGATGGCATGCGGCTCGTAAGCCTTGGGCAGCTCGGTCTTAAGGGAATCGTCAGCCATGGAAAGCGTTCAGCCGCCAGCATCCAGCCAGTAGGAGCATGCCAACCTGGCCCCGCACTGAACGCGGATTGCTGCCGAGTGTGAATTGAGTTTACAGGCGGGAGAAAAAAGGGGTCAAACCAGCAGGGGGGGTGGTATATACAGACGGCAAAATGGACCCTCCCCTTGGGTCTCGGATGGATTCAGGCGAAAGAAAAGCGCAAAGTTGCGATATCGGATGATTATTTACTTGACAAAAGTACGTATGTATATGCATACTGCTTTCCATGAAGTTAAGTCTCACTTCTTCTTGGGTTTCGGAGCAGCAGCGGACGCCCGCAATGACTTGCGAAGGTCGCGCTTTATGCTCGCCAGTAATTTCCTCGTTGGCACCCGTTGAAGTGCTTCTTTCTTGTCCTTATCAGAAGGGGTTCCCACAATGACTCTCCCTGATGTTGTCGAACTCTTCTCTACTGATGAAAAATGCCGCGAACTGCTCGAAAGACTGCGCTGGCCTCTTGGCGCGGAGTGTCCACGATGCAAGGGCAAAAACGTTGTCCGGCTGGAAACGAATGCGAAACTGCTCTGGTGCCGTGAATGTGAGTATCAGTTCACGGTCACCGCTGGAACGATCTTCAATGACTCCCACCTTCCCCTGAGTAAATGGTTCATGGCTGCGCTGTTGATCTGCGAAGCCCGAAAGGGAATGTCTGCCAACCAACTCAGACGAACTTTGGGAGTCAGCTACAAAACCGCGTGGTACCTGTGCCATCGCATTCGTGCTGCCATGAAAGAAATGGACAAGCCGATGCTGGACGGTACTGTAGAAGTTGACAAAACTTGGATCGGCGGACGTGAGCGCAAGGGTCGAGGCTGGAACCGGCCCGACAACAACAAGGAAATTGTGGTCGGTATTCGACAGCGGGGAGGTGAACTCCGATTCTTCCATGCTCCCGACGTTAAGTCTGGAACGCTTGCGAAGTACATCAAGGAAAACGTCAGCACTGACGTTGATGTGATCGTGACCGATGAATTCCCCGGCTACATTCCAGCCATGATTAAATCGGGCATCAAGGGTACTCAGCATGAAACGATCAAGCATAAAGATCGCGTCTACGTGCGCGGGGACGTTCACACTAACACCATTGAATCGGCATTCTCCCTGCTGAAGCGTGGAATCGTTGGAAGCTGGCACAAGATCAGCGCAAAACATCTCCCCGCGTACTTGGATGAGATGACCTTCCGTTTTAATCGCCGGAAGAACGCCAATCTGTTCCTTGATACCCTTCGTCATATGATTACTGCCCCGGCTCTGCCTTTTGAGAAGCTGACGGCGTAGTTTCTGGCTGCTCCGCTTCTGAGACTTTACCGATCTGAGTTAGCCATTCCGGCAACGACTTCGTGTGATCCCAAAATTTAGACATGGTTGCTGAAAATTCAGGGATTGCGTTCTGTATGGCTTCTACGCCATAAGGGCGAATGTGAATAGCAGGGCGAACTCCTTGGCTCATAATCACCATGTCCGTTCCCTTGCCGCAATACTGCACGGATGCATTTACCTCCCTGAAAATGAAGGATGCAAGCAGTGCCATCTCGTCTTTATTAAGCTCGCGATGGTAAAGCCGCTCTGCGAAATATGTGCATAAGTCTTCACCGTATCCCATGCAGCAATAGGTACTGATAGGCTGCGGAATATTGTCTTCGGTTAGGTAGAGGTATTGCTGTCGTGTCTTGAAGAAATTGATTGCAATTATCAATCTCATCGAATGGTCAGTCTTAGTGTTCTTCCAAATGTGATCTTCGTGAATCCTCGTCAGCACACTGACAATTGCGTTTTCTAGCCGCTCCTCTGGACTTTCCAGCGCGCCTAAACCACCGAGACTCCGGGCAAACGTCTTTATGAATTCCCACTTCAAACGTTTAATCGCCAAGTCAGCCACAGGCCCGCTACCAGCATTGGCTCCCACTATCGTCCATTGCTCGCTGTTGATGTTGAATATCTTTGATACGGACTTCTTCGATGCGCCAGAGGCTTCTTCACGATCAGCGCACACAAGGAGTCCATCCTTGAAAAAGAACCCTGCGGCTATTGTCATCTGCTTTTTCTTTCGCCGCTTTGGTTTGGTCTGGATTCGCGGCTTAAGGGGCATTGTTCACCCCCGAAGCTACTTTGGTCAAGTGAATAATCTTGCGATATCGCCTGTTATCGAGAATCATGGAAATGAGGTACCCTTTGCATTCCGGGCAAGTAGTTCTATGGACATCGAGAAAGCAGACTTCGCGTTGCTCAACGCGGTTTCCGAAGACGAGTGGGCGGCCTATTTACTCGCTGGGGATGCTTCTACTGACGACATAATGAACAAGCCTTCTCATGGTCTGTCTCCAGAGGACTTGAGTCGGCACTTCTTCAAGCTGTGGAGCGATGGCCTGATCGAGTGTTTAGCGGCATCATCCAGAGAGGTGGTAGCTCCCAATCTTCAGAGAGCAACGGATCAATTTGTGCGAAACGAGAATTGGCCTCCATCCGAAGACTTGTGTCTGGTGTATCGGCTGTCACAGAGTGGTGGCGATACGTGGGAGCAGTTTGCCCGCCCCGACTGGAACAAATACTTGGTGAGTAGCGTGGGCGACGAGAACCCCCATGAATGGACTCTGACAGGAACAAGCCGCGATTTAGTCCAGCATTGGAGAGATTTGGGGTCCAACTTTAATGCTGGCTTTCCATACCCGCTTGCCGGAACTGAGCGGTGGGAATTGCTCCAGCCATGGCAAGCCACGTATTGGAAGACTCTGCCTATCGGTCACCGCCTGAAATTCTTCACATCGTCGGGGCGGCCATCTTCAAATTTTCCAAACCCCGAAGAAGTTGAAGAAGTATTCAGGTTTCAGAGAGAAGTCTGGGTGGATGGCATGAAGAATTCGATGTGATTTGCAGAGAACACTTCGAGCGATCCCAGTAGTTGTTGCAAAATCCTCATATCACTCATTGAGAGTCGGGTTCGTCCTCATCAGGTGGGGCAAGTTCACGTGTCCATGGCGACGAAACGTTTTCGCGCCAAGCACACCATCCAGCCGGAAGATCATGCAACTCGCTAATAGTGGCGTCATTATCGATGACGTGGTGCAGGCAAACGTAAGCTAAATCCTTTGGATCGGATTCCTCAGGGCCATGGAACTGCCAGGCACCATCTTCGATGTCGTGGAATACGCGAGTGATGGGATCCTCGCCGCTCATTACCCGCTTTGTCGTAAATACCCCTGTGTGGGGTGGGTCGTTAAACTTCCAGCGGTGAAGACTGCTCGTGGGATCGTTTGCCGCCCAGAAGTCGATTTCGACATTTGGGTTCAGCGAGTGTTGAAACAAGAGCGGCTGTCTCTTACGCCAAGAATCATCGAAACCTTCATCCCACGGGAAATGCTTGCCGAGGTCGGGGTATACGCACTGAAGAACGCCGAAGCCATCGCCTCCGTTGTACCAAACCGCGTAGCCCATCGTTTGCCTGATCCATCGCTTTTCGATTGCTCGAAATTCGCATTCGACATTTGAAAGGAGACCGTCCACGCGTTGGCTTTCTTCAAGCCGCAACCCCTGTTGTAAACGTCTGGCACATTCATTCAGGAGCCAATGGGCTACATCCAGTTTAAGACCTATCACGATCAGCTCGGGGCACCCCAAAACGTCGGCTAGGCCGATGGTGTAACACCAGCCGGGAAAGCCCCCTTCCTCACGCACGCTAAGGACGTGACACCCGTGCTTCTCCACATCATCAACTAGCTTTCTTTCGTCGGGCTGCAGCTCCCGTTCACGAAACCAGCGGATTCTGTCTGTTGTTCGACCGACAAGCATTCAGATCATCTCCGAACCAATGGGGAATGGTACTCGGGGCAGGGTGGTCATGACCAGCTATTGATAAATCTCCATATCACTCATGAGGTCGGCTGCCGAGGTACCGCAAGAATTCAGTGTACGAATTGCGCTTCACTGGTAATCCGCGAATCAATTTCCGAATGAAATTGGCCCGATGAAACCCGCTTTCACGAGCACATTTGTTTATTCCGATTTCGACGATTTTGGCTTTTATATCATCGCTAGCCGTCACTCGCGCTGATCTGCCGTATTCGGTAGCAGCGAACTCCACAACGCTAATATCGTCGCCTTCTTCCCATTTGCGATCTGTTTCCTTGCCGACGTACCGGATTTCTCCAGCAATCACGTGGACACGCTTTAATAATCCCCTCGTATCTGCTTTGCAGGGACTTCCGTCTGGTCCCAGGCTCTTCGCCTCTGGGAAAATTGGGGACAGACGGAACTGTCCCCAATTGTTTGCTCCCAATCTGGGAATGCCGCAGCAACCCATAGAATTTGCCGCAGCCATGCCTTGATCCATTCTGATATTTCTCGTTATGGCTCGCTTCCCGCGTGTGGTGGTGGTGGATGTTCCCCATCCTGTTACGCAGCGTGGCAATGGGCGACAAGTCATTCTCGCCAGCGATACCGACCGAGGGACTTACCTGGCGCTGCTGCGGGAGTATACGCAACTGTATGGCCTCGCGCTGCTGGGTTACTGTCTGATGTCGAATCACGTGCATCTGATGGCTGTTCCGCACAGCCAAGCGGCACTCTCGCACGCGCTGAAGCAGGCGCACGGACGCTACGCCGCCTATTGCAATGTGCGCCAATCCTGGTCGGGGCACGTCTGGCAAGGACGCTTTTACTCCTGTCCGCTGGACGAGAAGCATCTATGGCAGGCTCTGCGCTATGTCGAGCTGAATCCGGTGCGGGCGGGAATCGTCGAGAAGCCGGAGAACTGGCCGTGGTCGAGCGCTGCCGCCCACTGCGGATGCGCAAGTCCGGATTCTATACTGGAACTGGAGTGCTGGCGTAAGCGATGGAGCGCTCCCGAGTGGCGTTGCTTTCTGGCACAGACGGAGTCGGCGATAGTAGTCGCAGCTCTGCGACAGTTCACTCACACAGGTCGGCCGCTGGGCACGCCAGCGTTCGTGAGCGGATTAGAAGCTTCGATGCTGCGTCCCTTAGCGGCGAGGAAACCAGGCCGGCCCAACAAAGCTGCCGATCCGCACCAGCTCAGCCTCGTCTCAGGTGCTTGATTAAGAAATGGGGTCAGTCCCGTCTGTCCCCGATTTCCCCGAATGGGAGGGTCTGGTGCATGCTCGACACACTGTTTCTAGGAAAGACCATTTCGGAGTCCAGAGATATTTCTAAGAGATGTTTGGAAGAGGCGTAAAGCCGCAGGGTCGCAATAGCTAATTGTCACTAGTCCTCCTTCAGTTCGGCTTCTGGGGCTAAGAATTTTAACGCCTATGAAAACGAATGAGCGGCTTTGGAAGCAAACGAGAGAGTAGGGACGGCAAGGGCAGTCAATTCTTCTTCAAAACCCTCTTGTATAGCTGCAAACCGTGCTTTGTTGGCTCCCTTGCCAAAGTGCCTTCGTTTGGAATCAGCAGTTTCCGCCAAGCTGTAGTTGCTCCATGTGCGCAGAAATTAACGGAAATCGGGCCGAATTTTATACCAACTAAAGCTAAGCAGCGGTAGAGCATGAAAGGCCCTAAAGTGGGTTGAAAAGCTGGAAAGTGGGAAGCCGGGTGTATTTCTTATAGCAATAGTCGTTTAGAAGCAACATTCTTTGCGTTATACTTACCTAGGACGCGTTTCTAGGAGGCAGAACACCTTTGGGGTACCCTAGACACCACCAACCGCTCTGGGGCCAATAGAACGCCAAATAAAAATCTGAATTTGAGCGAAGAGAGCATTTGGGGAGAAGTGTGTCTCCGCGAGTCTTCTTTTCCGGGTAGGCGGGTTGTAGGCCCCGAAGGTCGGCATTTGAGGCGAATAGAAAGCGCGAGCTTGTCGCCTGTTCTCAGAAACCATGCGGCGCAGTACCTAGCAAAAGCTTTAATTTTCATGCTTAAGCCGCAACCGCAAGTTGTGAGAGCATTCGCACCAACTGGCCTTGACGTGAAGTCCCCGTTTTCCGGTAGATGCTTGCGAGCTGCGTTTTTAACGTGTTCGCGCTAACACCAATCAGCTCGGCGATTGCACGAGGCGCAAGACCATCGCCCAATAACAAGGCCACCCGGCATTCAGCGGGAGTCAATCCAAAGATTGCGCGAAGAATATCGGCGGCAGGTCTCAGGTTTTTTGTTGGGTCAACTACAAAGGCAATCGCGTGCACCGGACAACTCGAACCAAGATTTATATGCCGCACCGGAGTGACCACAACTTCCAATGCTGGGCGAATGCGCCGGGAAATCTTTATTCCACCTCCGGGGCTCAAGCCGTTTCCCGTTGAGGTAGCCTGCGCTTGACAGATTAAGTTGTCCAATCTTGCCGTTTCTGCAGGATGGCTAGCTTGAAGTTGCTGGTGTACCGCAAGCAGTCCATCATTGTCGGCCAGGATCTTGGCTGCCGACTTATTCGTGTGAAGAATGCGACGATCATTTCCCAGAAGAACGATTGCCGTCGGCAGCATATCAACCGCATGTTCCAGGTCCTGGGCGAAAGCCTTTAGCTCCGAAACTTGCATGTGCAGCCGGAATGCACGTTGCAGGTGCGGTGCCAGGAAACTCAAAAGCTGCAAGTCTCTGCTTTCAAACGGTTGCCTTCGCCGATCGCGATAAAGGCCAAGACCGATCATCTTGGACGGCGATTTTTCGATCACTCCCCACATGGCATGAGCGAAGCCACCCTGGGGTTGCAAAAAGTCGTTGTAGAACTCGCTGCGACTGAGTTCTTCGAAGGCACAGATGTCCTCGGATCGCGCCATCCAGCCTGAATAGACCAGCGGAGCCGCGCGTTGCATCCATATGTCACGCGCTCCGTAATAATCCTGATACAAACGAGCCGTTTTGGCGTCAATGCCCCAGTCAAGGGATACGGAGTGATGGCCGTGTTGCAAGTCGTGGAGTAATATTCCGGATTGACTGCTTCGCGTCGCGTTCGCCAGCTCGCGCAAGAAAACCAGCCATAGAGAACTATCGGCCGCCGCGTCATAGAGAGCGGCGAGAAGCTTAGAAAGCCCGGCTTTGGTCGGAAGCATCAACCATCTCCAACTTGCGGAGAATGCCGCTCGGCCCGGAAGGTGACGCGAATCTTACACCTTTCGAACAAGCGTTACAACGCCAATTTCACCCGTTCGGGTGATGACAAGAACGGGAGCTTTGTACATAGTTCCGATGTCGTGGGCCAGAACAGTCTCGTTCAAATTCCTTCAAAACGATTAGGAGTTCACCATGCGCTACTTCGTGTTGATCTTTTTTGTTTCAGTCGCCTGGTTGACCGCTGCTGGGAGTACTCCCGTGGTTTTGAGTGCTATCGTCAATTCTGGTGTTAGCCCGAATCAAATCACCATCACCGGCGCAGGTTTCAACCCTAAGGGTATCGCGCCGCAAGTGGTTCTCAACAACGGCAGCCTTAACCCACTTGTGTCCTTCACCGACATGGTCATAGTGGCAAACTTGCCCAGAAACCAACCACCCGGAACGTTCTTGCTCATAGTGACAAATAGCCAGGGGAATTTTGTCCAGATGAGCGTTACCGTCGGGGCAGTTGGACCCCAGGGCCCTATCGGACCACAGGGACCGACTGGAACAACTGGGCCAGCAGGACCGACGGGGGCTACTGGTACGCAAGGACCACAGGGACCCGCCGGACCGCCAGGACCAACTGGAACGGCGAATATCGGAAGTTCGGTTTCCTTCTTTCAATCTATCGGCCCTTGCCCGAGCACTCCTACGGACTGCTTACCGATTCCACCTTCCCCAGATCCGGAGCCTCAAGGACAACCTGATAACAACGGAGTGCCCATTGACTGGAATGCGATTGCGTGGGACACGCTCAATGCAGTTCAAACTGGACCGTGGCGTTTCGTTGCTCCCAGTGGAGGACGGTATCGCGTATCCACGTTCGTGCGGTACATACCTATGGGTCCAATCGCTGCCGGACAAGTCGTCACGGTGACAGCGTTTATCAATGGTTTATCTCAGTCTGGGTTGGGAGGCTTCATGGCAGATAGTACTACTACGGGTACAGCGGATCTGTTTCTCCATGGCGATACTGAGGTTCGGTTGAATGCCGGCGATCAGATCACCACAATTCTGTTCCAAAACACCGCCCAGACCGGGTACATGAGTAACGCAAGTCACGTAATAGTGGAACGACTCGGCGATTGAGTGCAGCAAGCTTTCCCAGTTTCCGCTCCGTATCTCTGATTTGCAGGAGGAGATCATGTCCAGCAATTTTCGACCCAAAGAGCTAGTTAAAGCGATTGTTGCCTTCGCCACGCTGTTCTTTGTTTTCAGCGGGAGTGCGTTGGGACAAATCCTGAGTTGGAGCACGTCGCTGCCACAAGGCCTCTTCCCGGAAAATGCCTTTATGTTTCTCGATTATGCTGATTTGAATCCATGCTGCAATGACGTTGTCATCGACTCTGCCAATGGCAAGGCCTACCTGATCGCAGGTAATTACGCTGCTTTGCCTCCTGTGCTGCTTGTGACAGACATGAACGGTTCCATTCTCAACTCGATCGTTCTCCCGGCGCAGTCGGTTGCTATCGGCCTTAACTCCGCGACAGGCAAGCTCTATATCGCACAGCAAGAAGGGGGTGGCGTAAATGGATTTTTGACGGTCTTCGACACCGCAAGTTCCCAGTTGTTACCGGCGATTCCGCTTTCTACCCCCGTCGGTTATAACGGCGGCTTCGCCATTAATGACCTTACGAACAAAATTTACGTCGGCCCAGGAACGAATGCTGTTGCTGCAGCTGCAGCGATTAGCATCGTCGATGTTGGCGCTAATCAGGTAACTACCCTCACGTTGCCGGGCCCATCGGAGGCCATTGCGGTCGACGACATTGCAAATAGGGTCTACATTCCTACCTTTCAGGGCACCAATCCTCAGTTTGGGACGCTTGTAACCGTGGACGGGTCGACCGATCAGATCATCTCCACCCTGCCGCTCCCGCCAGGCGATCCAAACATTGCAATTTCACAATCCAATGGAATTGCCGTGAACAGCGTCACCCATAAAATTTATCTTCTTGAAGAAGGTAGCTTCATCACGGTATGGGTCGTCGACGGAGTGACGAACCAAATTTCCTCAGTTGCTCTTCCCAATAGTGTCAATTTTCCGCCGTTCGGAATAGCCGTGGACACCACAACAAACCGGGTTTATATGCCTGCAATGAATTGCTGTTACGTGTCCTCCCTGGAAACCTTATTCGGGGACACAAACAACGTCGCAAACTTCGCCTTTCAAGCGCAATATACTTTTAGCGGTGGAATCGCGGTCGATTCACAGACGCACCGCCTGATTGCTTATGGGCAGGACATGTGCCCTGGTAATGCCTCTGGATGTATTATGGCTATCGATCCTGGCGCTTCGACGACATCCGCCGGCTCTAACGTCAGCGTGCAGGCGGACCAGGTGCAACTGACCTTTAGCTCTGTAACCTCGGCGGGAACCACCTCAGCCACGGCCATCGATCCGTCCTCAGTCGGTCAAATTCCAGGTGGCTTTGCCGTGTCTGGTTCCGTCGCATATCAATTGAGTTCGACTGCGACATTCTCCGGACCTGTGACAATCGCCTTTACCGTACCAGGTCCGATATCGCAGCAGGATTTCAATTCGCTTCGTGTTCTTCATAATGTGAGCGGTACGCTCGTAGATGTGACGGCGAGTTCGCCTGCTCCGAATTACTCCACCTTGACCATTTACGCGACCACAAACTCTTTTAGTCCGTTCTATCTGATCCGGCAGGGACTCCATGTTTCGCCTCTGTTCAACCAATCAGGCACGTACAAAGCTGGAAGTACCATTCCGATCAAGTTGCAGATACTGGATCCCACGGGTGCGAATGTTTCCTCTTCCTCCCTCACTGTTAATGCTCGATCGCTGTTAAAGCTAAGCAACAACATCTCCTCAAATGTGATTAGTTCAGGCAACGCAAATCCAGACAACAATTTTCGGTTCGATTCGACAATTGGCACAACGGGCGGATACATCTTCAACCTGAGCACAAAATCGCTCAGTGCTGGCACCTATGCACTTAGCTTCTACGTCGGTGGCGACAAGTCTTTTTTGTACACGGTAGCATTTCAAGTCCAATAAACCGTGCCAGATCACTCGTAATCCCGATTGTGGCAAAAGAAAAGAGATGGTGGCGGTGTGTCTGTGACCTTGACCTGATCCCCTCTTTCGGAACAAAGCTGAGTATGATTTCAGCGAAGGGAAGGGGAAGAGGCTATGTCGAGAACCAGGCACACGGAAGCGCAGATGATCGGGGCGCTGAAACAACTGGAAGCGGGGCGCAAAGCGGAAGACGTGGCGCGGGAAGTGGGCGTGTCCAAGCACACCATCTACGCCTGGAAAGCGAAGTACGGCGGGATGGATGTGAGCCAGGCGCAGGAAGCCAAGCAGTTGCGCGACGAGAAGACGAAGCTGCGAAAGTTGGTGGCGGATCTGAGTCTGGACAAGGAAGCTCTGCAGTCGGTGATCCGAAAAAACGGCTGGAGCTCGTAGCCCTGAAGGCCGCGAGATCGCCGTAAGCGAAAGAGCAAGTTTGGACATTCGCCGAATTGAACGGGTCTTGTGCAATCTGCAATTGTTGCAAGGTTGCATTTGCGTTCCAGGTTAGCTTGCCAACAACGGACTGGCCGTTCACGTTAAAGCTGTATTGAGTCATGCGTAGGGTGTTCGGATCGTACTGGTAGCCGTCAGAATCTCCCGATCCCAGCGTCATGCTGGTGACTTGGCCGGCGACATTGTACTGGGTCTGGGTGACTGGGTTTTGACCACTGCTTGCTGACACTGTTTTCCAGCGGCCTTCTCTATCTGGTCCATATGTGATGGTCGGGTCTCCCGGCAAACCGCTAATCGTCTTGATGATGCCGTTCTCCCAATGAGTTTTAGCAAGGTGATAATAGATGCCAGAGTTAGGCGTTTTCTCGTATATATCCGTGAGTTCGCCTCGCGCCGAATAGCTAAAACCTTCGTCGGTAGCCTTTGTACACGTTTGGCATGTGGCGGTGTAGGCTTCGGCAGCTCTGGTCTTGGCATTTGTCATCGACTGACCATTGACCGTTGCAGAGTCGTAAACGAAATAGTGATTCGTCGTTGTATTCGGCCCGCCATAAGAAGCACTCAATTGACGATGGTGGGCATCATATGTTTTGCAGGTGGTATTTCCATTGGCATCGTACTTCTTTACAAGGTCGCCGTTGTAGGGTGGATGCCAATTTGAGCCCACTACAGTGGAGCGACTCGCGCCAATCGTGCCTGGGTCAGTATCGTAGACGTACTGCGTAACGCCGGATTCCGGAGTGCTCTCCGAAGTCATGCGCCTCAGCTCGTCATAACCATATGTGCGGGTTTGCTGGCCGCTTGAGGGCGTGGTGACGCAATCGACGGAAAGCGGCTGGGAAACCGGGGACAGACGGGACGTTCCCCGTTTTTACTGGAACAACGCAACCTTCAGAAACGGGGTACCCCACTCTGTCTCCGCATTCCTTTTTCTATGACATTGGCGGGTGGCCCAGCCTTCGCCGTCTATTGTCCATTCCCTTTCTGAAACCCGGGGTGCCCCGTCCTTGCGTTCTTTGCGAGGGCGGGTAGCGCGCACGCTTATACGATGGTCTTGGCCTTGCTTATGCCTGCCGGACTGCAGGGCATTTACCGTGCTCACCACCTGCACTGTATCACCGGCCGTGTTATCACCGAATGCCTAAGTTGCGCAGTGCACGCAGCCGTGACCGATTCCTCGCCCTTCTCGAAGAAACCAGCGCTACCGCTTCGTGGTGGTCGGATACGTCATCACGGTTGGGAGAAGATTTTGTTTGCGCCTCGGGTTGCGTGAGGATCTCCTGGTGCAGGCTTCATCGGTTCCCACCCTTCGCGAAGTGCGCGAAGGACGGGGCACCCCCGCCAGTGGTGACTCAGGGCGGGCCACCGCCGCCGAAGTTTAGAATTGTCAGTCATTCCTCATGCTCTCGTATTGGCAGAACCGAATGGTCCGGCACCTGGCGATTGCGCTTGCGACGCTCATGTGCGCGGCAATTTTCTGGCAGTTGTTTTCTGCCCGCCGTGATCTTATCTCCCACCTCAGCATCGCCACCGCCTACCCGGCACTCTTTCTCACGGCCGCAGCGGTAGTCCTGGGCCCATGGAACGTGCTTCGCGATCGCGCCAATCCTGTGAGCTTCGACCTTCGCCGCGACCTTGGCATTTGGGCCGGCATTGTGGCGCTTGCGCACACTGCGGTTGGGCTGAACGTGCACTTGCGCGGCCGCATGTGGCTGTATTTCGTAGACCAGCACCATCGCTTGCGGTACGACCTTTTTGGATTTGGCAACGATACCGGCGCCGTGGGCGCGCTCCTGTTTTTACTCTTGCTGGCGATCTCCAATGATCTGTCGCTGCGCCGGCTGGGAACCCGCCGCTGGAAGTGGCTGCAGCGGTGGACGTATGCCGCAGTCGCGCTCACTGTTCTGCACGCGGTTGCCTATCAGCGCATTGAGAAACGCCAAGGCCTTTACGAACTGCTCCTCGCAGCAACCACATTTGCCATTGCCGCCTTGCAGCTCGGTGGTTGGAGAAGAGCCAAAGCGCGGCGCAAGGTTGCCTGAATCGCCAGATCAGGCGGTGATCACTGAGCCGCATGATGGGAGGGCTTGACTGCGCGGCAGGTCTCGCGGTTAGAGCGCGCGCTGAGCGCCGATCAAGCATGCGCCGCCAGCGTGCCCGCCTGCGGACTGGGGCGGGTTAGGGGTTTTCGGAACGGATTCGCGGGATCAAAATCCAGTTGCCATTCCCGCAGCGAGACCTCGAACTCCGCCGCGGGGACCGCAGGACCGAACAGGAATCCCTGGGCTTCATCGCAGCCCTGCGCTCGCAAAGCCTCCATTTGCTCGTATCTTTCGACTCCCTCAGCAATGGCTTTCAGATTGAGGCTGCGCGCCAGGCCGATGATCGCGGTGACGATATTGGCGGCATTTTCGTCCATCACGAACGAACGATCGATTTTAATCTTGTCAAAAGGGTAGCGGCGCAAATAGCTCAACGAGGAATATCCGGTTCCAAAGTCGTCGATGGCGAGGCGAAAACCCATGCCGTGCAGCTTTCGCAGCTTCTCGCCGGTGCCCTCGGGGTCGTGAACCACGCTTCTCTCGGTCAATTCGAGTTCCAGGCAGCCTGGCGAAATGCCGTATTCGCGAATCGTGCTCAGCAGACGGTCGACAAAATCGCGATGGCGGAATTGCACCGCGGAAACATTGACCGAAATGGGGACCGAGAAGGCGTTCGCCCGCCGCCAGGCCGCAGCCTGCCGGCAGGCTTCTTCAACCACCCAGCGTCCGATAGGGACGATCAGGCCGCGTTCCTCGGCAATGCCAATGAAGTTGCTGGGCATCACCATCCCGGTATCATGCCGGTTCCAGCGCAGCAGCGCCTCAACGCCGATCAACTGACCGGTTTGCAGGCTGACCTGCGGCTGATAATGAAGCGCGAACTCTTTTCGTTCAATCGCGTGGCGCAGCGCATTTTCCGTCGAGAGCGCTTCCAGCGCGCGCTGGTTCAGATCGCTGGTGTAGAACTTGTAGCCATTGCGCCCCGCTGCCTTGGCCTGGTACATGGCGGCGTCAGCGTTGCGAATGAGTTCCTGCGCGTCCAGGCCGTCATCGGGGTAAAGCGAGATTCCAATGCTCGCGGTAACCGTCAGTTCATGCTCCTGAATGGTGACTGGCGAAAGGAAGCAGGAAAGCAGTTTGTGCGCGATCGTCGCCAGGTTGCGCGGATTCCCCAGATCGGGAAAAATCACGACAAACTCATCGCCACCCATTCTGGCCACCGTGTCATGACCCCGCCGCACCCCACCCGAAAGCCGCTCGGCCACCCGTTGCAGCAGGACGTCGCCGGCATGGTGCCCCAAAGAATCATTCACTTCTTTGAAACGGTCCAGGTCAAGAAACATAACCCCCACCTTCGACTTCCTGCGCTCGGCTACCTGGATGGTTTGATTCAGTTGCTCCATCAGAAGCGCCCGGTTGGGCAGGTCGGTCAGCAGATCGTATTGCGCCAGGCGCAACATTTTTTCCTGGTCGCGTTTTCTTTCCGTGACATCGGAAAAAATCCCCACGAAATGCGCCGGCACTCCAGACCGGTTGTACACCACGCTGATGGAGAGCCACTCCGCGAACAACTCGCCATTTTTTCGCCGGTTCCATATTTCGCCCCGCCACACTCCCGTACTGAGCAGGGTTCGCCACATTTCCAGGTAAAAATTTGCATCATGGCGCCCGGACCGCAAAATGCGCGGGGTTTTGGTGATTGCTTCCTGCGCCGAATAACCGGTGATCTGTTCGAAAGCGCTGTTGACCACCACAATGTTCTGTTGAGCATCGCAGATAAAAATGCCCTCGGCGCTCTGATCCAGCACCTGCGACCACAGCTTTAGCCGCTCTTCGCCGCGAATTCGCTCGCTGATGTCGCGGAAGTACCAGATTCTGCCGAGGTACGTGCCTTTGGGGTCGAGCAGCGGCGACGTATATCGATCGAGCGTTCGGCCGTCCTGCAAGCGTATTTCGTCTTTTCTTTTCTCGTGCCGGTGCTCGTACAGATACTCGACCAGGCGCAGAAATCCGGGAACGTCTTCGATTTGGTGGGTCACGTAATCGAGCAGCGGCGCATCATCTCCGGCCGCGATCAGCGCCTCGGGAATGTTCCAAATCTCTCCGAATCGGCGATTGGAGAGAATAATGCGATTGGACTGATCGACCGCCAGGATGCCGTCAATCGTGGTTTCCGCCTCGGCCTGCAGCAGCGCATTCTTAAAAAACAATTCTTTCTCAGCACGCTTGCGCTCGGTAATGTCCTGCGCCACTCCGAGCACGCCGAGTGCTCGCCCATCTTCCGCGATGACCGCATTCGAGCTGAGCAGCACGGGTATGTCAGTGCCGTCCGTGCGGGGAACCAGGCATTCGCCCTGCCAGCCGCCGGCCTGCGAACTGCCGGTCAGGATCTGCCGGAGAAGGTGCGGCGGGTTATTTTTTGAAAGAATTTTCCTGAAATGTGCACCCAGGAGTTCGTCCGTCGAAAGACGCAGAGTTTCGAGCAGGGCCTTGTTGGCGTACACGACGCGGCCATCCGGTCCAGCCATCCCCACCAGATCAGGGCTGTGCTCGACAGCATTGGCCAGCATCTGCATGCGTTCGCTCAGCCGCTTCTGGTCGGTGATGTCCTGGGCAATGCCGATAAGACCGACGATTTGCTCGCCCTCGCCGCGAATGACCCCGAGATTGAGCAGGACCCTGACGTCACTTCCATCTGCCCGCGGGGACAGGCATTCCCCCCGCCAGTCGCGAGGATTTTCCAGCTCCCGCAAGACTTCGGGAGAGTTGTTTTTTGAAACCAGTTCCCGGAAGTGTCTTCCCAGCAGAGACTCCCGCGAGCGCTGCAGGGCGTCGAGCAAAGCCTGGTTGGTATACACAAGTTTGCCCTCGGGACCGGTCATGGCAATGAGGTTCGAGCTGTTCTCCACCGCTCTGGCCAGCATCTGCATGCGCTCGGCGAGACGCTTCCGCTCGGTGATGTCCTTCTTGACCGCAACGAAGTTGGTAAGGGAACCGGCGCCGTCCATCACCGGCGCGATCGTCATCTCTTCGTGATAGAAGCTGCCGTCCTTGCGCCGATTGATGATCTCCCCCGACCACTTGTGGCCGCTGAGGATGGTCTGCCAGAGGTCCTGGTAAAGCCCCACCGGGGTGAGACCCGACTTCAGCAGGCGCGTGCTCTTTCCGGCGACTTCGGTGACCGCGTAGCCGGTTAACTGCTCGAATGCGGGATTAGCCCAGAGGATATTGCCGCTCAAATCGGTGAGCACGACGGCGTTGCCGATGGCAGCCAGGGCATTGGCTTGCAGATGACGTAGGCCAATGTCGGTACGCTCGCCTGCTTCGGTGTCGAAAGCGTGCCCAGCTTCGTCCATTCTTCCTTGTGGGGAATCGTGCAAACTACGATCCGCGCCTATACAAACCACAGGCGGGCCCCTCCTATATATGTCGGGCGCTGGCGCGAGAGCTTAACCGCACGATGGTAGGCGGTCGAATGGGGCGGCTCCGGCAAGGAATGCGCAAAACTGCGCCTAGCTGCGGGAAGGGAATCGGGACAGGGTTGGCTTCTGCTCTACTTCTTCAGCTTTTTGGCGATCTCTTCCATCAGCTTCGGCTTGAGTTCGGCCAGAACGCTATCGACGATGCTGGCGAGCGCGGCTCCTTCCAGCGCAGGAGCGGCAGCGCTTTGGCGGTCGCTGCCAGCCTCGATTGGAGGGGCAAGCTCGGCATTCGCCGGATGGCGCGGGGTGGCTTCTGCCGCGGAATTCGCGAGCGCCTCGGTAGTCTGTGTGCTCATCACCGACTCGCGAATCTGTTGCCAGTTTTGCCAGGCAGCGGCGGCTTCGGAGGCCACCATACGTTCGGTATCCGGGTCAAGGGCCGGGCTTGATGTGACCGGGGCGCTCGTAGCCGCGGCAGCGGCGGCTGCAAAGGCAGCACCAGTCTTTTCCTCCCGCGGCGGCCCGCTCTCCGTCTCTGACGACGCGGTTGGCGTGGCCTGCGTGGCGGCCCGCGCCTGCAACATTTCCTGTTCGAGTGAAATCGAGGATTCCTCGCCCGTCAGCGGAACGTTTTGTGCCACCCACCGCGGTTCTGGCCGAGAGGTTTGCACCGGCGGTTGCGCAGGCGTCTGCTGGACGCCCGGCGATTCTTTTGCGGGCTCGGTCTCAACTTCCGTAGTGTCAGGCGATTCGACTCTCGATAGCTCTTCACTGCCTGCTTCCGATGGATTCACAGATTCCGCGGGAGCGTTCGGGGCGGATTCAGCGGGCGCAAATTCGTGCTGAATTTCCACCGCATCCGCAATGACCGGCAACTCTGCCGCGCTTTGCGGTACGAGCGAGGATTGCACTGGTGCAGAGGCTGTCGGCGCCGGCTCTGTGCTCTGCGTTTCGACGGCTTCCGGCGCAGGCTCGGTGTCGTCATGTTGCGACTGCCGTTCTTTCACTTCGGAGAGATAGTTAATGCTTTCCGTCTGCGAATCGTCGAAGGTTGTGGCGGGATCGGCGGCATGCCAGAAGCGGGCTCTCTTCTCTGCCTTGGCTTTTTTGGCGCGAGGCCGCTCGGGTTGTGCCTGAGGCACAATGCGATCTTCCAGCTTGGTCAATGCCGCGAGCAGCTCGCTTGCCTCAAACGGCTTGACAATGTGGCCATCCGCACGCACCCGCTTGGCTTCCTCGCTCTTGAACGGCTCCATCTTGCCGACGGTCAGCAACACCGGGATGCGCTGGGTTTCGCCTGACTCTTTCAGTCGCTGGCACACTTCCAGCCCGCCGTAGCCCGGCATGTAGACATCCAGCACAATCAGGTCCGGCTGGTTTTCATGGATTTTCTTGAGGGCTGCCGAGCCATTATTGACGGTGATGACCTCGTAGCCGGCATCCATGAGGATGCGGCGGCCCATGTTCTGGGCGGTAACGCTGTCGTCAGCAAGCAGTACGGTTCGTGCCAAGGATATCCTCGGTAGCCAAGGGGAGATATTGCGAAGGTAACATGAATGCCGCAGGGTAACGAGGTTACGAGGGGACAATGCGTTTGGTGCACCCCTTCGCGGCTAACCCGTGGGTTTGAATCCAGTTAGATCGAACCGGCGCCACTGAGCAGGGCCGACAGGCGCCGTCCCCGCTGCCGAAATGGGCTTTGTGGCGCCTATTTTCCCGGAATGATCTTGTGCAGGCCCTTCTTTTTCTTGCGCTTGCTGGAGGCAATCATCTGGTCGTCGGCAAGCTGTTGCCCCGAGGCATCGCTTGCGCTGGCCTGCGCGCCCGAACCTCCACCCTGGGTTCCCGAAGGAATCTCGTTGATCTGCGGAGGCGCAGCCGGCGGCTGATCCGTGGCCACATTCGGCTTGAGCTCGTTCGGATCTTCCTGCGGCTGGGTCGCGGTATTTCCGGTCGCTGCGGTCGGCTTCAGCTCGTTGGGATCGGCAGGGGCATTGCTATCGGCCGGTGCCGGTTTCGCCGGATCATCCGAGCGGGGCGCGGCTTCGTTCGGCGGGGGCGTGCCGGCACCTACAATTGTCCCGGTCAAGCTGTTCTCGGCGGGCTTGCTCCCGGCGGCAACTTTGGTCATTTCCTGGACTACCTCGCTCGCGCTGATAGGCTCAGGCCTGTCGAGGCTGGGAGCACCAACCGTGGTCGCGGCACTTACGTCGGGATGTCGATTGAAGGCTCCCCAAGCCTTGCTGATAATTCCTTCTTCCCGGCGCGCGTCTTCTTCGGCTTTGTTCTGCGCCAGTTCTGCCTTAGTGGGACGCGGCACGGGCTGATGCAGGGCGATCAACCGCGCCTTCGCGTCGTCGGACCGGTTCATCACGGGGTATCGAGTGAGAATCTTGGAGTATGCCTCGGCGGCCCTGGGTATCAGCCGCTCCGAAATGTATTTCTCGCGATCCGCCTTGTCCCTCTCGAGCTTGGCCTCGTCGACCTTGTGAGCCTTCTCCATCTCTTTGCGTTCGAGATCGTTGGCCCGCCGGATGTTATCGGCCTCGCCTTCATACGACTGCCCGATCAAATACTCGGCCTCGTCGGCTCTGCTGTACAAGGGGTATCGCTCCAGTAGCGACTCCAGACGCGCCTGTGCCGCAGGATAACTGCCCCGCAGGTAATAGAACTGTCCGACGCGGAACTCGCGCTCGGCGATGACTTCCTGCACCTCCAGGAGCTTCTTCTTCGCTTCCGCCACCATTTTCTGGTTGTCGGGGTATTGCAGGATCACGTTCCGGTATTCCTGCTCGGCGCGCACGGCGTGCGTGAAATCGCGGTCGGGCTTCTCCATCTGGGAGAAGTGAATGTTGGCGATCTTCAGCTGGGCTTCGGCCGCTTCCGGCATGTTGGGGAAGAAGGTGATGAAGTCTTTGTACTCCTGCTCGGCCTGCGCCAGGGCTGTGGTCCCGCCTTCCGCGTACCACGAATCGGCCAGCGCCAGCTTGGCGCGGGCAATGAACTCCGATTCGGGATAGGTGTTGATCAGGGCCTGCATGTCCAGGCGCGCCACCTCGAAGTGGTTGTGCTTCATCTCGTCCATGCCGCGATCGAACAGAACCTTGTCGGGCTGCTTGGAGTCGATCTTGGCGAGAGGATTGTTGACTTTCTTATTGGTGCAGGCAGTGGTCAGCGCCAGCATCGCGGCCAGCGCAATCACGGGAGTGCGAAAAGACTGCATGAATACCTCGGAACCGTGAGTTAAAGGTTTCAATGTTTCGAAGCTTTCAGGCTCGCGAGGTGCCGCCCGAAAGGTTGAAACTCGAAGCTTTGAATACCTGTTCTTAGACCTTAGTCAGCGTCGCGTCCAACGCTGTCTTCAACAAATTTTGCGCATTAATCATTGGATCGCCGTGGCTGAATACAGCGTTGCCCGCCACCAGAATTTCCGCCCCGGCACGTACCACCTGACCCACCGTATCTCCAGCAATGCCGCCATCCACTTCGATCCGGTAATGCAAGTTTCGCTGCTCCCGCAAACTCCTGAGGCGGCTCAACTTATGCAGGGAGTTGGGGAGAAACGGCTGCGCTCCAAAGCCCGGATTCACCGACATCACCAGCACGTAATCGACGATATCCAGCACTTCCGCGAGAAAGTCCACCGGAGTTGCCGGATTGATCACCACGCCGGCATGGCACCCGTGAGTCTTGATCAAGTTCAAAGTACGATCAAGGTGCCGACAGGCCTCGTAGTGCACCGACATCCAATCCGCGCCCGCATCCGCGAACGCAGGAATGTACAGGTCGGGATTCTCGATCATCAAATGGCAATCGAGGGGCAGCTTGGTCGCCTTCCGCAGTGATCGGACCAGTTGCGGCCCCAGGGTGATGTTGGGCACAAAATGCCCGTCCATCACGTCCACATGAATGATCGTCCCGCCGCCTTCGGCCGCGCGCGAAACCTGATCGGCCAGATGAGCAAAATCCGCCGATAAAATCGATGGCGCGAGTTCAATCAACCTGGGACTCTCGGGAGAAATGCCAGACCGATTCTATCACGCAGAGTGCCGTATAAAGACCGCTATCGCCCACTGGGGTTCCCCTTCACGAGGCTTGCAGATGTGCCTCGCGTGGAGACAGCTGCCGGCAAGGTGTTATCTGCCAAATGCGAAGCGCTGGCTTTTTCCCTGCCGCTCCAGAGTAGCCGCCGTATGCAAGTCACAGATGGCAATCGCCAGGGCATCGCCGGCATCGGCCGGTTGCGGAATTTCCGTTAACCGGAGCAGACGCGCGACCATCAACTGCACCTGCTGCTTCTCCGCCTTGCCGTAACCCACCACCGCGGACTTGATCGTAAGCGGAGCATATTCGGTCACCGAGAGTTGATGGGAGGAAGCCGCCAGCATGGCTACGCCCCGCACCTGCCCGAGTTTCAGGGCCGATTTCACGTTGACGGCATAGAACACATCCTCGATGGCCACGCGGTCCGGGCGATGCTGCTGAATCAGGCCGCAGAGTTTATCGAAAATGGTGGCGAGACGCTGGGGAAGCGGCACCTGGCGCGACAATTGGATGCCGCCGTAACCGATGCAGGCCAAGGCATCGCTCTGGCCGAGTTCCACCAGCCCGTATCCGGTGCATTCGGTTCCGCAATCGATGCCAAGAACGCGCATTGCAGCCCAGTGTACTGGAAGGCTGGAGGCGCGATCGATTACTTTCTCAATCCGCGGCGAGGGGCCGGCGCTTCGGAAACCGAGCACTTCCAAATCGGAATTTTAGATACTCCCGCGCTTTCCGCCCCGTCCGACGGATGATAATCTACTGTTTCCGTTCGCATGGCAGACCTGTCTTCGAGTACCTGGCGCGGCATTCGTCCGTGCAGCGGGAAATACCGCATTCATTAAAGGAGCTTACGATGAAGATTGGCATACTGACCGGCGGAGGCGACTGCCCAGGCCTGAACGCCGTCATCCGGGCCGCCGTTCGCAAGGGCACATTTCACTACGACGACAAGTTTGTCGGCTTTCTCGAGGGTTGGCGCGGCCTCGTGGAAGACAAAAGTATGCCGCTGGATCTGGCCGCAGTCGCAGGGATCCTGCCTCGCGGCGGAACCATTCTTCGCACCTCGCGCACCAATCCTGCCAAGAAGGCGGATGGGCTGGAGAAGTGCATGGCTACGCTCAAGAAGAATGGCATCGACGCGCTGATCGCCATCGGCGGCGACGACACGCTCTCGGTCGCGACCAAGCTGTTCGACAAAGGCGTGAAGGTGGTTGGCGTCCCCAAGACCATCGACAACGATCTTTCCGGCACCGACTTCACCTTCGGCTTCGATACAGCCGTGAACATCGTGACCGAAGCCATTGACCGCGTACACACCACCGCCGAGGCCCACAATCGCGTCATGGTCGTCGAGGTCATGGGACGCGACGCAGGCTGGATCGCCATTTACAGTGGCATCGCCGGCGGGGCGGATGTCATCCTCATTCCCGAACAACCGTTTGATGTTGACAAAGTTGCCGCCAAGATCCGCATGCGCCACGCCCGCGGCCGCTACTTCAGTATTGTGGTGGTCGCCGAAGGCGCGAAGTTCGCCGAGAAGGCTGGCGGACCAGTCACGCTGAGCGGCGAAAAAGACGAATTCGGCCACGCTCGCCTGGGTGGGATCGGCAACGCGCTCGCGCAGGAAATCGAGCGGCGCACCGGATTTGAGACGCGCACCGTGGTTCTCGGCCACGTACAACGCGGCGGCACGCCCACTGCCTTTGACCGCGTGCTGGCCACCCGCTACGGGCTTGGAGCCATTGACATGGTCCATCACGGCGAGTTCGGCAAGATGGCATCCCTGCGCGGAAACAGGATCATGTCCGTGCCTCTGGCCGAAGCCACAGGCACCAACCGCAAGGTCGACAAAGAGATGCTCGACGCTGTTCACGGCATTCTGGAAGACGACGAGAAAGAAGCCGCCGCAGGCTAGCACGAAAGCGGAAAACCGGGTGCCCACCCCTGGTCGCGTTCGGGGCGACCGAAGCCTGCCCTGAGTCTGGTGGGGACTCTTGACTCTCGGAGGACGCTATGCGGTATTGCCTGGCTGTTCTGCTGTTGTCACTCTCAACTCTTCCCGTCCTCGCCCAAGGCGCACCCCCGCAGGGCTCTGCGGATCAGCCTTACACGATGGAGTATTACTACAAAGTCCAATGGGGACATCAGCAGGAATTCCTGCAGCTGTTTCTAAAGAATCACTATCCCCTGCTCAAGAAGATCGCCGAAAGCGGCCGCATCCTCTCGCTGAAAATCGAAACCCCTGCCAACCACATGACCGAGGACGCCCGCTGGGATTATCGCGTGACCATCAAATACAAGAATTCGACAGTAGCAACCACCGCGAATCCCGATGAAGAGAAGTTAATCAAACAGCTGTGGCCGGATCAGGAGAGCTACAAAAAGGAAGAACAGCGGCGTTTCGAAATCCTGCTGGCGCATTGGGATTTGCCGCTAACGGAGATCACGCCGGCAGACAAGTAATGCGTTCAGGCGCCCGCGTGCGCCATCTGCGAATGGCTGTGGCACCGACAGTCCCCGAGGACTGCCAGTGCTTCGCCAAGTGAGGAAATTTCAAATACGCAATCGAGGTGCGTACGGGTCAACATCTCATGTACAAAAGGACGGGGATTCACCAGCTTGAGATGCATCCGGTTGGCCTCAGTCCAGCGGTGCAGTGACACGAGCAGGTTCAGCCCTCCGGCGTCCAACGCTTCCACATCCGAGAGGTCGAGCACGACCACCCGCGCCGGGCTAGCCGCCATCACCGCACTCCGCAGAGCGTTCTCCAGCCCACGCACAATGCGCCCCGCGCACTTGATCACCACCACGTCATCGGCACGTTCGGTCTTTACGCTTAACATAACCCACTCCTGTCTTGCTTTACGGATATAGACGGCAGGAAGTTCCCATTGTCATCAAAACTTTGGTGAACACGGCGTTAAATTGTGCGCCGGAGCGTGTAATTACTGCTAACGTGTAGGCAATATGGCATTTGCGCGCCAACGCAAACTGGAAACGGAAGCCGAGCTCTACAACTACGCGGTAGGAGCATTGGCCAGAAGGATGCGTTCGGTGGCCGAACTCAAGCGTCTGTTGCGCCAGCGTGTAGACATGGAGACGGAGATCGGCCGCACGCTGGTAGAGTTGGTGATTCGGCGTCTGAAAGATCAAGGCTATTTGAACGATGCGAAGTATGCCGCGGCTTACTCCGCGTTTCGCCGGGACAATGAAAGATTCGGCCGGCGGCGCGTCATTACGGACCTGAAATCCAAAGGCGTTGTCAGCGAGGTGCTGGAGAAGGCGGTCGATGCGAGCTTTGCCGAAGTCGACGAAGAACAACAGGCCCGCGAACATTTGCGGCGTAAGCGCCTGCAGAAACCGGCAGACAAAAAGCAGGCGGCGCGAGTCTTCCGTCAGCTCATGCGCGCCGGCTTCACCTCCAAGACAATTTTCAAGATCCTTCGCAAGTGGGACGTTGACGAAGACACCCTGAGCGCATTCGAGAGCGAGGGGGATTGACTGCGTTTGCCGGGAGCTCAAGTCTCAGTTGCGGGCCGACTCCTTACGCGCGCTGTCGAGCGGCAGGACGGAGGTGAAAGCCCGCGCCTCGCCATTCCGCTGTAACCCACAAGCGGCGCTGAGCGCACGCGAGAGCAGCTTAACTCACGACAACTCCCGCGTAGCCCACGACCATGTCCCGCTCGCCGGACACATCGCCGGAAGTCGCGTATTGCACGAGCTCTACTTTGGTTGCGCCCAGGTGTCTGGCCGCGGTCAGCATCGCTACCGCGGGACCAAAGCCGCACATGCTGATGCTCTCGTTCATTATGGTTTCGTAAAGTCCCGGAGGATCGAGGGCGACGATTTTGTCGATTGCCTTGTGGTCTTTTACGCGCGTGGTCGCGTCGTCTTCATAATGATTCATGTCGCTGGACGCGACGATCAGGACGGGCTGGCCGAAGTCCTGAATCACCGAGGCGACCGCGATTCCCAGCTGTTCGAGCAGCATGAAACGCCCGGTGCCGACAGCAATGGGAACGAAGCTCAGATCCGGCTTGAGGATCTGCAGAAACGGCAACTCCACTTCAATGGCATGCTCGGCGCGGTGTGCCGCGGCATCTTCGGCGAGCGCCGCAAAAGTTTTCAGCAGGCGCTCGGCAAGGCCGGCGTCGATGGGAACCTCGCCTAAAGGCGTGCGCCAACTGCCCTGGCTCATGATTGCGAGCGGATGCCCCATTCCGGTGTGGTTGGGGCAGAGGACGATCGCGCGCTGCGGAATCTCCAGCGCAGAAAACACCGCTCCCGCAACCATGCCCGAGTACATGTAACCGGCGTGCGGGGCGATGCAGCCGATCGCGCGGGTTTTCTCGCGCGCGGGAGAAAGATACGACTCGAGATCGCCGCGCAATTGAGCGGGATTGGCCGGGTAGAAGCGTCCGGCTACCGCTGGTTCGCGTACTGTCGCCATACGCGTTCCCTCTACCTCAAGTGGCCGTCACGATTGGTGAGCTCGCGAAACAGGCTGGCGCTGGCCGCTAGCGAAAGCGCTTCGGCGCGAACCGACGGATCGATCTTCGCCTTCTTCATGGCGGTCTTAAGTTCGTCCGCGCGGTATCTCGGTTTCAGGTTGTTCCACAGCGTCTTGCGTTTTTGCGCAAACGAGAGCTTCAGAAAGTCGATGAATTGCGCTTCCTCAACTCCAAGCTGTTCGAGTTGCGGAGAAAGCACGAGTCGCACCACGGTCGAGTGCACTTTCGGCGGCGGCGAAAAAGCTCCCGGCGCCAGGGTAAACAGCTTTTCGACGCGCGCGTAGAGCTGCGCGGTGGCTGACAGCAGCCCGTAGTCGCTGCTTCCCGGCCGTGCGGCGAGGCGGTCCGCCACCTCCTTCTGCAGCATCAGCACGAAGCTTTCAAAATATTTGCGGTATTGGAAGAGCCGCAGGAGAATATCGGAAGTGATGAAATATGGCAGATTGCCGAGCACTCGCACCGGTTCAGGGATGTGCGGCATGCCCGGACGCGTGCTGCCCGGCTTGGGGCCGAAGAGGCTGTCGAAATCGATGGAGAGAATATCGCCTTCGATGATCTCGATATTCGGCGCCAGCGAGTATCGCATGCGCAACTGGGCGGCCAGCACCCGATCCAGTTCGATGGCAATCACGCGGCGTGCGCGTTTGATCAGCAAGCCGGTCAGTACGCCCCCCCCGGGACCAATTTCGAGCACGGTGCTTTGCGAGACCTCGCCGAGGGCTTCGACAATGCGGATGGCGGCGGCGGTGTCCGTGAGAAAGTGTTGCCCGAGTTTGGGTTTGTTCCTTGGAACTCGCGCGCGCGAGGCTTTCATTGACCCTCGTTCGTCTGCCCGATTAGACTGTCACCCGTAGGCGGTGCCAGGCGCTCACGCCCTATGATAGCGCGGCGGCAGAGCGAGCACCGGCTCAGGTGATCCGGCGAAGAGGCCGGATGAAAGACACTCCGGCCCATGCACATCGCGTTCGTTGCCTCCGAGTGCGTCCCGTTTTCCAAGACTGGCGGTTTAGCAGACGTGGTGGGCGCGTTGCCACGCGCCCTTGCCGCCGCGGGCCATGAGGTTGATGTCTTTCTCCCGCGCTACCGCTCCACGCGAATTCCGGAAGAGCGCACGGTTGTCCAGAGCGTCACCGTTCCCTTCGACGACCGCTACCGCTTCTGTTCCATCCTCTCCGGGGCTGGCTATCCGGGAGTGCGGTTTTATTTTGTCGACTATCCCCCCTTCTTCGACCGCGACGGGCTGTATGGGACTTCCTCGGGGGACTTTCCCGATAACGCGGAGCGGTTCGCGCTGTTCTGTCGCGCGGTGCTGGAAGGGACGAAGATTCTCGGCGTTCCCGACATTTTTCACTGCCACGACTGGCAAGCGGCGCTGGTGCCGATTCTGCTGCGTACGCAATACGTAGAGGACCCGGCATTCCGCGGCTCGGGAACCGTGTTTACCGTGCACAACATCGGCTACCAGGGGCTGTTCCCGCCAGAGATTTTGCCGCTGCTGACCTTGCCCTGGGACTTGTTCACAATCACCAAAATGGAGTTCTTCGGCAACGTAAACTTTCTCAAAGGCGCGCTGGTTTATTCGGATTTCATCACCACCGTCAGCCGGAAGTACGCGCAGGAAATTCAAACCACCGAATTTGGCTTTGGCCTGGAAGGCGTGCTGAAAGATCGCGCCCAGAACCTGGCGGGGATCCTGAACGGCGTGGATTACGACGAATGGAATCCGGAGAGCGATAAACGGATTGTGGCGCACTACCATGCGGAAAATCTGAGTGGGAAGAAGCAGTGCAAGCAGGATTTGCTGGCGAGTTTCGGAATGCAGGCCGTGGACCCGGACCTGCCGGTCATTGGCGTGGTCTCGAGATTTGCCGCGCAGAAGGGATTCGACCTCATTGGGCAGATCATTGACCGATTAGCACTAGAGCAGGTTTTGCTCGTCATTCTTGGCAGCGGCGACCGCTTGTATGAAGAAATGTTTATGCGCCTCGCGCGTCGTGTGCCGGGCAAGGTTGCGGTGCGGATCGCCTATGACAACACGCTGGCGCACAAGATTGAGGCCGGCGCCGATATGTTCCTGATGCCCTCGCATTACGAGCCTTGCGGTCTCAGCCAGATTTACAGCTTGAAGTACGGGACGGTTCCGATTGTGCGGGCCACTGGCGGGCTCGATGACACCGTCGATCCGTGGGATTCGCGGACCAAGAAGGGCACAGGATTCAAGTTCCAGGAATACACCGGCGATGCGCTTTTGCGGGCCATTCACCAGGCCATGCAGGTGTATAAAGACCAGACCTGCTGGGAGAAGCTGATGCGCAACGGCATGAGCAAAGATTTTTCCTGGCGCGTTTCGGCGCGGGAGTACATCCGTGTATATGAGAGAGTGCGCCAGCAGCATTCGCAGGCCATATTGGTGTGAACGGTTGCTAACCTGACAGGGCTGGTTTGCGTCCATGTTTCCTTCCGCGAGAACCGTCTTTCATGTCGACATGGACGCTTTTTTCGTCTCGGTCGAGGAGCTGTTTGATCCCTCCCTGAAGGGCAAGCCGGTGGTGGTCGGAGGACAGCAGGACGAGCGCGGAGTGGTTGCCGCGGCTTCGTACGCTGCCCGCAAGTTTGGCGTGCATTCGGCCATGCCCCTGCGAACCGCGGCGAAGCTCTGCCCGCAGGCCATCTTTGTTGACGGACATCCTGACCGGTATCGCGACTGCTCGCAGCAAGTTCACGCCGTGCTCGAATCCTTTACCCCGCAGGTTGAAATGGTTTCGATCGACGAAGCGTATTTGGACATGACGGGAACGGAACGCCTGCATGGTCCTCCGTTGCTGGCCGCCAACAAGCTTCACGCAAAGATGAAGGCGGAGACCCGGCTGAACTGCTCGATCGGGATCGGGACGTCGCGCCTGGTGGCGAAAGTCTGTTCTGGCAAAGCGAAGCCGCATGGCATGCTCTACGCGGTTCCCGGGCAGGAGGCGAAGTTTCTGGCGCCGCTGGATGTGCGCGATATTCCTGGCGTGGGCAAGGTCACCGAACAGAAGCTGCGCGAACTCGGAATTCTGACCGTGGGAGATATTGCCAGGCTGGACGACGGCTTTCTCGAAGAACACCTGGGCAAGTGGGGGCTTGCTCTCGCCGGAAAGGCGCGCGGCCAGGATGCGGGCGCCTGGTTCGAGGGCGAGATCGGCGAAGATACGGCCGCCAAGTCCATTAGCCACGAGCACACCTACAATCGCGACACTGCCAACCTGGAACAGATCGAGGCGACGCTGATGCGGCTCTCGGAGATGGTTGGCCGCAGGTTGCGCGAGGGCGGCCTGCATGCGCGCACCCTGCAGTTGAAGCTGCGTTACAAAGATTTCACCACCATCACACGGGCGCACAGTTTAGAAAATCCCACGCAACTGGACAACGAGATTTTCGAGATCGTTCGGCGCCTGTTTCGCGCCAACTGGCCCAAGGGCGCCGAAGTGCGTCTGCTCGGTGTGCACGCGTCATCCTTCACCGAACCAAGCGCGCAGGGAGATTTGCTGGATGGCAATTCGCGCGGCAAGTGGGAACAAGCTCTCTCGGCCATGGACCGCTTGAAGGATAAGTTCGGGGAGAGCAGCATCACCCTGGGCACGGCGATGAAGGGCGGATTCCGCGAGCGCACGCAGGAAAATCCCGCAGCCCTGCCCGGCAAAACAAAACCGAAACCATCGAGCTGAGTTTCAGTTTAGTTTTTTGGCGCTGGCCAGCTTGGTATGCCTGACATCCTGCTGGTACTTCACCACGCCGCGATAGAGCGCCTGGGCAATCAGTTGCCGGTATTCGGAACTTTCCAGCTTGTCTTCGTCCGCAGGGCTGCTGACGAATGAAACCTCCGCCAGAATCGCCGGCATTTGAGTGCCGGTTAGAACCACGTATTGCGCCTCTTTCACGCCGCGGTTGCGGATATCCGGATTCCTTGCCGCCAGCCCGCCATAAAGAGCCTGCTGAATGTCCGCTGCCAGGCGGTGGGAGTCGGTGACCTTGGCGCGAATGTCGACTCCGGTCCAGTTCACCTGCTGCAGCGCGGGGTCGTCGGCCCCCGTTCTTGCCTTGATCGACGAGTAAGTGTTCGTGTAGTAGGTCTCCACTCCGCGGGCGGTCTTCAAATCGCTGTAGTTGGCGTGGACCGAAAGAAACAGGTCGGCCTTGGCCAGATTGGCAATCTCCGCGCGTTTCTCGAGCGGCAGGTAGGAATCGTCACTGCGGGTGTAGGTGACTTGCGCGCCCAGTTTGTCCTGCAAAAGTTCCCCCAGGCGCTCGGTAATGTCGAGCACCAGGTCTTTTTCCAGGAGACCCTTTCGACCGATGGTGCCGAGATCCCACCCCCCATGCCCGGGATCAAGAACAATCCGGAGCCCCGCCATTCCGCCTTCGGAAGCAGCATCCTTCTTGGGCGAAACCGCAGGAGACGGTTTGGCCGGCGGAAAAGGTGCAGTCTTGGGCGCCGCAACTGAGCCGGGCTTGCGCACCTCAATGGTGAGGCGGTACGGGTTGCGGTCGAGCTTGAAGGAAAACTCGGCTTCCTGCTTCGTCTCCAGAACCACGCGCGTGATTCCTTCCACCGGTTGCGCCATGCGAATACGCTTGAGAAACGGGTCGTCGTTGACCGCGAGGACTTGGTTCGCGAGGCCGGGCGCAAGCCGGGTGTCGTGCAGGTCGAAATACATGCGCGGCGGATTGTCCAGCGCGTGGGCCTCGTATTCGACCTGATCCTCAAGATCGACGATCACCGTGCTGGAATCGGCAGTCGACCAATGGCGAATTCCCGTCACCTGGGGATTCGACCCGGACTTCACGTCGAGAGGCGCGCTGGGGAGCACCTTGATGGATTCCCCATCCGATTCTTTTACCGTGACCGGAGGAGGTTGGGTATTGGCGCTGATCGCCTGTTCGACATGTTTTCCTTTCCAGATCAGCGCCCACAACAGAAACGCGGCGACCATGACGGCGGCAACGGTGGAAAGAACTCTGACAATGGCTTGGCGATCTTCGCCAACGCTCACCGGAACAGGTGCGGGCGGGGCCTCGGGTTCCGCTGCACTGGCTGGGAGCGCCACAGAAACAGCTTTCGCCTCGGCAGCGGCCGATTTCGCCGCCGTCGGTGGGTCGGCAGGTTTTACGTCGGTTCTCTCTGCCGCCTTGAAAGGCGGCGGCAAGAACTCATCCACCAGGATTCTTGAGGGGGCGCGTGGGCCGGCCGGCGCTGTATCGCCGGCAACCGGCGGTGCAGGCTCGGGCACCACAATGCGCTTGGAGAGTTCGGCCAGGCGATCTTCTTCTTCGGGGCGAATCGCCGCCAGGATCAGTTCGGCCAACAGATTCAGGCTGCGAACATCGCTGTCGTTGAAACCATAAGTCTCGGTGGAGAAGGCTTCGACCAGTCCGATCACGCGCTGCCGGGCCGAAAGCGGCACAGCAACCATGGAGCGAGTGCCCAGGGCGCGGCAGACTGCGGCATTGACCCGGGTGTCAGTTTCGGAGTCGTCGCAACGGACGGTTTGGCCGCTGCGCAGGCAGGCGCCGGAGAAACCGGAATTGGGATCGATTCGAACCCCGCGATCGGGAGCAATCTGGCCGGAAGAGCCGCGGCAGATGATCGCGTTGTCCTCGGCCAGCGCAATCGCCACCCCGTCAGCGCCGGTGATCTGGGCGGCGCGGTCGGCGACCAGTTGCAAAACTTCATCGAGCGCAAATACTTCTTCCTGGGTGAATCGCGCCGAATCGTTGTCGGCAGGTTTTATGCGGCGGCGTTTCGCCTGCTCATGGATGCAGGCAAAAGCGAGAAGGGCCTGGAGAGCGTTTCGACCGCCATCGCGGGGCGATGCGCCCGGGGGCTGAAAAGTGGGCGCGGGAGAATCTGTCTTCGGCGCTGAAGACAAGCCCCACGCCGGCCCCGAATTATTCGGAGTCGCACTCATTGTTTGGTGAAACCGGCCATGGTTCGCACGTTCCTTTTTGGGTCCGAAAATCAGACCCAGCCCACGGCTGGCTCAGTCTGCACAATACTCCTACTGTGTACGTTACAGGGGTTTGCGGGCAATCGCAATATTTCTCTGGGAACCGAGATACTTTGGTGCGAGGTTTTCTGCTGCAGCGCCGTCCCGGGCTGCTAGAATGTAGCGTTGGGCGGGCGGTTTGCCCGGCGATCGGGTGGTCTTCGGTTGGATGGCTGAGGAAAAGAAGTCGCGTTGGAAAGTTCCCCTGGGTTTGGTTGCAACTGGAGTTGCCGGAGCCGCCGTGCTGGTTCTGCGCGGTTGCTGGCATCGCAAAATGAGCTGGCCAGTTCGTTTCCAGCAACACTCTTATCAGGTCTGCCTGGGCTGCGGCATCAAGCGCCTCTTCGATGAGAAGAACTTCCGCGCTTACGGCCCCTACAGCTACGACCTGAATAAGCTCATTGCCTGGGAGACGGGCAAGGCCGAGCGCGAAGTTCATCAGCAGCCGGCGTAAGCGGACGTGATTTTGCCGTCATTCGGACCGAAGCCGGTGAGCGGAGCCAAGCCTGCTGCGCAATGGAGGAACCCTCCTATCCCTTCGCAGTGCCCATGAGTCGGGCATAATTTAAACTCGCATCAATCTATTCCTCGAAAACCCCGAACCCGCTTCTCATCGGTCAAAACTCAAACCGCAGCGCGAATTGCATGAACCGCGGAGCCGTCAGGGTCGAATGATATTTTCCGAACTGCGTCGGATCGTCGGACAGCGAAGGCTGGGAGGAGCTTCCCACCGGTCCGCGCACGTCGAATCGAACCGAGTTGAAGGCGTTGAAAGCCTGCCAACTGAACTCCACTCGTTTGTGCTCGCTGATGGCGAAGTCCTTGCTCACGCCGGTATCGACGTTGAACATTCCATCGCCGATGACGGTGTTGCGGACGCCGGATTCCCCCGGCCACTCGGGACGGAACGCATTTTCAGCGGCAACGGGATTGGCAAACATGTCCGGCCCGATATCGACACCATTCACCATGGCGTGTTTGGTGGTTCTTGCCACCGGCGCCGGACCGTTCGGCATGGCATCTCCTTCGATGTTCCAATTGGTCGCCCAGCAGGGACAGTTATCCACGGTTGTGGGGAAGCCGCTGGTCCGGCGAAAAATGGTGGAGAGGTTCCACCCGCCAATCAAAGTATCGAGCAGCCGGCCCGCGTTGGGGGCCAGCATTTGCCCTCTTCCCAAAGGAAGATGGTAGACGAGATTGGCGTTCATTTGATGGAAAGCATTGAAATCGGAAAGCCCGCGCAGCGCCAGCGGATCCCACGAGTTGATGACGATGCCGCCGCCGTTGAGGTCATTGCCTGTTCCCCCAGTCCCTTCATATGGACCGATCCGTTCCGCCGCTGAGGCTTCGTCAAACGATTTGGAAAACGTGTAATTGAACTGGCCTTCCAGATTCGCGCCCCAGCGCACGTTATAGGTCACCTGCATGGCGTTGTAGTCCGACGTGCCGATATTGCGCCAAGCGTACAGGGAGCTGAATTGGTCGTGGAAGAAGGCGTAAGGGCCGAACTTGCTGTTAGGGACGCTCACCTGTGTGATTGAGCTCGGCAAATCCAGTTGGAACAGTGAGAAGGTTTCGTTATGGGGATAACAGTTCCAAAGCTCGTAAATTGCTTGGGTCGCCGAGTGGGCGGCCGGCAAGATCCCCAATCCATTTTGAGTTGCGCAATCCAGCGTCTGGCTATTGAGTTGACTCGCCGTTACGCTCGCCCAGCCGGGAAATACGTTCTCAAAGAACGGTATGGACTGAAGCTGAGAAATACTGGTGCCGTTCGCGGCGGCCTTTGAAAGCATCGTGGCCGCCTGGAAATACTTCGTCTTGCTTGCGGTATCGATCAAATTGATGGGCATGCCCAGATCCACCTGCAGCGGTAACCGTCGCCCGATGGTCCCCACGTAGGCAACTTGTAAGGAAGAGTGTGAAGTGATCTGCCGCGACACCGAAAAATTGAACATGTGCGAGTACGGAGTTTTCGCGCTCTGATCCAGGCCCCAGTTGATCGCGAACGCGCTGTTGCTGGGCGTGTAAGGAAAACCGCCTGCGGGCGCTGGTCCAAACAGGCAACCGGGATTGTTCAGGTTCGGGCACGCCGGTGGCAAGCAGGACTGGCCCGCCGAGCCCGGAATCAAACAGGTGAAGGTCGGAGCATTCGACGGCGAAATCACTCCCGCCGGGTTGCCGAGATCGGTCGAGAGGCCGAAAGAACCCTTCTGGTCAAACGTGTTCACGATGGGAATTCCGAAATGGTCGTACACGATGCTGTATCCGGCACGGATCGAGAACTGATCTTTTCGGCCGAGAATCTTCGAGACCCAGCCCTCGCCGGTGTCCGGCGCCCATGCCACCGCAATGCGCGGCGAAAAATCTCGACGGTCCCAGTTCCATAGCCCCGGTCCGTGGTTGACAGCTCCTCCCAGCTGAAATCCGATTTCTCCAGCATTGTTCGCGGGTTGTCCTTGTGCAGCCAACTGGGCGCTTTTGGCAAACCAATCGGCGGCGTTTTGATTTGTGCAGCCGCCGCTCGCATTTTCGATGCAGGGTGCGACCTGGTATCCATTGGTTTCGTATGGCGGAGCTTCCAGCAGCCAACGCAGTCCATAGGTAACCGTGAGTCGAGGCGTGATGTGGAAAGTATCTTGTCCGAAAAACTCGTAATCGTTGAACGCGTAACGCCGGTTGACCGGCTTGCCTTGCGGCAGCGCCTGGCCATTGCGCGCGAAATTGTACACACCGTCGCCCTCCGCGAAAATGCCCAGCAAGATGGCAATCGTCTGGTCGTAGTTCGGGCCGAAATTGCTGTCCACCGCGGGGTAGCCGTTGTTGAAAGGATCGAGGGGACTGGATGTGCCCGCGATTCCTCCAGTATTCAAGTACACGGGGTTGGTCTGCACGTCGGAATACGAATTGGCGTCGCTGGTATGGTCGTTGCGAATCAGGAACAGGTCGGTTCCGAATTGCAGGGTATGCCTGCCATGAGTCCAGTTCAGGTTCTCACTGAACTGATTCACGGGGACGAATGCGGTGGTTGTGCGCGTGAACGGCATGAGATCATCCAGGCCGCTCAAGAACACTCCTGGGTTGTGCGAGAACCCGGCGCTGTCCACGCCCTGGCGAATGAAGCCCCAATGAAATTCGTTGATCAGCCGCGGAGAAATCAATGAAGTCAGTCCAACCGTTAAACCTTTGCTGTCGTCGAGCCCGGTTGTCGCCGGGGCCTGTCCCGAAAACTGCGGGTCACCTGGCTGTTTGAAATTCTGCGTCTCGCCACGCAGAAATAGGCTTTCAGAGCCGCTTGAGGTGATCCGATAATCCAGCCGGGTGATATATGTGTTGAAGCTCCGGTGAGCGGGCGGAGCAAAGCGGAACCCCAAGGTGTTAATGCCATCGCCAGCGCTTTCATTGGCTGACGGGTACTGTTGCAGCAAGCTCAGCACCGCCGGGTCCTCGCTGATTCCGTCCATCCCCTGGATCTGACTGGGACCCAGCGCGTAGAACCCTTGCGGCACGCCGGCAATCCCACTCACCGTACCGCCGGGACATTGCGATGCGGTTTGGCAACGGTAGAACAGGTTTCCCGCGCGCAGTGACGCGCTCGGGACCGTTCGCAACACACTCGTGCCCTCCGCATCGCGCCGGCCTTCATAATTCAAGAAAAAGAACGCGCGGTTTCGCCTGATGGGTCCGCTGACCGTCGCACCAAAGACATTGCGGATCAACTCGGGCGCTTTATTCGGCTGACCATTTTGCAATTGGGACTGTTTCAAAAACCAGTCATTGGCGCTGAATGCGGTGTTGCGGTTGTACTCGTAAACCGAGCCATGGAAATCGTTGGTGCCGCTCTTCGTCACCAGTGCCACCTGGGCGCCGCTGGAATAGCCGGAATCGGCGTTGGAATTAGCGGTGGTGACACGAAACTCCTGGACGGAATCGGGAGGAATGTTCAGTACGCTGGTGAAAGCGTAACCCTTGTTTTGATCGTTGACCTCGATACTGTCGAGCGTGACGTTTGACTGGTCACTGCGCATGCCATTCACGGCGCCGCTGCGCGTATCCGTATCCTGCAAGTCTTGACTCTGATTGCCCAGGTATGCCACGCCGGGCTGAAGGCTCAGTAATGCGACTACATTGCGGTCCGGAATGGGTAGCTGCGCGATCTGATCCTGCTCCACAGTATTTCCCAGCGATGCGTCGGTTCGATTGATAAGCGGCGCTTGGTCCTGCACGGTCACCGACTCGGCGATGCCGGCAACCTGAAACTTGATGTTGACCGTCGAGGGCGTGTTTACAACCAGCGTGACATCGGAGACCAGAAAGGGCGCGAATCCCTTTGCGCTCGCCCGCAGTTGGTATTTGCCCGGAGGCACGTCGAGGAACTGGAACAGGCCCGACGAATTGCTTGTAGTGCTCCTCTGCAAGCCGGTTGCCGAGTCTGCAAGGGTGATCTGCGCTCCTGCAACGCTCGCGCCCGACGGGTCAGAAACACTCCCGTTCAGCTGACTGGTGGATTGCGCAGTTGCCAACCCCGTTATGAAGGCTAACATCCAGGTGTAGCAAACTGTTGCCCTGCAGCACCGGAACCAGAACCCATAGTGTTTGTGCTGAGTGGTGTGCGACGCCCCTCGATTTCGCCTCATGAGCATCTCCCTTGGGACAGATGGATTGGTCGCTGGAATTCCGCGAATTATACCCACATCGCACCGTGCGCCTTCAAGGGAATTGTCAGCGCGGAGGAAGGCTTAAACAGATGTCATGAGAGGGGAGATAGTTGGTAGCGCTACCGGGAATCGAACCCGGGTTTGAAGATTGAGAATCTTCCGTCCTAACCCCTAGACGATAGCGCCCCGCGGGGGATCAGGACTGATTATAGCAATTCATTGGGGTTAGCCATTTTGCGATTTCCCGTACGGTGGCGGCCGGGAGGGCTTCTGCGGGGTTCTCGCCAGCATGATATTTTGGGAAGCCGATGAGAATTGCTTCCACTTTCATTGCATTGTTGGGAATTGCCTTGGCGCCATCCGTATTCGCTGCGCCGTTGCAATCGCTGCCGGCACCCGTCACCAATAACGCCGTTGCGGTGATAAGGGTCAACGGGCAAGACCTGGTTTACTCTCTCCTGGGCCTCGGCCCGCAGAAGGACTGGAAATCCGCAACCAACGCGGCTTATGCACTCAACGTGAAGTACAACAAATGGACCACCATCCGCTCTGTGCCCGGATCGGGGCGCCTGGGAGCGGTGGCGGTTGGGGTGCGCGACCAGATTCTTCTGATGGGTGGCTTCGTGCCCGACAATCGCGGCATGCAGGCCATTGTCCCCGACCTTTCCATTTACGACCCCGGCGCGCTCAAGTGGTATCGCGGACCGGATGTCCCGACGCCGGTTCGGGACGCGATGGCGGGGGTTTATCGCGACCGGTTTGTCTACCTGGTCGGCGGGTACAGCAGAAACGGCGCGACCAACGAAGTTCAAATCTATGACGCGGAGCAGCAGAAGTGGCTGCGCGGAACGCCCATCGCCGGAGCCCCGGTTTTCGGACATGCCGGCGCGGTGGTCAACGATACCATCATTTATGTGGATGGGGCCGAAGCCAATGCCAGCGGAAAAAAGCCCGGCTATATCGCGTCGACCCAGTGCTGGCTGGGCAAAATCGATCATCACCATCCGGAAAAAATTCAGTGGAGCAAACTGCCTCCTCATCCCGGCCCGGCGCGGTATCGCATCGCGGGGGGAGGATCGGATCACGATCAGAAGGCCTACTTCGTCGGCGGGACCGACGCTATTTCTGATTACAACGGCATCGGCCTGGATGGCAAGCCAGGCGAGCCTTCTCCCGTTGTATTCGCCTACAATTTCCGCAGCAATGCGTGGGAAGTGATCCAGGAAAATGCGCCGAATCCCACCATGGATCATCGCGGGCTGGCGGTGACATCAGACGGATTGATCGTCGTGGGAGGCATGGGCGCGGGGCAGAAGGTGCTGGCTACGGTGGAAATGCTGCCCAAGCACAAATGAGAACCGCTTGCAGCGGCTAGCGGCTGAAATGGTCCACGACGGAAGCATCTTCAACTTGGCTATGATTTTCGATCCTGCATCCACCTAATGATGTTGCTGAAATTGCCGGTAGGCTTCGCTTCTTGAGATTCCTCGCTCCCGGGCCACTCTCTTGAGTGCGGCTTTTTGATCCAGGTTTTCCTCGCGCATGAGTTGATGGACGCGATCGGCAACGGAAACGGTCAGCAGTTGGCTCTCTTGCTTTGCAGCGGGCGCGATCAGCAACGTGATTTCCCCTTTGGCGGAGTCGCGGCCGCGGATAGTTTGCAGGATGTGTCCCGCTTCGCCGCGCAAAAACTCTTCGTGGACCTTGGTCATTTCGCGCGCGACTACGATCCGACGATTGCTCCCGAGCACCTGGACAATTTGTTCCAGGGTTTCGGCGAGGCGGTGCGGGGCTTCGTAGAAAATTTCTGTGCGGGAAGAGCTGCGAATGGTTTCCAGTTGGCGTTTGCAGGCGCCGCTCTTGGCCGGCAGAAAGCCTCGAAAGCAGAAAGAATCGGCGGGCAGCCCGCTGGCGCCAAGCGCTGCGACGAGCGCTGCCGGGCCAGGCACGGGGACAACTGGAATCCCCCGATCAATGGCCTGGGTGACCAGGCGAAAGCCCGGGTCGGAGACGCTGGGCGTGCCTGCGTCCGTGACGAGCGCGATGCGCGCCCCCTTTGCCAATTCCTCGACCAGTTCTGCCGCTCGCTCAGCTTCGTTGTGTTCGTGGTAGCTGATGGTGCGCGTCTCAATCGCAAAGTGATTGAGGAGCTTCTGGGTGTGGCGCGTATCCTCGCATGCGATCACGTCGGCTTGTTTGAGGACGCGCAGCGCGCGCAGGGTAATGTCCTCGAGGTTGCCGATAGGAGTGGCGACGAGGTAAAGGCCGGGGGTGAGATGCTCGGCGGGCACAGGGGGAAGTCTAGCAAACGCGTGTGGCTCAAACATTCTTGTCCCCGGCAGAAAGAGCACGGTCGCTGCTGGAAATAAAGGCATTCCCGGACGGAAGTGTCCACGGCAGAGGGCTTTGTTAAAATCAGAGCAGATGCTCTCATGTCGGACGAATGTCCGACCTACACATTCCATGCCTCTTTACGAATATCAGTGCAAAAAATGCGGTCACCGCTTTGAGCGCATTCAGCGCTTTTCCGATCCTTTGGTGAAGAAGTGTCCGGAGTGCGGCGGGAAGGTCGAGCAGTTGCTTTCCGCGCCGGCCGTGCAGTTCAAGGGATCCGGCTGGTACGTGACCGATTACGCGAAGAAGCCGGCCGGCGCGTCGAGCAAATCTGAGTCATCGGACGGCAAGAGCGATGCGGGCAAGGACTCGGCCAAAAAGGACGCCAAACCCAAAGCGGAATCCAGCTCCAAAGCTTCCGAAAAAAAGTGAACCGGGGTGGCTTACTTCTCGCCCACTTGCGGGGCAAAGGGATTCACCGTGTCACGGACCCACCGCGGAGTTCCCGGCCAGGTTCATTGAGTCGTGGCGCTCTGGATTTGATCAAGCAGTTGATGGGCGTCCTGAGACAGGTCTCCTTGAGGTTGATACTGGAGATAAGTCCGCAGTTCTGTCACTGCTTCCGGGTACCTGTGTAGAGCAATGAGGGCATGCGCTTTCACCACATGCAGCAAGGTGCCGCGGTTTTTCCGTAGCGAGTCGTCACTCACGGACACAGCCAATTCGTATTGGTGCTCGCCGAGATGCGCGCGCGCCATCTCAAATTCGAGCACCCAGGAGTGAGGAATTGATGCCACCGCCTGCTGCGCTGCGGCTAGGGCATCTCCGAAACGCTTTTCGGCATTGTAGAGATCAGCCAGTACGATGCGAGCCAGTCCGTAGCTAGGATCAGTTCGGACCGCCGTCTGCAAGCTCTGCTCAGCGGCGCCCCACTGGTTGAGAGACATTTGAATATACCCCGCCATGGTGAGTGCCTCAGGAAAGGCCGGGCAGGCTTGCAAAGCCTGATTCAGTTTCTTTTGCGCCTCGCTGTATTGATGCTTCCCGAATGCCTTTCTTCCCTTCTCGAAAAATCCGCGGGCTTTCTGCGGGACCCGCAGCCGCACGAGCGAAATCGATTGTCCGGCAATCTGCTGGATTGCGCCCGGCAAGTCAAGCGCAGTGCGTTCGCGCCGCAACTCCCGCGCTGGGCGTTCGCGCTCAGGGTGTGAGACAAAGGCAGGATTGTTCTGACGAGTCAATGGTGGGTTTTGAGCAACGCAATCAGCGCTGAGTGTGATCAGTCCAGCAAAAACCAACGCGACACTTCGGTACATCTACTGCTCCTTGTTGTCGAACGCTGGGATCCGTTCGCCTCAACCGGTAGGAACTGCTCTCGGAAGCGAAACACTTTCGAAAAGATTTTCGACTCAGGCGGGGATAAGATCAGTGATTGCAGTCACATGCTTTGGTGATTCGTCACCACGTTGCCACCAGGAAACGCCGTGCCTCATCCGCCCGGAAGCCGCTCGTTCAACTTGCGTTCACGCGCCTCCGTCATACCTTTCAACTCTGCCCGGGGGATACGATGTGAGTAGGCTTGATCCCGCTTTTCATAAGCATTGACTCCTGCCACTCCCAGCAATTACATTCCATGTACTTTGCCATCGGTTCGCGCGTCCTTCTCGCGTGAGAGGACTGGGAAGCGGGTGGAAATCCCGCGCTGCCGCGCAACTGTAAGCGAGGACATCACTTCGGCCCACTGGGGTTTTGAAACCTGGGAAGGATCGAAGTTAGAAGTTGGACCGGAGTTTTCCGGGCGAGGCTGCCCGGAGCTCCAAGATCGCAAGGTCCTTACTCGCGAGCCAGGAGACCGGCGCGAACTGCTAACAGCAACCCCTTTCGCGAGTAAAGGAGGAGTCATGCAGTCCTGCTTCCGTGTCTTTTCTGTCCTTTTCCTGTGTGCCTCGGCGTTTGCGGCCGACCTCTCTATCCGGGTTGTCGATTCCCAATCCGCAGCGGTTCCGGGCGCTCGAGTTGAGCTGATCGCAAAGCAGTCGAGCCGCCCTGTCGCGGTCGAAACCACATCGGCCCAAGGCCTGGTCCGGTTCAGGCAAATTCCCGACGGCGAGTTCCGCATTCACGTACTGGCGCCCGGATTCAAAGAGCAATGGCAAGACGCGTCGTCGAGCGCGGGCGAAGCTGGGCCGCTTACCGTTGGGTTGGAACTGGCGGTGGCCAGCGAAACGGTTGTGGTCAGCGCCACCCGGACCCCGCTTCCGGGCAATGAATCGGGAGCCTCGGTCGACGTCCTGAATGGCAGGCAGCTGGACACGATCCACCCGGTCGCGGCCGGCGACGCATTGCGCTTTCTGCCCGGGGCCATCGTGTCGGACTCCGGCCAACGCGGCGGGCTGACGTCGCTGTTCGTCCGCGGCGGCGAATCGCGCTACAACAAGGTGATCGTCGATGGGGTGCCGGTGAATGATCCCGGCGGGACATTCGACTTTGGAACCTTGCCGCTATACCAAGCGGATCGCCTGGAGTTTGTGAGGGGCACGGAGAGCACGCTTTATGGTTCCGACGCGATGAGCAGCGTGGTGCAAATCTGGAGCCGGACCGGTAGCACGCCCACTCCAGAGCTGACCTTCGGCGCTGATGCCGGGAACTACGGAAGCGAAAACGGGTACGGCGCGCTTGCGGGCGCGAATGGACGATTCGATTACAACCTCTTTGGCAATCAATTGAACACCGCCGGCTCCGGTCCCAATGATGCTTATTCCAACTCACTCCAAGGCACGAATGTGGGCGCGAAGCTGAATGATTGGGCTTCCTTGCGGCTGCGGGTAAGGCACGACAACAGCGGCACTGGCGTGCAGAACGAATGGAATTTCAACGGCGACAAAATTCTTCCGCCCGATAAGGATCAACGGGCAAATCAGAACAATCTGCTGGCTGGCATCGATCTGACGATTTCGCGGCCATCGGGGTGGCAGCACCGCTTCAGCGGCTATGAACACGTGCTGCATCGCACCAACATCGATACCGTCAACGATCAGCAGATACCGAAGCTGGATCCCGATTTTCAGTTTGACGCCATCGCCACCATTAATCGCACAGGTTTTGAATACCAGGGGAGCTACAGCGAACGCAGCTGGGCACAAAGTACCGTTGGCTATCTGATTGAGAACGAGAACGGCTTTGTCGGCGATGTAAATTTCGGGGTCACGCACGGGCAGCGCTTGAATAGCGACCTGTATGCCCAACAACAGCTTCTGCTCGGGCACTTAGCGGTGGTGGCCGGAGCGCGCTTCGTCCACAACAGCAAATTCGGAGATACCGGTGTTCCGCAAGTGAATGCTTCGTATCTCGCCGTCCGGGGAGGCCAGGTTTTATCGGGAACCCGGCTCATCTTTTCTTATGGCACAGGCTTTAAAGAGCCGCGCCTGGAAGAGACCTATGCCGGGCCGCCCACTTCGGTGCCCAATCCTGCCTTGAAACCGGAGCGCGTGCGCAGCTTCCAGGCCGGGCTTCACCAACGCCTGTTCGTCGATCGCGTTGCTTTCACGGCAACTTACTTCAACAGTCTTTTTCACGATCAGATTGCGTATCCCTTCGATCCTTCGACGTTCATCGGTCAATACCAGAACATCAACAAGTCACTTGCACACGGCGCTGAAGTGCAACTGGAGAGCCGGATCCGATCGCAACTCTCTCTCATCACGGGTTACACCTATACTTCGACGCAGATCCTGGAGGCCCCGGCCTGCACCCTGGCGCAGTTCTGTGATGTGACCACTTTTGGGAACGGCAAACCGCTCTTACATCGCCCGCGGCACTCCGCCAATCTTCTGCTTACCTACTTCGGCCATAGATGGGGCGGAGATCTCGGGGGAAGCTTCGTTGGCAGGAGGGCTGATACGGACTTTTACGGTCTTGGGTACGACCACGCGCCTGGTTACGTGCTTGTCAATGCAGGATTGTGGTACGCCATCAATTCCCGCGTACGCCTGTATGCGAACGGCGAGAACCTGCTGGATCGCTTTTATGAAGAGAACATTGGTTATCCGGCGCTCGGAATCAATTTCCGTGCCGGGATGCGGTTTCGGATCGGCGGGGAGTAGAACGGCGTCCGGGGCGATGCGCGCTGCCGGAGGAACCGTTGCCATGGGGAGAATAAACCGGCATCGGCGCCGCCGAGTTGACGCCGAGATACTTGCTCCTGACGGCAACCAGCTTGTCAAGGTCGCCGCACTCGAGCTCCTGTTGCTGGCCCAGGATGCGGGTAATCAGCGTGATCTGCGCGAAGTGCTCGACCGTCTCCATCTTCATGTAGGCCGACTGCAAATCAACGCCATAGGTTACGACGCCATGATTGGCCATGAGGATGGCATCGTACTCGGGGACGAATGGTTGCAGGGTCTGGGCCAGTTCCGGAGTGCCGGGCGTCCCGTAAGGAGCCAGCGGAATCTGGCCAAGGCCGATGACCACTTCGCAGACCAACGGCTTGTCGAGCGGGATGCCCGCGGCCGCAAATCCAGTCGCTGTCCGTGGATGAGCGTGAACTACCGCCCGCACGTCAGGGCGCAGGCGATAAATCAGCAGGTGCATTCCAATTTCACTCGTGACCTCGCGACGGCCCTTGAGCTTGCGGCCGTCCATGTCCACGATAACCATGTCGGAGGATTGCATCGCTCCCTTCGACATTCCGGTTGGCGTAACCAGGACGCGTTGGTCATCCAGGCGAACGGAAATATTGCCGTCGCAGGCGGCAATGTAGCCGCGCTCGTGCAGCATCTTGCCGATGCGGACAATCTGGCGCCGGAATGAATGATCGGTGGACACGCCCACTCCCGTCGTGCGCGTATGGTAACCCAGGTCCAGAGTGGAAACAATGGTATTTAGGTTAAGAAATGTAAAACCAAGGCGGTAGCGCAGCCCGGAGCCACGGGCGGCTTCGCCCTTCCGCCGGGGCGGGAACTATCATGCGCATGGTTTCGGGCTCCAGGGCTGTAGATATGGAGACTGATTTCATGCGGGATAATTGTCATCGTGCTGACATCGGAGTTCGACTACTTTCTTCCCGAGGAACTGATCGCCCAGGAGCCGCTTCCGCAGCGGGACGCCTCGCGCATGCTGCGGTTGTCGCGGGCCACGGGACAGTTCGAGGATCGCTGCTTCCGCGAGCTTCCCAGCCTGCTCCATCCCGGAGATCTCGTGGTCTTCAACAACACGCGCGTCTTTCCCGCGAGGCTTTACGGGCGCCGCAGCGGCGTACGGGCCCAGCCTCTCAGCCCGAACAATCCGGTTTCTAAGGACTTTCTGCGCGGCCAAGTCGAAGTGCTGCTCACATCGCAAGTTTCCCAGAAGCCGAACGAGTGGGAATGCCTGGTGCGTCCGGGAAGAAAGATTGGGGTTGGAGAGCGGCTCTACTTCGGCTCACCGGGTCAGCCGGACCCGCAGTTGGTGGCCGAGGTTGTGGGCCGGGGCGGGTTTGGGGAGCGGCGCATACGGTTTGAGGTGATGGCGGACTTTTTCGCAACCATTGAGAAGCTCGGCCACGTGCCCCTGCCGCCGTATATTGCCCGCGAGGATCGCTCGGCGGACCGGGAACGCTACCAGACCGTCTACGCGCGCGAGCGCGGATCGGTGGCCGCGCCCACCGCGGGATTGCACTTCACCCCCGAGATTCTCGCCAGCTTGCGCGACCGCGGAGTGGAAACAACGGAGATCACGCTTCACGTCGGGCTGGGCACGTTTCAGCCGGTGCGAACCGAGCGGGTGGAAGAACACAAGCTTCATCGCGAAGCGTTCGTGATTGCGGAGTCAGCCGCCGAAGCTGTGAACCGGGCGCTCGAGGAAGGGCGGCGGGTGGTTGCGGTCGGGACCACATCTGTAAGAACGTTAGAGCATGCGGCTCGCCAGTCCGGGCGAGTCCGCGCGGGCCGCGGTGAGGCAGACCTGTTTATTTATCCGGGAGCTCAGTTTCGGGTGGTCGGGGCGATGCTGACGAATTTTCATCTGCCGCAATCGACGTTGCTCATGCTGGTCTGCGCATTTGGAGGCAAAGACTCCGTGCTGGCCGCATATCGGCACGCTGTCGAGGAGCGGTACAGATTTTATTCCTACGGGGATTGCATGCTGATCGAGTAAGCGGGACTGAACTATTGAATCATCGCATCAGGGAATCATGGATGCCGAACACCAGACTTCTTCGCGAACTTTGCGGCAGTTCTTTGCGCCTTTTGCGGTTAAGAGCTTTTACTCACGCCAGGAACCTCATTCCCACAACAATGATTCAATGATTCCATCCTTCGATCTGCTTATACTTGAGGCATGCGTAGGAGATGAACCATGGCTACTCAGGTCACGCCCAAGCAGATTTCCATTGCCGATTTCGTTGCCGGACTGCGTAAGTTTCCGGCACCGGCTTTCCGCCGGGTGGACGAAGTCCTTGAGTTTTTGAAGGGCACGGCGGTTGCGCCGGAGACGCTTTCACCCTATCTGACCTGGGATCGGCAGCACTACACGCGCAACCTGATCGACAAGACGCCGCTGTATGAATTGATTGCCATCTGCTGGGAGGTCGGGCAGGTGAGTTCGGTGCACAACCATCGCGACCAGAATTGCTGGATGTCGGTACCCATAGGGAGGCTGCAGGTAGAGAATTTTCATCTGCTCTCGCAGGATCTGGAGCATGGGCAGTGTCAATTGATGCCAACGGACAGCGTCGAAATGAACCCGTCGCGTCCCTGCGCGGTCAACCCTGCCGATCCCGTCCACCGCGTGGTGAATGCGAAACACTTCGGCGAGCGCGCGGTCAGCCTGCACATTTATTCGCGGCCGTTTGATACCTGCGTGGTGTACTCGCCCGAGCAGGGCACCTGCGGAGTCATTCCGCTGCGCTACAACACGGTGTTTGGGAAGCCGGCATGAAATCGCTCTTTTCCCCGGATGCTGTGGGCCCCTAGCTGCTCCGCCCTGGCACGGCGGCACAGAGCCATTTTCCTTTAGACTGATCTGGTGCCCGCCAAGAAGAAATCTCTCGATGCAAGCGGCAGCGGAGAACTCACCGCGGCAGCGCCTTCGTCAAAATCCGCGGCGGCGCCGGCACACGATCCCGGCCGCATTTTCCTGATTGATGCGATGTCATTTATTTTCCGCGCCTATCATGCGATGGCGCGGCAGCGCGGCATGTCGACGAGGAAGGGCCTCCCTACGGCTGCGATTTATGTTTTTGTAAACATGTTGCGCAAGCTGCGCGACGACTTCTCGCCGCACTACCTGGCGGCGGTATTCGATGTGGCGGCGCCCACCTTTCGCGACCAGCAATACAAGGAATACAAGGCGAATCGCAGCGAGATGCCGGGCGACCTGGCCCAGCAGATTCCTTATATCCGCCGCGCGCTGCAGGCCTATCGCATTCCCATTCTCGAAGTACCGGGGTACGAAGCCGACGACGTGATCGGCACGCTCGCCAAGAAGGCTGCAGACGAGGGGCGTCCCGTCTATGTGGTTTCGAGCGACAAGGACATGCTCCAGTTGGTCAATGATCGCGTGCAGGTGCTGAATCCGCCGAAGGACAACCTGATTTGCGATGCCGCCAAGGTCGAGGAGATCCTGGGTGTGCCGCCGGAGCGCGTGATCGATGTGATGGCGCTGCGCGGGGATTCCATTGACAACATTCCTGGCGCTCCGGGGATCGGCGATAAAGGATCGGTCGAGATCATACGGCGCTTTGGATCGCTGGAAGCGGCCCTGGACCGAGCCGCCGAAGTGGAGCGCAAGACCTATCGCGAGTCGCTGCAGAACAACCGCGAAAAAATCCTGATGAGCAAGGACCTGGTAACCATAAAGTGCGACGTCGATATCGAACTCGACGTCGAGAAGATGCATCCCGGCGAGCCGGATGTAGAGGCGCTGCGGGCCTTGTTCCAGGAACTGGAGTTTACGTCTCTGCTGAAGGATATCCTGCCGGTGGTCGAAGTGAAGCCGGGAGATTACCGGGAAGCGGAATCGGCGGATGATGTACATGCGGTCATCCGCGCACTGGGGCCGGGAGCGGCGTTGGCGATAGCGATCGAGACTTCCCGGCAGGCCGCCCCAGAAGCGGCCGAAGATGATATGGAGGAAACCGGGCTGTTGCCGTTGAGCATTGAGAGGTCCCAGGACAAACCCCGGGCTATCGCTCTCTCCGCTGACAACCGATCGGCCTTGACGATTGCGTCAGAATCGCCTGCGGCTGCAGCGTTGAACAAGGTGCTGGCCGACGAAAAAATTCCCAAAGCCATTCACGACTGGAAAACCGCGTCGCATGCGCTAGGGGAGACGAGCCTGGCGGGTATTCAACACGACACCAGGCTTTACTCCTACCTGCTCGATCCCACTTACGCTTCGCACAATCTTGCGGAAGTCGCGCTGCGGCGATTCAACCTGAAGCTGAGCGGTTCGCTCGGCGAGGCGGCGGACATCACCGGGCGGCTCGCCTCCGCCCTGCGCGCGGAGGTCGAAGAGGCCGGTCTGCTGAAGCTGTATGAAGAAATTGATCTGCCGTTGGTTTCAGTGCTGGCGCGGATGGAGGAAGCGGGCGTTGCCATTGACCGCGGCGCGCTGGCGAAGATGTCGACCCGGCTGGAACGGGAGATCGAGGCCAAGGCGAAGGAAATTTACGATTGCTGCGGCGCCGAGTTCAACATCAATTCTCCCAAGCAACTGGGCGAGGTGCTGTTCAACAAGCTGAACTTGCCCAAGCCGGTGAAGTACGGCAAGGGACGAACGGTTTCGACTGCCGTGGACGTCCTGGAATCATTGGCGGCGAATCACCAGGCGCCGAAGCTGGTGCTGGAATACCGGCAGCTCTCAAAATTGAAATCCACTTACGTGGATGCGCTCCCCGCGTTGCTCAATCACGCCACTGGGCGGCTGCACACGACGTTCGATCAGACGGGTACGGCGACAGGGCGGCTTTCGTCAGCGAATCCGAATCTGCAGAACATCCCCATTCGAACCGAGCTTGGACGCGAGATTCGCGCGGCGTTCACGGCTGAGCCCGGCAGTGTGCTGCTGGCCGCCGATTATTCGCAAATCGAGTTGCGGCTGCTGGCGCATTATTCGAAGGATTCGCTCCTGGTCGAGGCTTTTCGCCGCGGAGATGACATTCACACCTTGACCGCTTCGCAGGTTTTCGGGGTGCCGCCGCTGATGGTGACGCCCGACCATCGCCGTCAGGCGAAGGTGGTGAATTTCGGGATCGTCTACGGCCTCTCGCCGTTCGGGTTGTCACAGAATCTCGGGATCGAGACTTCCGAAGCCAAGAAGTTTATTGATGCGTATTTCGAGAAATATCGCGGAGTGCGCCAGTTTATTGACCGGACGCTTGAGGAGACCCGCGGCGACGGGCGCGTGAAGACGTTGTTCGGGCGCGTGCGGCCCATTCCCGATATCAACAGCAAGAATTACAACCTGCGGGGGTTTGCCGAGCGAACCGCCGTCAATACTCCGTTGCAGGGCACGGCAGCGGATTTGATCAAACTGGCCATGATCCGCATTGATGCCGCCATTCGCGAACGTGAGCTTAAATCGCAGATGACATTGCAAGTGCATGATGAACTGGTGTTCGAGGTCCCGGAAGCAGAAGTGGACATCATGCGCAGCCTGGTGCGCGAGCAGATGGAGAACGTGCACGAACTCGAAGTCCCGCTGCTGGTGGAGATTGGGGCGGGAAAGAACTGGCGCGATTTAGAGTAGGAGAAATTCACCCGGAGCCGCGGGTGCTTCACGCGCCCAGGTTTTTTCTGATAGCTGCAGAAATAGCATCGGTGAGCGCGTTCATTCTTTCTTCCGAGTCCGCTTCCACCATGACGCGCGCCAGCGGTTCCGTGCCGGAGTAGCGCACGACGACACGGCCATTGCCGTCCAGTTCGCGCTGCGCGGCTTCGATGGCTTGCTTCACGTCGGGAACTTTGTCGAACGGAATCTTCTCGCGCACCCGCACGTTCTGAATCCTTTGGGGGAACACTTTCAAATCTGAGACCAGCTCGGCCAGCGGTTTGCCGGTTCGAGCCATGACTTCCATCACGCGGAGAGCGGTTAGCAAGCCATCGCCGGTGGTGGCTTCGCCGTCCCGGAAAATAATGTGGCCGGACTGCTCGCCGCCGAGAGTCGCGCCCGTCTTCATCATCTCTTCCAGAACGTATTTATCGCCAACGCTGGCGCGGAGCATGTGGATACCGGAGTTGCGCAGTGCTATTTCCAGGCCCATATTCGACATGGTGGTCGCCACAACCGTATGGTTGCGCAGCACGCCGCGCATTTTCATCTCTCGCGCAGCCAGGAGCAGCACTGCATCCCCGTTCACGATGCCGCCCTCGGCATCGCTGAAGAGCGCGCGGTCGGCGTCGCCGTCGAAGGTGATGCCGAGATCGAATGCGCCTCTGGCTCCGGCCACGTTCTTCGCGACATTCTCGGGGTGCAAGGCGCCACAACCTTCGTTAATGTTCTTTCCATCCGCCGCCGAATGAATGAAACTGGCCTGAATGCGGCAGGCGCGAAAGAGTTCCGGCGCTTCCGCGGCCGCCGCTCCGTTTGCGCAGTCAACCAGCACGCGCAGATGGCTCAAATCGACGTGGACATCGCTTGCCAGCCACTGAATGTAAGCGGCGCGCAGCCCCATTTCGCCGGGCAGGCTGGGGGCGGGTTTGGCGGCCGGTTCCGGGTGCGATTCAGGATTCTTAAGAAAAGAAAAGATTTCCTGCTCGATGGCCAGTTCGCGCGCATCGGGAAGCTTGAAACCGTCGCGCGAGAAAATCTTGATGCCATTATCGGTCCAGGGATTGTGGGATGCGGAAATGACGACGCCGGCATCGAATTTGCGCGAGCGCGCCAGGTAAGCGACTCCCGGCGTCGTGATCACGCCGGCGCTGTGTACTTCAATCCGGCAGGAACTCAAACCCAACGCGACGCGGTCTGCAATCCAACCGCTTGAGGCGCGCGTATCTTGCCCGATAATCACGCGTGGATTCTCGCTCGTGCGACACAGATCGTGTCCGAGCGCGCGTCCAATCAGAAATACGCTTTCCGTGGTGAGGGGAAACTCTCCCGCCACACCGCGAATTCCATCGGTTCCAAAAAGCTGCCGTGTCTGCGACGTCATTGGGATTTGAGTTGAGGGACGGCCTTTTGTTCTTTTTCTTTTTCTATAGTAATGGTGATCCGGACTGGATTCGGGTTGGTAACTTGGATCAGGGGATCGGAAACGTAGGCGATGCGCGTAACCGTGATCTGATCGAGCACGCCGGTGATGTCGATGGGATCAGTGATGGCACTGTCGACGGCGTCGACCTGCTTCTTGGGGCCGATAATTTCCACCGTCGCCGGATCCGTGAAAATGGAACCGACCTGATAGCTGGGGACAACGCGAGGTTTGACCGGCACTTCGCGCACCGCGCGAATATCGAAATTCACGTGGACTTCGCTGGGCACCACTTGCGCGACTTCCAGCTTATCGGGCACGGTGATGGCTTTCGTAAGATCGAAGCTGCGCTCTCCGGGATGTATTCCGGTCACGTCAACCTCGGCGCGTACGTCGGCGGGTTCCAGGCGGCGCACGATTCGCTCCGGCCCACGCACCCGAATCTGCACCGTAGGAATGTTCTCGGAACTGATCTCCAGATCAGCGGGAACATTGCTGAAAATGATGGGCACGTTCAACGCCACTTCCGAGGGCGGGCTGCTGGAAACGGCCAGCCATAAGGCTGAAGCCAAGGCCAACGAAGTGATCTTCAGCGCAAGATTATGAAACACGTGGCGGCGGAAAAAATCGCGGGCGCTCACAGGCCGCCTCCGGGTTTATTGAAGTCCGAGGAGCGGATGGGAATTTCGTTCTCGTCATCCAGCATGCCGGCGCCGGTCGCAATGGTGGTTGGAAGCGGGGTGGGCGGAACATAACGGCGGAGCAGCGTGCCCATGCGGTCGCGCAGTTGCTCGATGGTGAGATCGCGTTCAATGGCGCCCCCTACCGCGAGACTGATGCTACCGGTTTCCTCCGAGACGATGATGGCGATGGAATCGGTTTCTTCGGTGATGCCGATGCCGGCCCGGTGCCGGGTGCCGAGCTGGGTGGACAAAATGGGATTCATGGAAAGCGGCAGGAAACAGGCCGCGGCGGAGATGCGGTCGCCGCGAATGATCACGGCACCATCGTGCAAGGGCGCGCTGGGACGGAAAATTGTGGCCAGCAGGTCGTAGGAGAGCTGGGCATCGATGGCGACGCCGCTTTCGATGTAGGTGCGCAGTCCGATCTCCCGCTCAATGACCATGAGAGCGCCGGTCTGGTTTTGCGAGAACAGATTCGCGGCCATGACGATGTCGTCGTAGGCATCGGCTTCCGCACCCGAGGAGCGCGTGAGCGTGAGCCGCCGGCCGAGGCGAGCCAGGGCCTGGCGAATCTCGGGGGCGAAAATCACGATCAGGGCGAACACCGCGTAGGGAAGAACGCGCGAGATCAGCCAGTTCAACGTGACCAGTTGGCCAACTCGCGAGAAGTAAAAAGCGAGGACAACGATGGAAACGCCAACCAGGATCAGAGCAGCGCGGGTGCCGCGGATTAGCGCCAGGAACTCATAAATGATGATGGCCACCAATAGGATGTCGATCACCGAGATCACCGTCAGATGTGGCCAGGCGCCGGCGACTGGAAGCATGCTCTCCTCTGTCAGGGGCTGGGGATTGCGCGTTCACGCCATTGTAATTCAGCGGTTTGGTGGTTGGGCAGTGGGTGGGCAGGACACGGAGGTTGGCTTTCGGTTCTCGGTCCTTGGTTCTTGCCGGCTCTCAGCGGCGCATGAAGGAACCGCCCACGGATTCACGCCTTCTTTTCGACCCGGGCCGTCAGGCTGCCCTCGGCCAGACGCGCGGAGATTTCGTCGCCCGGCTCAACCTCTGCTGAGCTCTTGACCAGTTGGCCCGACGCATTGAAGACCAGGGCGTAACCGCGTTCCAGAATGGCCGTGGGCGAAAGCGCTTTCAATTGATGTTCAAACTGTTGGAGACGCGCGCGCTGGCGAAGAAGGGCGGCTTTCATGGTCGCGGCCAGGGTGGAGGTGTGCGAGACCAGATCGCGCCGGATTCCTGCAAGAATTCGGCGCGCGTCATAGTGGCGCACGGCAGCAGAGACTCGCTCCCAGTGCCGGCGGTTTTTCTCGAGAATCTTGCGCTCAGCTTTTTCCAGCCGGAAGGCGAGCTCGTCGACTCTTTGCTGCCGCTGGTTAATCCCATCCATCATGCGGGCGAAGGCGCCGTGCTGGGCGGCCTCGGTCAGAGCTTGCCGGGCCATGAGCAGGCGGTAGCGGACAGCACGGGCCAAACGCAAACGCAGCCCTTCGGCTTGCTCTTCGAGTTCCTGGCGCGAGCGGATGACCAGTTCGGCGGCCGCCGATGGTGTAGGCGCGCGCAGGTCCGCGACGAAGTCAATGATGGTGAAATCGGTTTCGTGCCCGATGGCGGAAATCACCGGAATCTGCGAGCCGGCCACAGCTCGCGCCAAACCTTCATGATTGAAAGCGGCCAAATCTTCCGCAGAGCCGCCCCCGCGGGCCACGATGATGACGTCCACGTCTTTGGAGCGGTTGAAGTAACGAAGGCCGGCGCTCACTTCGACAGGAGCGGTTTCTCCCTGCACCTGCGCAGGGTAAATCAAAACATTTGCGGTGTGATGGCGGCGGCGCAGGATGTTCAGAATGTCACGAAGCGCGGCGGCTTGAGGCGAGGTCACAATACCAATTCGCCCGGGTAAGGCGGGAATCGGCTTCTTGCGGGAAGAGTCGAACAGGCCTTCGGCTTCGAGCTTGGCCTTGAGCTGCTCGAAGGCGAGCTGCAATGCGCCGGCGCCCTTGGGCTCGAGGTACTCGGCCGAGAGCTGCAACTCGCCCCGTCCTTCGTAGATGGTCACCCGGCCGCGCAACACCACCTGCATCCCGTCCTGCGGGCGGAAACGCAGCAGTCGCGCCTGCGAGCGAAACATGACCGCGCGAATCTGCGCGCCTTCGTCTTTCAATGTGAAGTAGAGGTGGCCGGAGTCGTGCGCGCGGAAATTGGAAATTTCGCCCTCCACCCAGATGTCGCTGTACTCGCGCTCGAGATGCGTTCGGACAGCCGAAACCAGGTCCCGCACCACCCAGACGCGGCGCTCAGGAGCTTTGAAGCTGAAACCTAGCTGATCGGCGGAGGCCACTGCGAGGAGTTTACCGGACAAAACGCCACAGAGACACAGGGACACAGGGAAAACCAGCAGATTCTTTGTCCCTCGTTCGAACCCGACTGGTGGACTTCGTGCTTCTGTGGTGAACTGTGAATTCCAAGCACCATGGAGGGCGCATGTCCACCGAAGCCATACTCGCCGGGGTCCCGATCTTCTCGCTGCTGGACGACGAAGAGCGTGCGGACCTGGTAAAGCTGCTCACGCCAAAAGCGATTGCCGCGGGGCAGAAAATCTTTCGCACCGGCGATCCGGCGCTGGCGCTTTACGTAATTCGCAGCGGGCGTGTGCGCATTCTGCTGGATACCTACGAAGGCGAAGAGATTCCGTTGCTCGATCTGGAGAGCGGAGACGTTGTCGGCGAAGTGTCGTTTCTCGATGGTGGAGCGCGCACCGCGACCGCGGAAGCGGTCGAGCCGTGCGAACTGCTGGAGTTCAACCGCAAGGAACTGCTGCAATTTGTGACTATTCATCCGCATGCGGCTGTCGACCTGCTGACCGCGATTGGCAAGAGGCTGCGCAGGACCGACGAACTGCTGCGCACCCGGGTCACGCGCAATCCTAACGTCGAAGAGGAAGAACGGCTGACCCTCGGACACCGCGTGGCCGACAAGGTCGCGAGCTTCGGCGGCTCGTGGACCTTCATTTTCCTATTCGCGCTGATTCTGATCTCCTGGGTGACCGTAAACAGCGCGCTGGTTCTACGCCACCCGTTCGATCCCTATCCTTACATTTTGCTCAACCTGTTTCTGTCGATGTTGGCTGCCATTCAAGCGCCAGTCATCATGATGAGCCAAAACCGGCAGGCGGCAAAAGACCGGCTCAAGGGGGAGTTGGATTATCGCGTGGATACCAAGGCGGAGTTGGAGATTGCCCACCTGCACCGAAAAGTGGACCAGATCTATGAGGTCCTGCAGGCGGAGTTTGGGAAAGTCCGAGGGTGACGGTAAAAATCAGAAACACAACCGTCCGAAGCGAGGCAGATGTGAGTCTGCGGATTTCAAATGTGCGTTGCGGAACGCGATCCAATCTCATCTGCAATCTGCGATTTCAGTGGCTTTCGCTATGGCATTTGCAGGATCTTGCCCCGTGTCGATTGATCGGGCTGGGGGATGGATTTATCGCGCAGGAGTTTTCCCACCAGGCGCAGGGCTGCGACTTCCTCCTGCAGGCGTTCCAGTTCCGCTTCCTTCCGGCGCAGTACTTCGATGGGATCCTTTTGCATCGTTCTCCTCGGCGCTTAATGCCTGATGAGAATGTACGATTCGAAGGCGGATGGGAAAACGTCACCTGAGTACAACGCCGGGAACTCGGGAATCAGTGGCCCAGATGGTACGGATGACCCTTGAGGATAGTGAACGCCCGATACACCTGCTCCAGTAACGTTACGCGCGCCAGTTCATGGGCCATGGTCATCTTCCCCAGGGAAAGCCTGAAATCGGCCCGGGACAGCACATTCGGAGTGAAACCATCGGCGGGGCCAACGGCAAAGATCAAGGGCAGGGGATTGCGATCCTGGTGGTCGCGAAGAAAGTCTGCGAATTCCTCCGAAGAGAGCTGCTTGCCGCGCGAATCGAGCAGCACCAGCCTGGCCCGCGTGCCGCGGCCATCGCGGCCGGCGAGCTTCAGCAACGCGGTCTCATCCTTGAGGGCGATGCCTGGCGTATCCGCATACTGGCGCAGGCGTTTCAGGTACTCGTCGGTGAGGGACTGGACGGCGGCAGTTTTTGTTTTTCCGATCCAGGCAATGGTGAGCTTCACGCGGAAAAGATTTTAACCGCAAAGGGCGCCAAGGTGGCGCAAAGGCCGCGAAGTGAAAAAATGTCGTAGGTCGCGGTCTTGTTGGCGCCCTTTGCGAGATCTTGGCGAACTTTGCGGTTAAAGGTTTTTACGCCCGCTTGCGAACCGTGGCGCGGGGCGAAGCGCGCCGCCGCGGTTTACTGGTCACTGCCGCCGGCTCAATCTTCTTCGCCGTTCTCCACAATCGTTCCAGGTCATAGTAGCGCCGGGCAGAGTTGGAAAAGACGTGCACCACGAAGTCAACATAGTCGAGCAGCACCCACTCTGCCTGCTTATAGCCTTCGATGTTATGCGGATAAACGCCTTCGCGCTTGAGCCGGAGTTCCACCTCATCGGAAATCGCCTGGATCTGGCGCGGGTTCTGGCCGCTGCAGATGAGAAAGTAATCGGTAAAGGCGCCGGAACTCTTGTCCAGCTCAAGAATTGTCAGCTCCTCAGCTTTTTTGTCTTCGCACGCGCGGATGGCGCTGGTGAGTTGGGCAACTGCGGGATTCTTCTTCATGCGGAAAATCGGCTCTTTGGCTGTCGGTCGGCGGCTCCCGGCACGCGCCCTGGAAGCGAGCGTCGAGTGACAGCTGAACCTATCTAAGCATACAGCCCTTCCTTCTTTATGTAATCTGCCACACTTTCGGGAACGAATTTCTGAATGGGACGCTTGGCTTTTACCGCCGCTCGAACCTCGGTGGCCGAGACCTTCTGGTTGACATTGTCCAGCAAGTGCAGCGTGACTCCGGGCAAGACCAGGTCGCCGGTCGCCGGTTGCCTGGAAAAAGGCTTCGTCACTTCTTCCCGGGGCCGCAGCTTCTCCGGCAAGGCGCCGGCGACGTCCGCTAAGGAATAGCCGGGGCGGCTGGCGACGATGAATTCGCATTCCGGAAACAGGGCCTCGGCCTCGTGCCACTTGGCAATATCCTGGAAGGCGTCGATGCCGATCAGGAAAAACAGCTGGTCGCTCTTTTTGAGTTCGCGTTTCAGCTTGCGGATCGTGTCGATGCTGTAATTGGGAGTCGAGGCGACGCTTCCTTTGGCGGACTTCCTGTCCTGGAGAACGAACTCGGCCGGGGCTTCGAGCAGCGACGGCACGAAGGCTTTTTCCGTGACACAGGCCACCGCCGTCATTGCGTACCGGTGAAAATACGATGCCACCGGCTGCGCGGATTTATGGGGCGGCACATTGGTGGGGACGAAGAGGATGCGGCCGAGTTGGCAACGCTGGCGCGCGGCTTGGGCCAGGGCAAGGTGTCCCTTGTGTACGGGATCGAAAGTACCGCCGAAGAGGCCGATGTTCATGATTCGTCGGGGGTCGTACGTCGTGCGTCGTTCGCCCGAAGCATAACAGGTTCCGCGCCTTGCTCAGCTGCTTGCGAACGGCGCACCTCTTCGACTTTTGCCGCCATGGCGTACTCCAGCTTGTCGATGCCCTCGCCGGTCACCGCGGAAATCGGGAACACTTCCAGGTGGTGCGATTTGGCGTAGCGTTTCAGCTTGGCCAGCTTGGTCTTGTTTGCGGCATCTATCTTGGAGGCCGCCAGAATCAGCGGCTTGTTTTCCAGCCCTGCGCCGAAGCTGGCCAACTCGCCCATGATCACTTCGAAGTCTTTGGCGGGGTCGGGGCGGCCGCTCGAATCGGACACGTCGACCAGATGGACCAGCAGGCGCGTGCGCTCGATGTGGCGGAGGAACTGCACTCCGAGACCGGCGCCTGCGTGCGCGCCTTCGATGAGGCCGGGAATGTCGGCGACCACGAAGCTGACTTCATTCGGCGGATCACCGACTGCGACCACGCCAAGATTCGGCTGGAGCGTAGTGAACGGATAGTCGGCAATTTTTGGGCGAGCGGCTGAGATGCGCGAAATCAGCGTGGACTTGCCGACGTTGGGAAAACCCACAAGACCTACATCCGCGAGCAGCTTCAGTTCCAGCCGCAAAGTGCGCTCCTCGCCGGGACGCCCATCCTCGTGCTCGCGCGGAGCCTGATGCGTGGAGGTTTTGAACTGCGCGTTGCCCCGGCCGCCGCGCCCGCCGCGGGCAACGATGATGCGGTCGTCGGGAGAGGAGAAGTCGTGGACTCTTTCGCCGGTTTCGGCGTCGTAGACGATCGTGCCGACAGGAACTTTGAGGGTGACGTCCACGCCTTCGCGCCCGGTCTTATTCGAGCCTTCGCCGTGGCGGCCGCGCTCAGCTTTGTACTCGGGATTGAAACGGAAATGGACGAGCGTGTTGTGCCGTTCGCTGGACTCCATGATGACGTCGCCACCTTTGCCGCCATCGCCCCCGGAAGGGCCGCCGCGCGGCACAAACTTCTCGCGCCGGAAGGCAACGCATCCGTTGCCGCCATCACCGGCTTTCACGCGGATTGTGGCTTCATCGATGAACAAGGCAAGTCACCACGGGGACACAGAGGCACAGAAAACTGCAACAGAAATCCAGTATATCGGGACGAGACGAACCCGGGAGCAATCGTAGCCCATTGCTAGCCGGTGATGGCTAGCGCGGATCGCTTATGCTGATTGAGAGTTACGACGTCATCGTCAGTTGATCACAGGATGCTCAATGTGCTCCACGGTGTACACCGGCAAGGTGTCTTCGTGCCGATTCAGTTCGAGACCGAGTTTGCCCAGCACCATGAAAATTGTGGGAAGTCTCGCGAAGCGGTTCACCCCCGGGGGAGCATCCGGTGGCGGAGGCGGCAGACGCATGGGGAACCAGCCTTCCGTATGTACAGTGAAGAGCCCCTTCAGCGACGTGCGATTTACGACAGGCAGGTCCGTCCAGTTCGCAATGTAGTGGGCGAGGTCCTCCATATTTATGGCTCTCGCGTTTAGAGGATGGCCGAACCCGGGAACAAAGTTATGGCAGCCTTCAGGGTCGGTATCGAATGTGCAGTTTTTGCCGGTGACGGGTGACAGTTGAAGCTTCGGACCACCGCGGGCCACGATCAGAAAATAAACTGACATCCTTCTATTCTCGACGCGCATTGCGAGCCTGAAACGATGCGCGAGCAATCCACGAATTTCTTGCTGATTTCGACTTCGCGAATCGCTGCCCCGGAGCTTTGGGTCGATGGCGTTCGCGACAGCTTTTCCTTCGATGTCGTACCTCTCACGAATGGTCCAGTCAGGAAGACGGGAAAGACGCGACGAAGGATCGATGGGCAGATCGTAAGCGTAACTCAAGAGCGCGATCACAGGGACCGCATGTGCAATCAGGTCGCCGGTCGGCAGGATTTGCATGCGCATACTGCGCGGGTCGGCTGAACCTGCTGGCCTTATAGCGATCTTTTCAAATTCTTGCGACTGAGCGGCAGGAGGGAGAGCCACAAGCAAATATAGGAAAGCCCTGGCTAACAAGGACATGCTCCATCCCTCCTTAGCTGGATTCAGCGAGTACGCAGTCTTTTTCGCCAGCACTGCACTCGACCATTTGTTTTCGTTAAGGATTGCCTGACGGTGGCAATCCGATCCCCAGCATGGACTCCAAGATCGAGTCTCACTACTTGATCACTCCCCGCTCCGAGGCCTCGATAAAGCGGATCAGCAGGTCGACATCTTCGCCGCGATCGGCTTCGGATTTTAACTGCTCTAGCGCCTGAGAGGTGTTTAGCTTCGACGCCAGCAGGACCTTGTATGCGTGGTGGATTCTGCGGATGCGGTCTTTGCTGAAGCCGCGTCGCTCGAGGCCGACGGCATTCAAGCCATACGCGCGAGTTCCCCGCTCGGCAGCAGTTTTGGAAAACGGCAGAACGTCGCGGGTGACGGTGGTTCCGCCGCCTATAAAGGCGTGTGCGCCGATGCGCACGAAGTGGTGTACCGGACACAATGCGCCCACGGTTGCCCAATCCTCAACCATCACGTGTCCACCTAAGGTGGCGGCATTGGCCATGATTACGTGATCTCCGATGACGCAGTCGTGGGCGATGTGCGTATAGGCCATGATCAGCGCGTGGCTGCCGATGCGGGTCAGGCCGCCGCCCTTCGCCGTACCGCGGTTGATGGTGACGAATTCGCGGACAACGTTGTCGTCGCCCATCTCGAGGCGAGTGGGTTCGCCCTTGTAACTCAAATCCTGCGGCGCCAGGCCAATCGAGGAAAAAGGGAAAAAGCGGTTGCGGGCGCCGATTCGGCAGGGCCCCTGCAGGGCCAGGTGAGAAATCAGTTCGCAATCTTCTCCCAACTCGACGTCCGCACCAATCGTGCAGTAGGGGCCAATTTTGCAGGAACCGGGAACCTTCGCTGCGGGGTCGATAATGGCCGTGGGATGGACGTTCATAACAAGCGACACAAAATCGTCGCTCTTCTTTTGCGTCCTTTGCGATTAAAAGCTTTTGACGCAAAGTTCGCTAAGGAATCGCAAAGTTCGCGAAGAAATTCAAAAAGCTACTCCTCCGCGGCGTTGGCGCCATCTTTGGAAGCGCTCTTTCCGGCTCCCTTCGGCACCAACTGGCACGTGACGATCGCTTCCGCGACGCGCTTCGAGTCAACGAAGGCGTTGCCTTCCATGCGGACGGCGTTCCGTCCGCCTCCGGCGCCATCGCGCCAGGCTTTGACCTCGACCTCAATGCGCAGCTGATCTCCTGGAACCACCGGGCGCCGGAAGCGCGCGCGTTCAATTCCGGTAAAGACCATCAACTTGTCGTGGCGGTCTGGAATTTCGGTCAGCAGCAGCGCGCCGCCGGCCTGGGCGATCGCCTCCACGATCAGCACCCCGGGCATGATCGGGAGGCCGGGAAAATGCCCGGCAAAAAATGGCTCGTTCACGGTGACATTCTTAATGGCGACAATGCGCTGCTTACGGACGAGGTCGACCACGCGGTCGATCAGCAAGAACGGATAACGGTGCGGCAGGATTCGCAGGATGTCCTGGATATCGAGATGTATATGCTCGGCCGGCGTCTCAGTCACAGTTTGGGTGGTGTCGCTCATGCGTGTTGGCTGGAGCGACGATTATACTTTATCGAACCTGCGGGACCGCAAAACCGGGTCGCCCGGGCCTCTTCTCCATGAGCACGCCAACTCCGGCTGAACAACTGAGCTATTTTCGCAAGCAGCAGCGTGAGATTCTCGACACCATTCAGCAGTTAGTCGAAATCGAATCGCCGAGTGACGTAAAGGCGGCGGTGGACCGGCTGGGAACAGTGATCGCGTCGCGCTTTGGGGAACTGGGCGCGAAAGTGCGCGTGCACCGGGCGGAGAAATCCGGCGACCACTTGCAGATTTCGTTCCCGTCGCCGCGTGCGCGCGCGACGCCAGTGCTTCTGCTGGGGCACATGGACACGGTGTACTCGATCGGCACCATCTCTAAAATGCCGTTTCGGGTGGCGAAAGGGCGGGTTTTCGGCCCAGGCGTCGCGGACATGAAAGCCGGTATTGCACTGGCGTTCCATGTGGCCGAAGCTCTGCTGCAATGGGGCAATGGCAAGCTATCGCGGCCGGTTACTCTGCTGCTTGTGTCGGATGAAGAAGTTGGCAGCGCCTCGTCGCGCAAGGTTACGGAACAACTGGCAGGCGGGTGCGCCGGCGTCCTGGTGCTCGAACCGGCCGCCGGCCGCGACGGCGCGGTCAAGACGGCACGCAAAGGGGTTGGCGGCTACGAACTGCGGGTGGAGGGCCGGGCGGCGCACGCGGGACTGGATTTCGAAAGAGGTCAGAATGCGGTGGTCGAATTAGCGCGCCTGATTTGCGCGATTTCTGAGTTGGTTGACGTGCAACGCGGCATCACTATCAACGTGGGGAAGGTGAGCGGAGGCACTCGCGTCAACGTTGTTCCGGCGGAAGCCAGCGCTGCATTCGATGTTCGGGTGCGCACGCAGCAGGATGCCATCGAGTTGCACCGGAAGCTCACGTCCTTGAAGCCCTTCAATGCCAACTGCAAGCTGACAATTACCGGGTCTGTAAACCGGCCGCCCATGGAGCGCAAAGATGGAGTGATTGCGCTGTATGAAAAAGCCCGGGCAATCGCGCGGGAACTGGGCTGGGATTTGGAGGAAGCTGCGGTTGGAGGCGGCTCGGACGGAAACTTCACCGCGGCGCTTGGCATTCCGACACTGGATGGCCTGGGCGCGGTCGGGGGTGGCGCCCACTCTCCCGATGAATTCATAGAAGTTTCGGAACTGCCGCGCCGGGCCGCGCTGCTGGCCGGCCTCATCGAGCGCCTGTGACCAGAGGTCCTCTTCGCGGTATTACACTGATATCGCAGCCGGCAATCGGAGCTCATCATGACTACCGCGACCCGCGTCGATCCTCTTTCCTATCTCACCGACCAACTGAATGACCTGAAGGCCAAGGGCACGCATTTTCGACTGCGAGTTCTCGATGACGAGCAGGCGCCCGTCTGCACGTTTGACGGAAAGAGAGTGATCAATCTTGCCTCGAACAACTATCTCGGACTGACCACGCACCCCAGGCTGCGCGAGGCGGCGCTCGAAGCCACCCGCAAATACGGCGTCGGCTCCGGCGCGGTGCGCACCATCGCGGGCACCATGAAGATTCACATGGAATTGGAAGAGAAGATTGCGCGCTTCAAGAACGTGGAAGCATGTGTCGTGTTTCAGTCGGGCTTCACTGCCAATGCGGGAACGGTCTCGGCGATTCTCGGCAAAGAGGACTTCATCATCTCCGACCAGCTGAATCATGCGTCGATCATCGATGGAGCGCGGCTGTCCCGGGCCAAGATTCTGGTATTCGAGCACAAGAACATGGCCGATGCGGAAGCCAAGCTGGCGAGCGTGAAGGATCAGCCGGGGCGCAAATTGCTCATCAGCGATGGGGTATTTTCCATGGACGGGGACATCGGTCCGCTACCCGCGTTATGCGACCTGGCGGAAAAGTATGGCGCCATCATGATGGTCGATGATGCGCATGCCTCGGGCGTCCTGGGGCGCAATGGCCGCGGGACAATCGATCACTTCGGCGTGCATGGACGGGTCGATGTTCAGGTCGGCACGCTGTCGAAGGCCATCGGCGCGCTCGGCGGCTACGTCTGCGGATCGCGGGATCTGATTGACTTCCTTTATCACCGGGCGCGGCCGTTCCTGTTTTCGACTTCACATCCCCCGTCCGTCGCAGCTACCTGCATCGCGGCCTTCGAGGTTCTAGAGCAGGAGCCGGAGCGAATTGAAAAGCTGTGGGAAAACACCCGCTTCTGGAAGAAGGAATTGGGACTGCTGGGCTTCGACATCGGAGGAAAGACGACGCCCCCAAGTGAAACCCCGATCACGCCGATCATCATCGGCGACGGAAAGCTCACGATGGAATTTTCCCGCGAGTTATTCAAGGAAGGCGTGCTGGGCACAGGCATAACATATCCCACGGTGCCGGAAGGCAAAGCGCGCGTGCGGACGATCATGACGGCTACGCACACGCGGGAGGAGTTAGATCAGGCCCTCGCAGTGCTCAAGAAGGCAGGTAAAGGCATGGGTATTCTGGCATAGTCTCACCTGGCGTGAGGTGACAGATGACAATAAATCGAAGGTGTGTCGTCATCCTGCAGCTAGCGTTGCTGGCCTTGTCCATTGCCCCATTCGCCGCGGCGCAGAAGAAATATTTCGGCAACTGGCCCGAGGGCTATTCGCCTGAAGAAGTCGGCAAGCGGGTAGCTGAACATTTTGTAACCAGCCCACACCAGGAACCGAACAATATCACGTATCCCGAGGTATGCACCTGGTACGGCGCTCTGACCTTCGCTCACCTGTCCGGCGACAAGCAGCTCACCGAGAAGCTCATCAAGCGATTTGAGCCGCTGTTGTCGGCTCCCGGATCGCAGCTCATCAGTCACGAACGGCACGTGGATTTCTCCATGTTCGGATCGCTCCCGCTGGAGATTTACATCGAAACCAGGGATCCCAGGTACCTGGAACTGGGCAAGTCTTTCGCCGACCGGCAATGGGAAAGCCTGCCGCCCGGCACGACGGTTCGAGACGGGCTCAGTCCCGCGAACATACCGCAGGGCCTCACGCCGGAAACCCGGTTTTGGATCGATGACATGTACATGATCACGATCCTGCAGGTGCAGGCGTATCGTGCGACCAGCAATACACAGTACCTGGATCGCGCGGCGGCGGAAATGGCCGCCTACCTCGACAAGCTGCAACAACCGAACGGCCTCTTTTACCACGCGCCCGACGTGCCGTTTTTCTGGGGGCGCGGCGACGGCTGGGTGGCGGCGGGCATGACGGAATTACTGCGCTCGCTTCCGCAGAGTCATCCCATGCGCGCGCGCCTGCTCGCGGCGTATCAAAAGATGATGAAGGCGCTGCTCACCTACCAGGCAGCCGATGGCATGTGGCGGCAGTTGATCGATCATCCGGAAGCCTGGCCGGAAACTTCCTCGACCGGCATGTTCACCTTCGCGATGATCACGGGAGTGAAGAATGGCTGGCTCGACGAAACGACCTATGGACCAGCGGCGCGCAAGGCGTGGATGGCATTGGCCGGCTATGTCGACCAGAACGCCAATGTAACCAATATCTGCGTGGGAACCGGCAAGAAGAATGACCTGGAGTACTACCTGATGCGTCCGCGTCACACCGGCGACATGCACGGGCAAGCACCGGTTCTATGGGCTGCCTCGGCGCTCCTGCGATAGTTTCATCGGTGACTCGCCGTGAGTCGGTTCCCGCCAATACCGCCCGAGATAACTCCTGTTTCCAGATCACTGGATGCAGTATCATGGCTCGCTGCGCCGGAATTCTAACTGCGTAGTGGATGTCAGAGGCGGCTCGAACTGGTCTTGGCGACCCCTCAGCTCCATCCAGGAGATGCTTTGGCCGCGCTATCGATGATCCGGTACAGAATGCAAGGCAGGAGCATTCGGTGCGACTAACCACCGCGCGCAAGCGCAGGTACTGGGATGCCGTGCTCGTGTGCCTTTTGACTGCCATGCTCTCCGCGTGCAATCACCAAAGCGGCGCCGACCCCAAGGCGCAAGGCCCCATGGCCATTCCGGTAAAGGTTCAGGTCGCGCAAAACGTGCCCGTAAGCGACTCCAGCGAATATGTGGCCAGCCTGAAATCGCGTGACTCGGCCGTCATCATGCCCCAGGTGGAAGGATGGATCACGGAGATTTACGTGCATTCGGGCGAGGCGGTGGGGGAGGGCGCACGCCTGATGCAGATTGATCCGGCCAAGCAGCAGGCCACGGTGCGCAGCCAGCAGAGCGCCCGCGCCGCCCAGGAAGCCAGCGTGACTTATGCGCGGGAACAATATCAGCGGACCAACGGTCTGTACCGGGCGGGTGTAGTCAGCAAGCAGGACCTGGATCAGGCCAAGTCGGCGCTGGATGCTTCCGAAGCGCAGTTACAGGCACTGGACGCACAATTGCGGGAGCAGCAGGTGCAACTGCATTACTACACGGTCAATGCGACTCGGGGCGGCATTGTCGGAGATGTCCCGGTACGCGTGGGAGACCGCGTTACCACGACCACGACCCTGACCACGATCGACGAACCGGGAAGCCTGGAAGCCTATATCTATGTTCCCATCGAGCGCTCCGGGCAACTCAAGAAGAGCATGCTGGCGCAAATCGTGGATGGCGAAGGCCAGGTGATCGCCGACAGTCGCGTGACGTTTATCTCGCCGCGGGTCGACGACACCACCCAGACCGTGCTGGTGAAGGCGGCCATCGCCAACCGGAATGACCGGTTGCGCAACGCGCAATTTATTCGCGCGCGTATTATCTGGGGAACGCGTCCCATGCCGGTCGCCCCGGTGTTGGCAGTGTCGCGTCTGGGCGGGCAATATTTCGCGTTCATCGCGGAGCCTGCCGGCAATGGCTATGTGGCGCGCCAGAAACCGCTACGGATCGGGCAGATGGTGGGCAACGACTATGCCGTGCTGGATGGCATTAAGCCCGGCGACCGCATTATCGTCTCGGGAACGCAGTTTCTGGTGGACGGAATGCCGGTGATACCTCAAGGTTGATAGTGCCGGGCACGAGGGGCAAATCCGTCTTCAGAGCCGAACGAGTACGCACCATTTTTCTTCATGTTCGTTGATTTCTTCATAAGGCGTCCCGTCTTTGCCACCGTCTGCGCATTGATGATTATTCTCGCGGGCGCGGTGGTGATTCCCAGTCTCCCGATCGCGCAATTCCCTAACCTGGCTCCTCCCCAGGTGAGTGTCGTGAGCGCCTACATCGGGGCCAGCGCGCAGACGGTTGAAACCGCGGTCACGCAACCTCTCGAACAACAGATCAACGGCGCCGAGGGGATGAAGTACATCGCTTCGAGCAGCACCAACCAGGGCCTCAGCATGATCACGGTGACCTTTGATCTGAACCGCGATCCTGACTTAGCGTCCGTTGACATTCAGAATCGCGTGAATACCGCCATGGGGCGGCTGCCCAATGCCGTCAAAGCAACGGGTGTAACCGTCGCCAAATCTTCGCAGAACTTTGTTTTCGGCGCGGCCGTATATTCCCCCGACGGCCGCTACGACCCGCTCTTTATCGACAATTATCTTGATGTCTATGTTCGCGACTCACTCAAGCGGGTGCCCGGAGTTGCCGATGTGCAGAGCTTCGGCGGTGGGCGATATGCCATGCGGCTTTGGCTGGATCCCGTGCGCATGGCAAGCCGCGGGTTGAGCGCCGACGATGCCGTCAATGCCTTGGCGGAGCAGAATGTCGAGATCGCCGCCGGGCAAGTGGGCCAGCCGCCCATCAAGTCCGGGCAGGCGTTTCAGATCAGCGTGCGCGCCGTGGGCCGTCTGACCGAACCGGCGCAATTCGACAACATCATTCTGAAATCCAACGCCGATGGAACTCTGGTGCGATTGCGCGACGTTGGCCACGCCGAACTGGGCGCTGAGGACTACAGCTCGCAACTGCAGTTCAATGGTCATCCGGCTGTCGGTATTTTCCTGACGCAGCTTTCCACGGCCAACGCACTCGATGTAGACCGGAGAGCCATTGCGGAACTGGAGCGTCTGTCGAAGCGTTTTCCCCCCGGGCTGAAGTTTCAATTGGCTTTCGATACCACCGATGCGGTCAGTGAGTCGATCCGCGACGTGCTGGGCACGTTGCTGCAAGCGATTGGGCTCGTCATTCTCGTCATCTTCTTATTTCTCGAGGATTGGCGCAGCACCATTATCCCGTCGGTAACCATTCCGGTTTCGCTGATTGGGACGTTTGCGTTCGTAAAGTTGCTCGGATTTTCCATTAACACCCTGACCTTGTTTGGCATCACGCTGGCCACAGGCCTGGTGGTGGATGACGCCATCGTGGTTATTGAAAACATCGAGCGCCACATTCAGGAAGGAGAACGCGAGGCCCGGAAGGCGGCATCCGCAGCGATGAAGGAAGTGACCGGCGCGGTGATTGCGACCTCCCTCGTCCTGGTCGCGGTCTTTGTCCCGGTTGCTTTCTTTCCCGGAACCACGGGCATCCTTTTCCGCCAGTTTGCGCTGACGATTGCATTCTCCATTTCTATTTCCGCATTCAATGCGCTGACGCTGACGCCGGCGCTTTCCGCGCTGTTGCTCGGCCGGGAGCATGGGGAGAAAGGGTTTTTCTTCCGGGGCGTAGACCGGTTACTTGCCGGCATCATCAACGGTTATCGCGCTACTCTCCGCAAGGTGCTCGACTTTCCAGTGGTGGCAACCGTGCTGTTCCTGGCCGGCCTGGGCTTGACCTACGTGGTTTTTGAGCGCGTGCCCAAAGGATTTGTCCCCACGGAAGACCAGGGATACATCATGACGGTTGTGCAGGCGCCGGCCGGGGCTTCGTTGCAGTACACGCGCAGCATTTGCGAGCAGGTGAGCGCCATCATGAGCCGGGTGCCCGAGATCGAAAATGTCTTTGCCGTCGAAGGCTTCAGTTTTTCGGGTAGCGCTTCCAACCAGGGACTGGTATTTGCAGGTCTCAAGCCGTATTCGCAGCGCAAAGGTCCGGAGCATTCCGCCGACACCATCGTGAACCGGTTACGTGGACCTCTTTTCATGGTCAACGGCGCTCTGGTGTTTCCACTCTCTCCGCCCGCGGTACAGGGATTAGGCGAGTTCGGCGGGTTCCAGTTCGAGGTGCAGGACCAGGGAGCGCACACGCTCGAAGAACTGGCGGGGGCCACCAATGACATGGTTCGGCAGGGCAACTCGCGAAAGGATCTGGCCGGGTTGTTCACTCCCTATACCGCCAATGATCCGCAGTTCCTGCTCACCATTGACCGCGAAAAAGCCAAGAGCCTGCACGTGCCGCTGCAACAGATCACCGACACCCTGGGCGTGTACATGGGATCCGCGTATGTGAACGATTTCGATTTCAACAACCGTTCGTATCGTGTCTACATCCAGGCGGACCGGCAATTTCGCGCGCGCGCGCAGGACCTGAAGCAGTTCTATGTGCGCTCTGACAGCGGCGGAATGGTGCCCTTGGAGAACCTGATTACCGTCGCGCAGACCACCAATCCCCAGGTGATCACGCACTACAACTTGTTCCGGTCAGCGGAGATCGACGGCTCGGCAGCCCCGGGCGTCAGTTCGGGGCAGGCCCTTGCAGCCATGGAGGACATCAGCAGGAAAGCTTTGCCCCAGGGATATGGCTACGAGTGGACGGGGGCTTCTTTGGAAGAGTTGGCATCGGGCAGCACGGCGCTGATGCTTTTTGGCTTGGGCACTCTGGTCGTCTATCTCACCCTGTCGGCGCAGTACGAGAGCTTCGTGCTCCCGTTTATTGTGTTGCTCGCCGTGCCCATGTCCTTGCTGGGAGCGCTTTCCGCGCAATGGCTGCGCGGGTTGCAGAATGATGTCTATTGCCAGATCGGCTTAGTGATGCTGATTGGGTTGTCGAGCAAGAACGCGATTCTGATCGTGGAATTCGCCGAGCAGTTGCGCGGCCGGGGACTCTCGATCCGCGAGGCCGCCATCGAAGCGGCTCGTATTCGCTTGCGCCCGATTCTGATGACTTCCTTTGCGTTCATTCTTGGCGTGGTGCCTCTGGTGCTGGCTCGGGGCGCCGGCGAGGCCGGCCGCCATTCCGTCGGCACCACGGTTTTCGGCGGCATGATTATGTCGACCTTCCTGAACCTGTTCTTTATTCCCGTCCTGTACCTCATCATCGAGGAGTTCCGCGAGCGCCGCGGGGCGAAGCTGCGAAACCCCTGACAGAACACAGCCCTGCGGACACTGATGGTGGCGTGCAAGGAGAGGGCGAGCGCGGAGAATTACCTGCCCTCGTCAGTGTCGCGTTGTGAAGACCGGCCGCGGTTGGTCATTCAGCCCGAAGCGCTTCGATGGGTTCCAGGCGGGAGGCTTTCAGGGCCGGCCAGAAGCCGCTGACGATGCCCACGATGGTCAGAATCACCGTCGACGTGAGCATCACGTTCAACGACGCCCGCAGGAAAATGTCGCCTTCGTGATTGGCGGTCTTGTAGAACTCGCTGTAGAGCGGCAGCGGCGGAATCGCCACGGTGAGCAGCCAGGAAGCGAACATGCCCGCCAGCCCGCCAAGGAAGGTGAGCACCAGCGCTTCCACCAGGAATTGACTCAGGATGTTCCACTGGCGCGCGCCCAGCGCTTTCAGCAGGCCGATTTCGCGGGTACGCTCGGTAACGCTGACCAGCATGATGTTCATTACGCCCACGCCGCCCACGCCCAGGGTCAACATCCCAATGATTCCCATCATGACTTCCAGGCCGATGGAAAAGTACCGCAGGACCTTGCCCGTCTCGACCGTGTCCCATTCGGGCGTAGCTTTGGCGTCGCGCGGGTCGAATTGATGGCGTAATCCGATGACGCGGCGGGCAGCGGCCAGCGCCTCGGTGTGCAGTTCCGCCGTGATCGGCTGAATGATAATCATGTCGGGATCACGACGGTTCTTCAGCAGGTTGTAGAGTTCGAAGGGAACGAAGGCCTGCTCGTTGTCAGGCCCCATGTACATGGAGTCCTGGATCTTGTTATTGAGCACGCCAATCACTTCCAGGCTCTGGCCTTTGACCAGGACGGTCTGGCCGACGGCGGGGGCGCCTTGAAACGCCCGTTTCGCGGCGTTGTATCCCAGGACCACGACACGGCGGTGATTAACATAATCGCCTTGCTCGAAGTAGCGGCCGTCCTGCAGGTCGAGCAGTCGCCGCATGGATCCGTAAGGCAATTCGACGCCGCGAGTTGTCAGTGAGACCACCCGCGTTCCAATCTTGTAGCCAAAATCGCTGCACGACTCCGCGCTGACCGCGCGCACGATGGGAACGCCGGAGCGGATGGCCTCCACGTCCGCATATTCGAAGTGCACGGACCGCCCGGCACGTTGACCGCCGGCCTGCATGCTGGTCTGTCCTGGCCAGATGACGATGACATTGTTGCCCATGTTTCCGACCGCGCTGACGACGCTTTGACCGAGTCCCCGCCCAAACGCGAGCAAGAGCACGACCGAGATGACGCCCCAGGTAATCCCCAGCATGGTGAGGGCGGAGCGCAGGCGGTTGCGCAGCAGGGCCGCCCAACTTTGCTGGACTAATTCCTTCAGACGCATGACGGACCTCGGTTCATTCGTAGTGCAGGCATTGCACGGGCTCCAACTCGGCGGCTCGCCGCGCCGGGTAGACGCCAGCGGCCACGGTGACGACAGAAAGCGTGAGCAGCGATGTAATGACCGCAACCGGAGAAATGATGGGGTGCGGAACGAAGTCGGGCAGCGGCAATGCGGACATGAGCACGCAAATCCCGACTCCCACGCAGTAGCCCAGCAGCCCGCTCAGCGCGGTGATCACCACCGATTCGGCAAAGAACTGATTCAGAATGTCACTCTTGGTCGCGCCCATGGCGCGCAGAATGCCGATCTCTCGCGTCCGTTCGGTGACCGCGACCAGCATGATGTTCATCACCCCAATGCCGCCGAGCGCGAGCGTGGTGACGGCAACGCAACCAAAGAAAATCGTGATCACGCCGAATATGCGCGCCAGCAATTTGGAGCCTTCCATCGTGTCCCAGATGAAAAGAGCGTCTTTATCGCTGGCTTCGAAATGGTTCATGCGGCCGAGAGTGCGGCGTACCTGCATAACCGCTTTTTCGTGAAATTCGGGATCGCCGACCTCCATCACGATGTCGGAAAGATACCCCTTGACGACGGGTTCGCCTTTCGCGGGCGGCGGCGGGAAGTCGCGCGCCATCGCCGAGTAAGGCACATAGAGCATGTCGTTATCGGGCCCGCTGTAGTTGGAGTTCTGCTTTTTCTCCGCCAGTACGCCGATCACCGTATATGGGTAGCGGGCAATGATCAGCGTGGTACCAATGGCAGGTTGCCCGGGATAAAGCTGGCGAGCGGCATTCCACCCCAGAATGACGACACGGTTGGCGCTGTTTTCGTCCTCCTCGGTTATGAGCCGGCCCTGGGAAAGAACCAGCGAGCGGAAATCTTGAAAAGCCGGCCACACGCCGGAAATCTGGCGGGCTGCCGAATTATAGGGACTGACCTCAGGCACGGTGCGCTGCAGTTCCGGGCTGACCGCTTTTACCAGGTAGCACTCGTCGCGAATCAGGCGGGCATCGTCGATGGTGAGCGTAATCTTGCGCCCGGCGGCCAGGCCTCCCGCCTGCGCGCTGGTGCGGCCGCCCCACATGATCACCAGATCTTTGCCCAGCGTCTCCATGCGCTTTTTCTGGTCCTTGCTGAAGCCGAGGCCAAGGCCGACCAGGATGATCACCGAGGCGATGCCCCACACGATTCCAAACATGGTGAGGAATGAGCGCAGCTTATGGCTTCGCAGGTTTGCCAGCGTGTATTTCGCGATTTCCCGCAGGTTCATATAAGCCACTGGTTAGACGAATGTCTCAGGAAAAGGTACGTAGGAACGCACTTGGCAGTTCCCCAGTATCTACGGTGAGGGCCGCACACGCTGTGACCGCAGTCACCGCCTAAAGTCGAAGCGTGCGAGCCTGGTTCACGATTACTCTAAAAATTGCCCTGAAGTAACATCGCTTAGGGTGTTCGTCTGATTGGCAACCCATTTTCTCTCCCGTACTCTGGGCCTCAATTAAGGAATTCCACCGCGCCGGTTCGTCTGCTTCGCATTCGTTCGCGCAGCTAGCAAAAATGAACTAGTAATCACGCGCAGCGTTCACGTTGTGGCTCGTGCTACGCGCGCTCCGCGCAACCGCCGGAGTGTGTGCAGCGAGCGGCGATGGCCCGCAGCGCCCAGCCTATCCAAGGAGTTTGCAGTGAAGCTGAAGTTTCTTTCGCTTATGATTCTGGCGCTCGCGGCGGCCGGTTGCGGCGGGGGACCCAGCGCTAATGTTGCACGCCAGGTGGTGCCTGGCAGGGTGGCCAATGCGCCCGCCGCCCACGTCTTTCTCATCGTAGAGGAAAACCGCAGCTATTCCACCGTCTATCACAACCAGATGCCATGGCTGAGCGCGCTGGGAGACAAGTACGGGGTCGCCACCAACTATTTTTCCGACGAGCAGGGCTCACTTCTCGACTACTTGTGGCTCTCGTCCGGCAGCGGTGAGCTGAGTTTTGGGTGTACCGGCAACGATTGCACCCAGACCATCACCGACGACAACATCTTCCGCCGGCTCATCAAGGCCGAAATTTCGTGGAAGCTGTACGCCGATAACTTACCCAGTGCGGGTTTCACCGGGCCTCTTGCCGGCAACTATGTCAAGCGCCACGACCCGGCGCTCTGGTACAGCGATGTCGTAAACGATCCCCAGCAATTGCAGAACGTAGTGCCGTTTACGGAATTTGCAAGCGATCTTGCGTCCAACAATCTGCCCACATACTCGATCATCGTTCCCGACCTGCAGCATGATGCTCACGATGGCTCGCCCGCCAAGGCTGACAAATGGCTGCAGCAGAACATTGGGCCGCTAGTGAACAGCTCGTATTTTGACCCTGGCAACCGCAACCACAGCGTGATGTTCATTACCTTCGACAACGGCGATGGCGACGCCCAGGGACAGGTGCTCACCGTGGTCGTGGGGCAAAAGGTGATTCCCGGAATCAAGGTGAATACGCCGTTCCGGCACGAGAACACGTTGCGTACGATTCTGGAACAACTCGGGGTTAAAGGCTATCCGGGCGCCAGCGCTAAAGCGCAACCGATGAACGAGTTTTTCAATTAAGAGCGCATGCGCCGTTAGAATACGGCTGTGCTGGCGCACAAGCTGACATTTTCGCCGGAGCAGGACGAGGGTTTCTTTCAGGAAGCCCCGGCCGCTCCGGCAGTGTTTTTGCTGCGGGCCGCATCCGGAACGGGTGTTCTGGGGGCGGAAGGCGAGCCCTACGTGAGCAAGACGGCGAACCTGCGCCGACGGTTGCAGCGGCTGCTGGGCATTCCGGCTGAGCAAAGCAAGCGGCTCAATCTGCGCGACCGTGTACGCGAGATTGAGTACACGCCCACGGGTTCGGATTTTGAGTCGCAGTTCCTGCTGTATCGCCTGCTGCGCAGGACCTTTCCCAAATCCTACGCGGCGCGTCTGCGCTTGCGTCCGGCGCCCCTGATCAAGCTGCACCTGGAAAACGACTATCCACGTGCGTCAGTGACGACGCGGCTGGCAAAGACCGCATGGGGACCGCCACCCGCGGCTGTCCGGTCGAGCGAAGCTCGACTTGGTTTTTCCGGCAACAATTCAGGCCCGCCGCCTGGGGATGTTCAAGACCGCCCATCCCAGCCACCTGCCAATCGGTACTACGGTCCTTTCCCCTCGCGCACCGCGGCGGAAAAGTTCGCCACGGACGCCCTCGATTTTTTCAAGATGCGCCGCTGTGTTGACGACCTCCATCCCGACCCATCGTTCCCCGGTTGCGTCTATTCCGAGATGAAGATGTGCCTCGCGCCGTGCTTTAAGGGTTGTACGGACGCCGAGTATGGCGCGGAAGTCGCGCGTGTTCAGGACTTTTTGGAGAGTGCCGGCGAATCTCTCACCCGGGAACTGGCGGAACAGCGCGAGCGCGCGTCTTCCCACCTCGCCTTCGAAGAGGCTGCCGCCATCCATGGCAGAATCGAAAAACTCAGGCCCGTGCTCGCGCAACTGCCGGAGATCGTGCGACGCATCGATCATCTCGATGCGATTATCGTGCAGCCTGCCGCCGAGCCTGGGTCCGTCGCTTTATTCCGCTTTCGCGATGCCGCGCTTTCCGGGCCGCTCATGTTAAACCTTGAACTTCGGGCCGAGTCGCGGTCCATGGAGTCGCAAGTCGAAGAACTGATCGCCAGTTTCCCTCTCCCGGAGATCAAATCCGCGGTCGAGCGAACTGAGCATCTCGCCATCCTGAAGCGCTGGTACTACCGCGCAACCCATGTCGGAGAAATCTTCTTTGTGGACAGGAATGGCGCATGGCCTTTGCGGCGAATTGTGCGGGGGATCGGTCGAGTCCATAAAGGCGAAAAGGTACAGGAGCAGCCAATATTTTCTGCGACTCCGACTCACGAGACAACATCCTAACTTCAGTTCAGTAAGGCGAGCACGGCATGAGCAACGAGCAATCCCTCCGCAAGCACCTGGTTGAACTTCTCGATGGCGGCCATGCCCACGCCAACTTTGAGGCAGTGGTGAAAGGCTTCCCCGCGAAACTTCGGGGAGAAATCCCGAAAGGCCTGCCCCATTCCGCCTGGATGCTGCTGGAACACATGCGCCTGGCGCAATGGGACATCCTCGACTTCAGCATCAATCCGAAATATAAAACCTTGAAGTGGCCGGATGACTACTGGCCCCAAAACCCAGCGCCTCCGAGCGCCGCCGCCTGGGACAAGAGTGTTGAATCATTCCGCGAAGATCTGCAGGCAATGAAGAAGCTGGTGCAGGATCCAAAGACAGATCTCTTTGCCAGGATCGCGTGGGGAGATGGCCAGACCATCCTGCGCGAGGCGCTGCTGGTTGCCGATCACAACGCGCATCACCTGGGGCAATTGATCGACGTCAGAAGATTGCTGGGCGCGTGGCAGCCATAACTGGACTCGACTTGGAGTCGCTCCTTGCGAGGGCGTTTGCGGAACACCACCCTGAGTTCTCTGCGCCAGCGCTCGTCGATCCCCAGGAGCGCCCATTCGATCTCGGGGGAAACATAGCGCAGCAGGGTGTCGGTGGCCGGGTGCACATGCAGGGCCGGGGCCACCATCAGGAGCAGCGGCGGTTGTGGAGAAAGGTCCCGGCCGGCAAAATACCCGAATTTTTCAAATTCGCCGCGCTGGTGGTGCCAGGCGACCCGGGCCCAATAATCGATGCCCTGCAGGGGAAGATGAATGTCCTCGTCGGCTTTCAGTTCCAACACCGCCAGGCGCCCTTCGCGGGTGAGCGTGAGCACGTCAATCATGGCCCGGTCTGAGGCGGAAAACGCCGGCACCTGTGAGTAGCACCAGCGCGGGTCAAGCTGGCTGTCCAGCGCGCAGACATTCTTTACCACCAGCGACTCCAGCCAGCGCTCCGGATGCAGCCGCCACCAGCGGCACTCTCTGGGCCCATCGGCGTGGCGCGCCTCTGCGATGCTGCGGATCAAGTTATGGAACGACTCGAGATTTCCGTCGTCCAGAACTCGCTGTGCCGGCCCCATCCCCAACAGCAGTTCCGGAGTGCTCCGAAAACCGCCGGGTTCAGGGGAAAGCCTGGCTCGCGCAAACTCGAGGCCGTGGCAGCGAAAGGCGACCTCTGCGGGCGAAAGCACGCTGATTTCCACCTCGGTCATCAGCCTTTTCACCAGCGCAATGGGTTCCGCAAAACGGGCCTGAATCTCTTCTTCATGGTTACAGTGCACCAGGCGAGTCGATACATTTCCCCGGTCCCGGATTTCAATGTGCCTCAACTCTTCCTCGCGCTCATCAAGTTCATACAATTCCCATTTTGCTGCTGCGCGATTGAGATGAGCCATGCGCTCCCGGACCAGCCCGGAGTGGCCGGCGGGGACCACCAGCTTCACGCCTTCGATCACCAGTCTCCCCGCCGGCGCCGTCCGGCAGACATCGAGCCACAGGATTCCGAACGTCAGCGCGGCATCGATCGAGGATTGCAGTTCCTGCCGATTCACCCCCAGCACCGCGAAACCCGACTGGCCGCGCGTCAGACGACCGCGCGAATAAATTGGTCCAAATGACTTCTCTAAATCCACGGAAGTGCTCAGGGTCGCGAGAGTGAGATCGGGGAAGCTCTTGCGTAACACTCGTTCGAGGGTACGCTGGTAAGCTGCCCTGGCGCGGCGCTTGGCCGACGCCGTGCGCCGATCGCGTTCGCGGCAAATGTCCAGGCGCGATGGCCTTGCCTGCCCCATCTTCTGCACCACCACGCGCATGGTTTCGCCCTGGTTCTCCAAATCGAGTACTCGCCGGACCAGGTTCCGCTCTTCCGACCAAAGGTGCAGCAAACATTTGTTGTTCTCACCGGAAACAGAATACTTGGCGCGACCCAGATCGAAGACCACAGCGCCATCTTCGATCACCACAGCGCCGCTGCTGCCGGTCAGGAACTCATCCAGCGCGCTGCTCAGGGCGTGAGAAGTCATGGACGAAGTTTTGCAGAACCCAATCGCACTTGTCTGTGACGGATGAACATGCAGTCGGTGATACGGAATTGGGTCATCGGGGCATCAGGTCAGCGGGGATCGCATCACCCGGCGATTTGAGATCTCTGCGCCCCTAAAAGTTTGGAGCCACCGGCGCTCTAGCGCTTATGATGATCAGCGCCGAAAGCGCTGAGGACCTGCTTCCAAGACAACGGATTCCAGATCACCCGGATGGTCCGGTCACCCCATCCGCTGTGGGATAATGGAGTTCGGACCCTTGCACAGCCTCTGGGCATCAAATAAGCAGATCCTCGAATTTTTCCCATGAACCAAACGCCGTTCTTTTTTGAGCATTATGGCCTCACCGAGCGCGACCTGGAACGCTACCTGGGCGCGGCACTCTCGGCTGGCGGGGACTACGCCGATCTTTATTTTGAGTATCTTTCCTCGACCGCGTTGACCGTGGATGAATCCATGGTCAAGTCAGCATCTCAGGGGATTTCTGCCGGATGTGGCGTTCGCGTAATCTCCGGCGAGCGCACCGGCTACGCCTACACCGACGATCTCTCGCCTGCGCGTATTTTGCATGCCGCCCGAACCGCTGCCCTGATAGCCAGCGGCCCGGCAAAAACTCCGAGCGCTGGATTTCAACAAAGGCCGGCCCGCAGCTTGTATCCGGTTACATTGCCTTCCGTAGATGCGGAGATCGCGGCCAAGGTCGAACTGGTAATGCGTGCCGATAGAACTGCCCGCGCTCACGATCCCCGTGTCAGGGAAGTCCGCGCCAATTACGCCGACGAACTGCGGAACATCCTGGTCGTCGCCTCCGACGGCACCTTCGCTGAAGATTCCCAGCCGCTGGCGCGGCTGAATGTCTCCTGTATCGCGCGGAACGAAACCAATTCGGCCCGCGGCAGCGCCGGAGGGGGTGGACGCGTCGCGCTCGACTTCTTTTTCGGCGAGAAAACTCCTGAGTACTTCGCTCACGAAGCCGCTCGTCAAGCAGTTTTGCAACTTGAGGCGCGAGAAGCTCCGGCGGGCGAAATGGAAGTCGTCCTGGGCCCAGGCTGGCCTGGAGTTCTGTTGCACGAGGCCGTGGGCCATGGACTCGAAGCGGATTTCAACCGCAAGCAGACCTCCGCATTCGCCGGCCTGATCGGCAAGAAAGTCGCCAGCGAGAAATGCACCGTCGTCGATAACGGGACCATGCCGTGGCGTCGAGGGTCGCTCAACGTTGACGATGAAGGGCATGAGACGCAAGAAACCGTGCTGATCGAGAAGGGAATTCTCAAGGGCTATTTAAGCGACAAGCTCTCTGCCCGCCTCATGGGCATGGCCGACACCGGCAATGGCCGGCGCGAGAGCTATGAGCACATTCCCATGCCGCGGATGACCAACACCTACATGCTGGCGGGAGAGGATGATCCCGAAGACATCATTCACTCGGTCAAACGCGGGATTTATGCAGTGAATTTTGGCGGCGGACAGGTGGACATCACGAACGGGAAGTTTGTCTTTTCTGCCTCGGAAGCGTATTTGATCGAAGACGGCCACGTGACCGCGCCCATTCGCGGAGCAACTTTGATTGGCAACGGCCCCGACGCGCTGACGCGCGTCTCCATGGTGGGCAATGACCTGAGGCTCGATGAAGGGATTGGCACCTGCGGCAAAGACGGGCAAGCCGTGCCCGTGGGCGTAGGCATGCCAACCACCAAGATTGATCGCATGACGGTCGGCGGCACTGCGCGGAAAGACCCCGGCGGCTTCATGCAGTAGAGCCCTTTTCACCACGGAGGCACGGAGAAGAACTTAAGGCGAACGGCGGTGCCTGGTCATCGGTTCGACTCCCGCAAGAAGGCTCGCAGTGAATTCCGAAAGAAGTAGTCTAATATTCTCCGTGTCGCTGTGTCTCGGCGGTGAAAATTTTGCTTATGGCGGAAACTACTCTCGACCCGCAAATCGAAACTGATCTCAAAGAACTAGCTCAGGACCTCGTCCGCCGGGCCATGTCGGCTGGCGCTACCGCCTCCGAATGTGTCATTCGTGAAGGCGATGAGTTCTCCACCCTGGTTCGCCTGGGCCAGGTCGAGACACTCAAGGAGTCCGGCTCGAAGGCGATCGGTATCCGCGTCTTCTTTGGCCAACGCTCGGCCAGCACCTATTCCAGCGACTTCTCGCGCTCGGGCCTGGATCGCATGCTCAGCTCGGCGCTGCAACTGGCGAACGTCACTTCCGAGGATCCTTTCGCCGGAATTCCCGATGCATCACAGCTGGGCTCAATCGGCGGGGATCTCGATCTGTATTCCAGCGATGTTTACTCCCTGCCCGGCCCCGAGCGCATCGCCTACGCTCGCCGGGCGGAGAAAGCCGCGCTGGATTTCGATCCACGAATCAAGAACTCTGATGGAGGATCGTTCGACGCGGCAACCGGCAGAAAAATTCTCGCCAACTCGCATGGCTTTGTGGGCGAATACCGCCGCTCGTATTGCTCGGTGGCGGCTGTTCCCATTGCTCAGGACGAAAAAGGCGCCATGCAGCGCGACTACTGGTTCTCGGTAGCGCGCAGCCTCGGACGGCTCGAATCTCCGGAAGAGGTTGGCAAAGTGGCCGCCCAGCGCACGCTTCGCCGGCTGGGCGCGCGCAAGGTGAAGACCCAGCAAGTGCCGGTCATCTTCGATCCACTGGTTGCCACTTCTATCCTTGAGCACATATTCGAAGGCGTGAACGGCGATTCGGTTTATCGCGGAGCTTCTTTCCTCGCCGGCAAACTGGGCCAGAAGATCGCCGCCGATCGGGTGACTGTGATTGATGACGGAACCATGATTGGCGGGTTTGGGACCAGCCCCTTCGACGGAGAAGGAATCCCCACGCGGCGCACCATCGTGATCGAGAACGGCAGACTGGCTTCCTACCTGCTCAACACTTACACTGCGAAAAAGCTGGGGCTGCAAACTACGGGCAACGCGTCTCGGGGGCTCGCAGGCACTCCCGGCATTGGTCCGGGCAATTATTTCTTGCAGCCGGGCACGAGCACACCGGGGCAGCTGATCGCGAACGTCAAGCAAGGCCTCTACGTCACCGAATTTCTCGGCATGGGCGTGAACCTGGTCACCGGCGATTATTCGCGCGGCGCCTCCGGCCTGTGGATTTCCGGCGGTGAACTTTCCTATCCCGTCGAAGAGATCACGGTCGCCGGCAATCTGAAGGAGATGTTTATGAACATTTCCGAGATTGCGAATGACCTGGAATTCCGCGGCTCCGTGGCATCGCCGACCATCCGCATGGATGGGCTCACGGTCGGAGGCGAGTGACGGGATTGTTGGATTCCCATTGCCGTACGATTTCGCCTGCTGGCGGAAGCGGACTGCGAATCAGAAAATTCGTCAATCCCTAATTCGAAGACTCGCCGATATCTCCGTTGGCCTCGAATCTCCTCTGCAACTACAATCACTCCATGGGCGGACTGCTGCAGCCATCGCCAACCACTGAAGAGCGCGACACCAGCAAGCGCACCATTCTCATCGCCATTGCGGTGATCGTCGTAATTGCCGGCCTCGCTGCCCTGTTGCTGCGCGGCACTCCCCGCGCCGCGTCCGGCCCTCCGTCATATGCCGCGTACATAAAACTTTCCGACCTGAAGATGAGCCAGGCGCAAAACTTTGCCGGCTTCACGGTGACGTACATTGACGGCACGGTGGCCAACCTCGGTTCTAAAACTGTTACTCATGCATTGGTGCGCGTGACCTTCCGCGATTCATACGGGCAGGTGGCGCAAGTCGAAGATGTGCCGCTGAAAATCCTGCAGACGGGCGGGCCGTATCTGGATACTGCCGATTTGTCGATTGCACCTTTAGCTCCCGGGCAGAGCAAGCCCTTCCGGCTGATTTTCGAGCGCATCAGCCAGCAGTGGAACCAGGGGTATCCGGAATTGCATGTGGCGGATGTGTCGGTGAAGTAAATCCAGCGGTGTTGGGGATTAGGCACAAGGTTTGAATTCGCAACGCCGGCTTCCTTTAAACATCCCAGAAAAAGTTCCAATTTTCGTGACGGGAAGGGTTAAGCGAGAATCGCCACCCCCGGCAGGAATCGCTTGCCTTCGCAAGCAATTCCTGCAACTCTACACTTATCGATGCGTCGGCGAGACTTTCTGCAGTCTGGTTTCTACGCGGCAACCGCCGCGGCTTCTCCCAGGACTGCAGTACCACGGAAAATTTCAAACGCCCCACATACTCCGGGCTATCCTGACCTTCGCACCACGCGCAATGACGAGGACCGCATCCGGTCGGCCTTCCACTTCGCGCTTGGCGACCTGTTTTCGAATATCCGCGATTACAAAAGCGGCCTCCTCAAGTCGGAGCAACCCGTTTTGTGCGCGGGCGCGGACTATAAAGATCCGTGGACGCGAGATACGGCAATTAACACCTGGAACGGCTTCGGCCTGCTCTTTCCGAACGTGGCGAAATCGACTTTGCTTTCCTGCCTGGATCGCGCGGAGCACGGCCCCGTAATCACGGGTCAGTACTGGGACAAGATCATCTGGGCGCCCGGCGCTTGGAACTTCTACCTGTATTCTGGTGACCGCGATTTTTTAGCTGTTGCCTTCGAAACCTCGCGCCGGACGCTGCGGCAACTGGAAGCAGACGAGTTCGACTCCGGCTTAGGCTTGTTTCGCGGACCTGCGGTTTACGGCGATGGCATCGGGGCCTACCCGCCGATTTACACGAAGACCGGCGCCTACACCGGCGGGGAGTGGGTCAGCACGATTACCAAGTGGGTTTCCGAGAATCCCGAATTGCGGGCGCCGCACGGGTTTGGATTGCCCATGCACGCGCTTTCCACGAATTGCCTTTACCGCGCCGCCTTGATGACGCTGGCGGAAATGGCGCGGGAATTGAAGGTCGCGGCTGATCCGTCGTGGCTGCAGAAGGCGGACAAACTTCGCTCGGCGATCAATCGTGAATTCTGGATGGAGCACCATGGAACGTATCGCTATCTCGTCGATCCCAACGGCAACTGTGATCGCCAGGAGGGCATGGGCCTGGCATTCGCATTGCTGTTCGATGTAGCGAACTCCGCGCAGCGCGCAGGAGTTTATCGAAATACGTACATCAGCCCGGCGGGCATTCCCTGCCTTTATCCTTCTTTTGAACGGTACGTGAATGCCGAGCATACGAGTTACGGCCGGCACAGCGGCACGGTTTGGCCGCACATCGAAGCATTCTGGGGACACGCAGCCGCGCGCGATGGGCAACTGCAAATCTTTGCCAACGAACTCGAGAAGCTTACCGCGCATGCGTGGCGCGATAAACAGTTTGTGGAGATCTACCATCCCGATACTGGGCTGCCGTATGGCGGCATCCAGGAGTCGAATTCCGATCCTTTCTGGCAACCGTGGCCGGTGTGCAATCGGCAATCCTGGTCGGCATCGGGGTATCTGCGTTTGATTCTCATGGGAATGTTTGGCGCGAGCTTTTACCCTGACGGAATTCGCTTCCAACCGTGTATGCCGCTGGACTCGGGCTGGGCGGAACTGAAGGGATTGCGCTACCGAAACGCAACCCTCAATGTCGAGATCAGCGGCCGAGGCACGCGGGTTTCGAAATTTCGCGTCAACGGCGTAACCAGTTCACACCCATTCCTTCCGGCTTCGGCGGAGGGTGTTCACCACGTCCAAATCGCCGTAACGGGGGAAGAGCACGAGAACACGGTTTCGGCTTTATGAGCCGCAATAGTCAGTGCACGGCGATCCCATTTAGGAGTAGCATGTTGCTCCGAGCGAGGAGACACTCATGAAATTTCATAAGATTTTAGTAGCCGTCCTCATTGTGAGCGCAGTGTGCTTTACCGCTGCGCAATCCCAAAACAAATCTTCGAGCGCCGCTGGCGCAAAGCCATTCCTGGGCCGCTGGGATCTGACCCTCAAGGCCCCGGACCGCGAGTATCCCTCCTGGCTGGAACTCTCGCAGGACAACGGCCAGCTCAAAGCAGAGATGGTGGGCCGGTGGGGCAATGCGCGGCCGCTGCCGCAGGTTGAGTTGTCGCATGGCGAATTGACGTTTGTTTCTCCGAAAGAGGAAGAGGGCCGCAAGGACGACATGGTGTTCAAAGCGAAGCTGGTTGGCGGCCGCCTCGTAGGCAGCACCACCGGGCCCGACGGCACTCGGTGGGCGCTTACCGGCGTACGCGCGCCCTCGTTGAAGCGCACGGGAACGCCGAAGTGGGGCAAGCCGGTTCAGTTGTTCAATGGAAAAGATTTGACCGGGTGGCACCCTGACAGGAATGATCCGGCAAAGCCGTGGACGGTGGAAAACGGAACCCTCGTCAGCCCAGGGCATGGTCCGGAACTGATCAACGATCATCCTTTCGAAGACTTTAAGCTGCACATCGAGTTCAACTGCGGCAAGGGAGCGAATAGCGGTATCTATCTGCGCGGGCGCTATGAAGTACAGGTGGAAGATAACTCGACGCAAGAGCCGGCGAGCCACCACACGGGCGGAATCTACGGGTTCATCGCGGCCTCTCCCGAACAGCCGCGCCGTCCCGGCGAGTGGCAGACGTTCGAGATCACCCTCCTGGGCAGGAATGTCACCGTGGTGCAGAATGGCGTCACCATCATCAACAACCAGGAAATTCCCGGGATCACGGGCGGCGCCCTGAACAGCCATGAGGCGCAGCCCGGGCCGATTTATCTGCAGGGCAGCGAGGACGGTCACGTGGCCTACAGGAATATCGTGGTCACACCAGCCAAGTGGTAGCGGGTTTCGCGGGCCTCTGGCCTGAAGGAACTGAGCTCCGTTCGATAGAAAGTCTGACCATGCACTGGATGTACACGCGCACCTGCGCAAGCAGGACGGGAGCCCAATGTATCAACCCGAAGCTTATTTCTCCGCATTGACGTTCATGATCATCAGCATGATCTGCTGGGGATCATGGGCCAACACCATGAAGTTGACTGCCGGGTACGCGTTCCAGCTTTTCTATTGGGACTACATCATCGGGATCGTGTTTGGCAGCCTGCTCTGGGGGCTGACTTTGGGCAGTTTAGGCGGGGGCGGGCTTTCATTTCTTGCCAACATGCAGTACACCGACGGGAGTCACATTCTGTTCGCGATAGCCGGCGGCGCTGTGTTCAATGTTGCTAACCTGCTGTTAGTCGCCGCCATTGATATTGCAGGACTCGCGGTGGCGTTTCCGCTCGGCATTGGACTGGCGCTGGTTGTGGGCGTGCTGCTGAACTACGTGCTTGCGCCCAGGGGCAATCCGGCGCTGATCTTTTCCGGCATGGTTCTGGTGGTTGTGGCCATAGTCCTGGACGCTCTGGCCTACCGCCGCCGCGAGACTGAGAAGCGCGAACTCAGCGCCCGCGGTATATGGATCAGCATCGGCTGCGGCATTTTGATGGGAACTTTCTATCCGCTGGTGACCAAAGCGGTGACCGGCGCCCACGCGCTAGGCCCATATTCCGTAGCTTTCTTCTTCGCCATCGGCACGGCGCTTTGCGCGATCCCGTTCAACTATCTGCTGATGAAAAAGCCGCTCACGGCGGCGCCTCCGGTCAAGATGGCGCAATATGCGCACGCCCGGTCCGGGTGGCACTTCTGGGGTGTGTTGGGCGGGGTCATCTGGTGCACCGGCGCGGTGTTTAACTTTGTGGCGTCGCATGCGCAGATTGTTGGCCCCGCCATCTCGTATGCCATCGGACAGGGCGCGACCATGATTTCCGCGATCTGGGGCGTGTTCGTTTGGCACGAATTCAAAGGAGCGCCGTCAGCCTCCCGCCGGCTTATCGCACCCATGTTCGTTTTCTTCGTGCTCGGCCTCGGCTTGATCGCGGTTGCGCCAGTTTTCACCAAGTGATTTGATTGCTCATGCCTAAACCGCTGGTTGTCGTTGGCAGCATCAACCTTGACCTGGTCGCGTTTGCCGACCACATTCCCCGGCCCGGTGAAACCATTATCGGCTCGAGTTTCCAGACGTTTTTCGGAGGAAAGGGCGCGAACCAGGCGGTTGCCGCGGCAAAGCTCGGTTACCCGGTTTCGATGGTGGGGTGTGTGGGCGACGACGCGTTTGGTCCGCAGTTGCGCAGCGCGCTGGCGGGCAGCGGGGTTGACACAGCTTATGTGAAAACAGTGCCCGGATCCTCCGGGGTCGCCCTGATCACGATCGCAGCCGGCGGCGAAAACAGTATTGTCGTGGTTCCGGGCGCCAATGCAGCCGTTTCTCCGCAGATGCTGCAATCCGCCGCCGTCCTGCAACACGCGGGATTTCTCCTCGCCCAGCTCGAAATTCCACTGGAAACGGTGGAATATCTCGCACACTTTGCCCAGCGCCATCAGATTCCGTTAATGCTTGATCCCGCCCCGGCGCGTGGGCTTCCCGCGACGTTGCTCAGCAACGTGGATTGGCTGACTCCCAACGAAAGCGAAACCGAGCGGCTGGTGGGGTCGAAGCTGGGCGCCGACCAAGAACCGGCAATTGCCGCTGCCGATCAACTTCTCGCAACCGGAGCAGGGAACGTAGTGCTGAAGCTGGGAGCCCGAGGGTGCCTGATCGCTGAACGGGACCGACCCAAGCAGTTCGTGCCGGCATTCCGGGTGAATGCGGTGGACACGACTGCCGCTGGAGATGCCTTCAATGCCGCATTTGCAGTGAGCCTACTGCGAGGCGCGGATGTGCGCGCGAGTGCAAGATACGCATGCGCGGTTGCGGCCATTTCCGTCTCGCGCCACGGGGCGCAGCCTTCGATGCCCGCGTCGGACGAAGTCGATGCATTTCTAAGCGCACACTCCTCGAGCTGACTCCTTGGTCTTCTGAACTTCTCCTGCACCAGCTGCGTACATCCACTTGGGCAATCCCGCAAATTGCTTGCGAGTTTTACTGGCTAGGAGGAGAATTGTTGCTCCCCATAAGTAAGTAGGTCCCCTGCTCGCTGTCTAAGCAGTCCCTGTGGCCGCGTCTTCAAAGGCCCGGAAAGGAATTATCCTCTATGAAACGCTTCTCTGTGCTTCTATACCTGCTTCTGTTCGCCTTTGCCATCGCGGCTCAGGCCAGTAAATCTGCCGGACAGCCACCGCTCATCGATCGCGACATCATTTTTGGCAATCCCGAGATCGCCGGCGCGGAACTTTCTCCGGACGGCAAATATCTTGCCTTTCTCAAGCCGTGGCACGACACGCGAAATGTCTACGTAAAAGCGGTCGACGAGCCCTTCAGTGCGGCGCGGCTGCTGACCACCGAGACCAAGCGTCCGGTTGCCGGCTATCTCTGGAGCCGCGACAGCAAGTACATCATTTACGCCAAAGATAGCGACGGCGACGAGAACTTCAACGCTTATGCTGTCGACCCATCCGCAAAGCCTGCACCCGGCGCCGATGCGCCGCCATCCCGCGACCTGACCGGCCTCAAGGGCGTGCGGCTCATACTCTACGAGGTGCCCAAGAACGATCCGGATACGGTTTACATTGGGCTCAATGACCGCGATAAGGCCTGGCACGATCTCTACAAGCTCAGCATTTCGACCGGCCAGAAGACTCTGGTTCGCAAGAACACCGAGCGCATCACCGGCTGGATGTTCGATCTGAAGGGCCAATTGCGGCTGGCAACCCGGAGCGCGGAGAACGGTGACACCGAATTCCTTCGCGTCGATCCTGAGGGATTCACAAAAATCTATTCCTGCTCCGTTTTCGAAACCTGCAACCCGCTGCACTTCCAGCCTGGGGATCAGAAGGTTTATATCCAGACCAACAAGGATGCGGAACTGGTCTCACTGGCGCTGATGGATCCGCAGACCGGAAACGTGGAAAAAGTCGAGTCTGATCCTTTGGGGAAAGTCGATTTCGGTGGCGCGCTCTTTTCCGAAGTCAACGACGAGCTGGTCGAGACCTGGTATATCGACGCTCGCGCGCGGACCTATTACCAGAACAAGAAATTCGGCGAGGATGTCCACTGGATCGAGAAGAAATTCAACTATCCCCAGAACGAAGTCATGGTCGGGTCGCGCACCAGGGACGACCAGCGCTGGCTGGTCACGGTGCACAGCGATACTGAGCCAGGCCAAACTTATCTTTTCGACCGCAAGACGCGGAAGCTCACGCCGCAATACAACATCTGGGAGAAACTGCCGCGCCAGGATTTGGCGAAGATGACGCCGCTTTCCTATAAGTCTTCCGATGGACTGGAGATCCCGGCGTATCTCACGCTGCCCAAGGGAGTGGAACCGAAGAATCTGCCGGCGCTCATCATCCCGCACGGCGGCCCCTGGGGACGCGATAACTGGGGATACAATCCGCTCGCGCAATTCTTTGCCAATCGCGGCTATGCCGTGCTGATGCCCAATTTTCGCGGATCAACGGGATATGGGCGGAAGTTTCTGGATGCCGGCAACCTGCAGTGGGGCCGCAAGATGCAGGATGACGTCACCTGGGGCGTGAAGTATCTGGTCGGACAGGGCATTGCGGATCCCAAACGCGTTGGAATTCTGGGTGGCTCCTACGGCGGTTATGCCACCCTGGCGGGCGTGGCTTTTACTCCAGATTTGTACGCGGCCGCGGTCGACATTGTTGGGCCTTCCAACCTGATTACGCTGCTGGATTCCATTCCGCCGTACTGGGAGCAGATTCGCAAGCTCTTCTACGAACGCATGGGCGATCCCACCACGCCGGAAGGCAAGAAGATGCTGATGGAGGAGTCGCCGCTGAATTCCGCCGACCAGATCAAGACGCCCTTGTTGGTCGCACAAGGCGCGAATGATCCCCGGGTAAATCGGCGCGAAGCCGAGCAGATTGTGATCGCGCTGCGCGACCGCAATTTCCCCGTCGATTACATCCTGGCGCCCGACGAAGGCCACGGGTTTGCGCGGCCCATCAACAATCTTGCGCTCTTTATGGAATCCGAAAAGTTCCTCGCGCAACACCTCGGAGGTAGATACCAGGAAAGCGGGACCACGGAGGAAGTGGCGCGTCTGAAGGAAATCAGTGTCGATCCGAAGACCGTCGTTCTAGCCAAAAAGGTCGACCCGAACGCCGTCAGCGCTCCCAAGCCGGCGAGCGATCTGCAAGCCGCCACCTACAAGTATCAAGTGAAGATAGCGGTGGGCGGCCAGGAGATGAACCTGAAACTTGCCACCGCGATTCAGGATGTTGGCGGTTCCTGGGTTGCAACCGATCAGACGGACACACCGCAGGGCGCGGCGGTCGACACGGCTACGCTCGAGAAGGGAACTCTGGTTGTTCTCAAAAGGAACATCAAACAAGGGCCGGTGGTCATCGATCTCGACTTTGCCGGGAATAAAGCTGTTGGGAAAATGAGCATGAACGGGCAGGACCGCCCGGTTAACGTTGACCTGGGCGGACCGCTGTTTGCCGATGCCGCCGGCGGCGATCAGGTCATCTCCTGCCTGCCGCTTGCCGAAGGCTACAGCACCACCTTCCGCAACTTCGACGTGCAGACGCAAAAAGTGAAATTGCTGCAACTGACGGTCGCGGGGAAAGAGCAGGTCACTGTGCCGGCGGGGACTTTCGACGCCTTCAGGGTCGAGATCGCCTCAGCCGACGGCGGGTCAGACAAGAAGACGGTCTGGGTGGCAAGCGATTCGCACAAAGTGGTGAAAGTGACGGCCGTGATTGCGTCCATGGGTGGCGCGACCCTGACCCAGGAGTTGACGCAGTAAGCCTATCTGCTTATCTGAACCAACTGGCGCGGCCTGTGCGATGAGAACTCCGGGCCGCGCACAGCTGGATCTTTAATATAGCGGTAAAAGCGGGCATGCCCTCGTGTCTTCCAGTAGGCGGACTCCCAATCGTCGACGCCTGGCCCGGAGCGAAGCAGGCTGTAGAACACATGCTGCGAAGGTTTGATGACGATTCCGACGTGACCTCGCCAGACGATTAAATCGCCCGGCTGTGGTTGAGCAACCCGCTCGAAACCACCGACGCCGGCGTACAGATCCGAAGAATCGGCATACGCATAGGGAAAGCCGGCGCGTTGATAGATGGCGTGGGTAAGATGCGAGCAATCGTTTCGGCCGTGGAGATGTGGCCTGGAATCGAGCGCCGCAGCAAGGATCGTCAGCCCGTCATCCGCGCTCAACGTGGGCGCGTGCCTTGCGTGCACTGGACGTGAGATGGGCAGAGAGTTGGCCTTGGGAACGGAAGCAGTTTGTTCCTGCGCGCCTAGAATGCAGCCGGTCGCAGTGTACAAAGCCATGAGCAGGAGCCGTCCCGATTGCCGCATCGCTCCATTCTGATGCGGTATTCGCAGTTGGTGGAGATTACGTCAGTTCTAGTTTCGCGCTCCATCAAGGTGTGTCATAGCCTGCACTTTCAGGTGGGGTTGCTCTCGCGCACGTTTTGCGCGGTATGTGAAAGTTTTTTCTGCAACATCGGGTCTATAATTCAAACCGCCAAGTTCGTCGATCTGCTCCCCCGGAGGTTTTATGTCCTCTTCAGATTGGCAGGCGCTCTACTCGGCAGCTCTGGCCGAATCCGATCCGCGCAAGCTGAACAGCCGGATTGAAGCGGCTAAACGTGCAATCGAAGACCGGCTCAAGGAAATTGATGACGGCTCTCGCGAGCACGAGCAACTGGACCGCGCCCTGCATGCGCTGTTCACATTGCCGACACGAAGACGCACCGCCTGACCCGGTTTCCGTGTTCCTGGGTGGCTTTGTACCGGACGGATCGATTCGTTCCACCAGGTATCGAATCGTCGAACGACTACGCCCCTGCCTCGATCGCCGCGATTACTGAGTCGGCGAACTCCGAAGTGCCCGCTTTCCCGCCCACATCCCTGGTTAATTGATCGCGATGGCGGTAGACCTTCTCCAGGGCGTTGCGAATCTTGAGCGCGGCATCGAATTCGCCCAGGTGGCGCAGCATCAGCAGGGCGGAGCGCAGAAGGGCGGTGGGGTTTGCCAGATTCTTGCCGGCTATATCCGGGGCGGAGCCGTGCACGGCCTCGAAAATCGCGCAGCTGTCGCCCAGGTTCGCGCTGGGCACCAACCCCAGGCCGCCCACCAGCCCCGCGCACAGATCGGAAATGATATCGCCGTAGAGGTTTTCCATGACCAGCACGTCGTATTGGTAGGGATTCATGACTAGCTGCATGCAGGTGTTGTCCACGATGTGCTCGCCGTAGGTGATTTCGGGGTATTCCTGGGCAACGTTGCGCGAGCAGCGCAGAAACAGGCCATCGGACAGCTTCATGATGTTGGCCTTGTGGATGGCATGCACCTTCTTGCGCTGATTCTTGCGGGCATATTCAAAGGCAAAGCGCGCGATCCGGGTGCACGCCTTTTCCGTCATGACCTTCAGGCTCTCGACAACCCCGGGAACCACCTCATGCTCGAGACCGGAGTAAAGTCCTTCGGTATTCTCGCGGATGATGATCAAATCAATATCGGGATAGCGGGTTGGAATGTGCGGCAGGTTGCGCACGGGGCGGAAGTTCGCATACAGATCGAACTGCTTGCGCAAGCGCACGTTGATGCTGGCGAATCCGCCGCCGACCGGCGTGGTGATCGGGCCCTTCAAGGCAAGGCGCGTGCGTTCGATGGATTCGGTCAGCTCTTTCGGAATGTATTCCTTGTATTTCTCGTAAGCCTCAGCGCCGGCCAACACAGTTTCCCACTCAAACTTGACGCCAGTCGCTTCGAGAATGCGCACGACCGCCTGGGTGACTTCCGTGCCGATGCCGTCGCCGGGGATTAGGGTGATTTTATGAGCCATGACCGGATTGAATCATTGAATTATCGGGCATTGAATCATTGCAAGCCTCGCTCGGACGTAGCACCTGTCTACCCGTGTCTGAGCATCAGGTGAACGCGGCAGAGATCGGCAGAGATTTACAACCCGAGTGGCAAATTTCTTTGTTCAATTTCGGAGTTCATCGGCTTTCTTCAAGGATCCCGAATACTCTTGTGAGTCCAATAATTCAATCCCCCGATGATTCAATCTTGGGATCTACATCGGCTTTGCCGAAGCTTTGGCTTGCGGCTCTTCCTTGGTTTTCAACAAATCCTTCAGCTCGGTCATGAACTCCTGCACGTCTTTGAAGTCCAAGTAGACCGAGGCGAAGCGCACGTAGGCGACTTTGTCATAGCGCCGCAAGCGGTTCATGATCAACTCGCCGACCTCGCTGGTCTTGCGCTCGCGCTCAGGAGATTCGATGACGAACGCTTCGGCCTCGTTGACGATCTGCTCCAGCTTGCTGATCGGGACCGGGCGCTTCTCGCAGGCGCGCAGCAGGCCGTTCAGAACTTTCTGGCGATCGAACTTCTCCCGCCGCCCGTCCTTTTTGACCACCATGTACGGAATTTCGTCGATGCGCTCATAGGTGGTGAAGCGCTTCTCGCACTTCAGACACTCGCGCCGCCGGCGGATGGAATCGGCTTCCTTGCTCTCGCGCGAATCCACCACTTTATCGTTGGCGTAGCCGCAAAATGGGCACTTCATGGCAGTCGGAGACTGTTGGCATTGTAGCAGTTAGGCGGAATTCAGCTTTGGGCGTGGTTGCCGTTCGCAGTGTGAAACTCTGGGCCCTCCATGATCCGCGTTTTTGACCACCGAGAGCACAGAGCCGCACAGCGGGACGCCGCAGATGGGCTTGTGATTGGCATCACATGACCGGCGGCGGCCGTCATTTATAATTTCGGGCTTACCCACAACCATGGGACGAACTTATACGGGTATCGGCTACCTGACCGGGCGACGCTTGACTTTCAACCCGGGATCACGCGGCGTTGTTGTGGATGACGATACCAAACCAATTTCTATTCAGGAGAGAAAGGCAATCATGACGAATATTTCGGAAATTCGCGGCCGGCAGGTTTTGGATTCGCGCGGCAATCCTACCGTGGAAGCGGAAGTCTGGCTCGCGGATGGCTCGCTGGGGCGGGCCATCGTTCCCAGCGGCGCATCGACCGGCGAACGCGAGGCGATTGAGTTGCGCGATGGCGACAAGGAAAATTACCTGGGCAAGGGCGTCCTGAAGGCGGTCGAGAACGTGAACGGCGAGATCGGCGAGGCGCTGGCGAATTTCGACGCCGCCGACCAGCGCGCGCTCGATCAGAAGATGATCGAACTCGACGGCACCGAAAACAAGGCGCGCCTGGGGGCGAACGCCATTCTTTCGGTTTCCATGGCGGCGGCACGCGCGGCCGCGAACTCCTTCGAACTGCCGCTCTATCGTTATCTCGGCGGAGCCGGCGCCAACGTGCTGCCCACGCCCATGATGAACATCCTGAACGGCGGCGCGCACGCTGACAACAATGTCGATTTCCAGGAATTCATGGTTATGCCGGTCGGCGCGCAGTCGTTTTCGGAAGCCCTGCGCTGGGGCGTGGCAGTGTTCCATACCCTGAAAGGCGTGCTGAAGAAGCGCGGCTACAACACCGCCGTGGGCGACGAAGGCGGCTTCGCCCCGTCGCTGAAGTCGAACGTGGAGGCCATCGAAGTGGTGCTTGAGGCCATTCAGCAGGCGGGCTACAAGCCGGGCGAGGAGATCGCCATTGCGCTTGACCCCGCGGCCAGCGAGTTTTATCAGGATGGCAAGTACGTATTCAAGAAGTCCGACAAGTCCTCGAAGAGTTCGGAGGACATGGTGCGCTTCTGGTCGAAGTGGGCGAACGATTATCCCATCGTCTCGCTCGAAGACGGCCTCGCCGAGAACGATTGGGAAGGCTGGGCCCTCCTGACCAGGGAACTGGGAAGCAAGATCCAGTTGGTGGGTGACGATCTGTTCGTCACCAACGTCAGCATTTTTCAGCAAGGCATCGAGAAGGGAATCGCCAACTCCATTCTCATCAAGCTGAACCAGATCGGCACGGTCAGCGAGACGCTCGACGCCATCGCCCTGGGCCGCCGCCACGGCTACACGGCGGTCATTTCCCACCGCTCCGGCGAAACCGAAGACACGTTTATCGCTGACTTGGCGGTTGCTACCGGGGCAGGACAGATCAAGACCGGCTCCGCCTCGCGTACCGACCGCGTCGCAAAGTACAACCAGTTGCTGAGAATTGAGGAGGAACTGGGCGGCGGGGCGAAGTTTCTGGGGTTGGAGGCGCTGAACTACACGGGGTAGGCATTCGCCGAAAGGAGACTGGCATGAAACGCGCGTTGGGCATTGCTCTCGTCATCTTTTTAGTAGCGGCCTCGGGTTGGGCACAACAAGTCCCAGCCGACTCTTCTGCCACGAAAGAAGATATTGAGAAATTGTTCGATACCCTGCATCTTCGCGAAATGATGAAGAACATGATGGCCACATCGATGCAGCAATCCAAGCAAATGGCGAACGATACGCTTAGAAAGAAAAAACCGGGTATCAGCGAGCAGGAACTGCAGCGTATGGACAGCTTCATGGACGAGTTCACGAAGACACTGGACGTGAGTGGAATGCTCGACGATTTCATCCCGATTTATCAGCGCCACCTGACCCGGCAGGATGTGCAGGCCATGCTTGCTTTTTACGACAGCCCGACTGGCCAGAAGATCCTGCGCGAACAGCCGGCCATGATGGCAGAAGGCATGCAAGCCATGCAGCCCCGGATGCGAAAAATGATGGAAGACATCATGGACAAAGCGGAGAAGATGGCTCGCGAGGATCAGGAGAAATCCATCAAGCCTGCTGCACAATAGGCTGGCGGCGTCGCGCAGGATCGGTTTCTAAGCCGAGATCAAAATACCTGCAAAAGTACAAGAATGGGGTGAAATAGCCCCGAAACGCCTCGAATTAGCCCCGCGAGGGGCGGCGCTGGCTCGCCGTTAACTTCTTTGTTGTCAGTATTTAACGTGGCTTGCGAGCGGCGAAACGCCGGCGTGCTCCCTGGAACCTCAGCCGTAAACACCACCTATTGCGAGGGTCCATCACCGGCCCAGCATCTCTGGCTAGGCGATTCGATAGCCCGCCAAAATCCTGTGCATCAAAATCATGCGGCTAGTCTAAACTGACTACCCTGCGCGAAGTGCGGCACTTATAGCGCTTTGGCAATTAGCACTCGGCTACGGCATGCCGGAACCTGGCGGACTTAACGGCCTTGGCCGACAACCGAGAGCCGACAACTTTATTACCCGATGCCAAGGGCGGAGTGCCAACTGCCGAATTCGAGAGGACGATAACCTATGGCGGCTTCCGTCTGGTCTGGATATTTAACTTTTGGATTGATCTCCATGCCGGTGCGCCTGTTTTCCGGCGCCCGCAGTTCCGGCATCTCCTTCAACCAGCTGCATCGCACCGACCTTCACCGCGTCAAGCAACAGCTCATTTGCCCGCTCGACAACCAGGTCCTGGATCGCAGCGAAATCGTGAAGGGCTATGAGTACCGCAAAGGCGAATACGTGGTGATTGAGCCCGAGGAGATCAAGAAGATCGAACCCAAGACCGCCAAGACGATGGAGATTCTCGAATTTGTAAAGTCCAGCGAGGTCGATCCGGTTTATTTCGAGTCCAGCTACTACATGCTGCCGGAAGAGGCTGGGCGCCGGCCGTACGCCCTGCTGACCAAGGCGCTGGAAGAAAGCGAGTACGTTGCCATCGCCAAGCTGACCATGCACAATCGCGAATACACCGTGTTTTTACGCCCGCACGAGGGTGGATTGATGCTGCACACGATGTATTACGAAGAGGAAGTGCGCAAGGTGGAAGGTTTCGGCGCCCCCGACGTTGAATTGAAGGACGCCGAGGTCAAGGTTGCACATCAACTGATCGAAGCCTTGGCCGCCGAATGGGAGCCGGAAAAATACAAAGATGACTTCCAGGAGAACCTCCGGGAACTCATCGAAACCAAGCTCGAAGGTGGCGAAGTCAAGGAAGTCGAGAAGCCCAAGAAACTCGCCCCGGTGGTGGATTTGATGGCCGCTCTCAAGCAAAGTCTCGCGGAAATGGAAGGCAAGAAAAAGCCGGCTGCCACCGTTCCTGCCGGAGAGCCTACCCCTACACGAAAGCGAGCCAAACGGTAGCTTGGCAGTTGTCTTGAACAGGACGAGCGGCGTGAAAGCTGCGAAGGCCTTTGCGATTCTTCTAGGCGGTCCTACCCTGGGCTTGGTGCTCGGCCTAATCGTCGGCGCTCTGCTGTTACCCCAATTTCGTCGCCAACGGACAACATGCTGCGCCCGGCGATGGCTTCCTGATAATCGGCTGCATGTTGGTTTCTCTTTTGATTTCGGCGCCCCTCTCGATTGGGACAGCAGCAGTCGTACTACTTCGAAAGCCCCGCACCAGCGTTCAAAACTGAACTTCTTCACGGCAACTATCCTGCTACTTGCATCCAACCCGGTAGCGCCCAATCGCGCTCTGCCTTTAGAATAAGAAACTCTCGTTTCCGGACATTTTGGAATGAAGACTTCTGCCTTTCAGACGAAAGACTTGTGCGAGATTGCCCGCGCGGACACATCCGCCCGCCATTTTGCAGCCTATGGTCGAGGGGCCAGGCTTGGGGCGCTACTGCTGCTTGCCCTGTTTGGCCCAGCCTGCGGAGACTATTATCGGCCGGTAGCGCTCCCCATACCGGTTAATTCGCCGAACCCCGCCGCCCTGCATTTCATGTATTCGGTGGCAAGCGCCGGCTCTTTAAGCGTGGGCTCGGTCAGCCAGATCGACGTGACCGGCGATGCTTTAACTGATGTCGTCAACAGCGGACAATCCCCAGTTCACGCCGCCTTAACCACCGATGGATCCCGCGCCTACGTGGCCAACAGCGGCGATGACACGGTCACGGTCATTTCGGGGGCGCAGCCCACGACCATTGACCTGGCACAGCTTTGCCCGCAAACGAGTCCCTGCCCTCTAGTGCCAGTTTTTGCCCACAGCACCGAAGCCACAAGGATGTACGTGGCGGACAAGGGAACCGGCACTGTTTCCGTGATCAACACGACCTCGAACGCGGTGGTCGCAACCGTAGCCGTGAACCCGGCGTTCGCCGGCAATCCGGTCCCCTTGCCCAACCCGGCTGCGCAGCCTGTCGCCCTGGCGGAGATGCCGAACGGCACGAAAATCTACAGCATCAACCAGGGAGACAGCACCGTCACCAGCATCAACACGTTGGACGACAGTATCGCGGCGAGAATTACAAGCTTTTCCGCGCCCCCCATCTGGGCGGTGGCCAGTTCCGACAACACGCATATTTACGTGCTCGATCAAAGCGCAACCATTTCCGTGATCGACACGCTTTCCGACACGGTCGTCGGAACCGCTGCGGCGGGCGCGGGCGCCAATTACATTTTTTACGACAGGCTTTCCAACCGTCTTTACGTGACCAATCAAACCGCGTCGAGCGTCAGCATTTTCGACATTTCCGGCGCCGCGCTGGTCGCGCATGCCCCCATCTCGATCTCCGCTTCCCCATCTTCAGCGTGTTCAACGGCTGCGGTTGGGGCGGGATCGCCCATTCCTCCCGTGGTTCCCACCGCGATCACCGTCCTTGGCGACGACAGCCGAGCCTACGTCGCCAGCTATCAGCTTTACACGGCCAATGGCGCAACCAGCGTCTGCACCCAGGCGGATGTGATCGACAACGGCACGGGCCTGGTTACGAAGACCATTCCGCTGTATCAAGCCACCGACAATTCCAGCCAAACGGGATGCGCCTCCGCCCGGTTCCGCGTATTCATTGCCGCCTCAGGAGGCGGCGCGAATACTCCGTTCAAGGTTTTCGTTTCGCAATGCGATGCCGGCTCGATCGCCGACATTTACACGGCTTCGGCGACCAGCGGCCCCGATCGGCATCCGGCTGATGTGTTGATGGCCTCATTGCCGGCACCGGTGACTTCGTCGTCATCCGGGCAGATCAGCATCTCGTCTGCATCTCAGTCCGGGAGCAGCACCACCTACACATACACCCCCATGACGCCGACCACGCTGCAGGTCGGCACGATGGTGGTGATTACCGGAATGACGGACGTGGGCAACAACGGAGTGTTTCTCGTATCGGGGATCCCGGCTGCCGGCTCGTTCATGGTGACCAATCCTTCAGGAGTGACTACCAGTGCGGCGCAGAGCGGCAACGGTACGTCGCTGACCGTGGGCAATCCGGTTTTCCTGGTTCCGGGACGGTGAGGGATCGGTGGATCTGACGATGGGGTCACCGGGCGCCAGAATTCTGGACCTGGATCTTGGTTATTGCCGGGGACGGTCAGAGCACAAGGGGGAAAAGACCTTCAGGCTGGCAGGCAGGTCACCCGATCATCCGATGACCCGATCACCCGATTCCTACGCTCCCGCCATTGCCTTCTCGCGCGACGCGTGATAGCGCAGCGCGATGTTCATAAACACATTTCCGCTCGAAGTCCCAAAGCAAAGGACCAGCGCTTCCGTATCTTCGGTGCTCTTCGCGCCGTGCTCGGAGGTGTGGAGGATGGGAGGATGCACGCGGAAATGGAATCCCTGGTCGTTGAGGGTGGCCACGGCATTGCCGATGACCTGGTTGGCCAGTTCGCAAACGGCTTCGCGGACCAGTTCGTCGGACTCGGGCAGATCGGCCCCGGCGAAGTGGCTGGCCACGCGCGCGGCAGTCTTCGTCCCCAGATCGAAGATGATGCGGCCTTCGATGTCGCCGCTCAATTCCACCATGGCCGCGACGCCCTTGCGGCGATAGGCCTCCTCTTCCATGGTGAGGTTCTCAATCGCCATGGGAGACTTCAGCCCCTGTGATAGCACCGCGTCCGCCGCGTTAATAAACGGCTGGATCAGTTCCATCTTCATAAACTAGACCCCTGCTGCAGCAGCGTTGGCTACGGCTCCATCCTCGCCCAGCACATACTTGATCACTTCGTACAGAACTTCCGGCTTGACGGGTTTCTGCACGAAATGACGCGCCCCGCGTTGCAGGGCAGCCACGATGTTCTCCTGGTAACCCACGGACGAGACCATCACCACCCGTGCCTCCGGATTCTTCTGCACAATTTTTTCGGCGGCCTCGATGCCTTCCATCTGCGGCATGGTGATATCCATGAGCACGATGTCCGGCTTCAGGCGGTCGTATTCGCTGATGGCGGTCAGACCGTCTCCGGCTTCGCCCGCCACCTGCCCGCCGAAACTCTCGATGATGCGGCCCAGGTTCTTGCGAGCGAACACGGAGTCGTCGACGATCAGGTACTGCACGGCCTGGCCATCCTTGCTCCGCTTGATTGCTCCAAACTGCTCCATACCCCCTCCTATTGCTTCTCCTGCCTCGACGCCGGCGCTATTGGCGCCGGAACCTACAAAACTCAGTTATGGCCGGCGCTGGTGGCCCTGTCGGCGCGGCACTGGGCCTGCAGCGTAGCCGCAAGCGCCTCCAATTCCACCACCCGCATGGCGTGTCCGCGTTCAATGGCGGCTTTCGGCATGCCAAACACCACGCAGGACTGTTCCCCTTGGGCAATGGTCAATCCCCCTGCGCTTCGGACCAGCCCTAACCCCTGCGCGCCATCCTCGCCCATGCCGGTCATCAACACGCCGATTCCCCGCGCTCCGAATTCTTCCGCCAGGCTTTTGAACATGACGTCGGCGGAAGGCCGGTGGCCATTGACCCGCGGATCATCGCTCAGAATGGCGATGTCTCCCAGGGGAAGCCGCTTCACCTTCAGGTGGCGGCTGCCGGGACAGATGAGCACCCGGCCTGCCAGCAGGAGATCGCCAGATTGCGCTTCCTTCACGTTCAGCGAACAGCATTCATCCAGCCGCCGCGCGAACATGTCTGTAAATCCTTCCGGCATGTGCTGCACCACTACGATGCTTCCCGGAAAGTCCGCCGGGAACTGCGCCAGGAGATACTGCAGCGACTGCGGACCTCCAGTGGAAATTCCAATCGCGACGACCCTGGTTGGCTGCCGGTCGCTTCCCGGCTTGGCCTTGAGACGCGAGGGAACTCCGAAATCCATGGTGGGCTGAATCGGTATGCCCCGGCTCTGCGCCGCCGCCTTGATTTTCGAGATCAGCTCCCGCGCAATTTCCTGCATGCGCGAGGAAACATCGGTCGGCTTGGCAACGAAATCGAAAGCGCCGAGGGAAAGAGCTTTCAACGTGACCGACGCTCCCTGGGTGCTGTGCGAGCTGACCACGATCACGGGGATCTTGTGCCGCTGCATGATCTCCTTCAGCATGTCCAGCCCGCCCATACCCGGCATTTCCAGATCCAGCGTGATCACCTGCGGCCGCAGATCTTCGATCTTCTTCAGCCCGAAGTTCCCATCCATGGCCGTGCCCACGACTTGAATCGACTCATCGGTCTCAAGAATCTGCGGGATCACCTTCCGCATCAACGCCGAATCATCGACCACCAGCACCCGAATCGGCTTTGCGCTCATTGCTGCACCTCCGACACGGCGCGGGGGGTTCGGTCGCTCGGCGACAGGAAGAGCCCGGAGGGCGTTCCATTCGCCTGCGGGCTGGTAAAGCGCTCGACCACGGCCGGCAAGTTCATGATGAGCACGACGCGGCCATCGCCCAGGATAGAGGCGCCGCTGACCAGATCCGTGGCCACGGTCTGGTCGTCCAGGGCTTTAATCACCAACTCTTCTTCGCCCTCCAGTCCGTCCACAATCAAGCCGAACTTGCGGCCGTTGAAAAGAATCACGAGAACAAAAATCTTATCGTTCCTGTGGTCGCCTTCTTCCGCCGCCCTTTGCCCCAGGCGCATCAGCGGCAAGACCTGTCCGCGAAGCTGCAGCACTTCCCAGCGGTCGACGTTGTGCAGATCGGATTCATGCGCCCGCGCGATTTCGGCAACCGTGTTCAGCGGGATAGCATAAAGCCTGTGCTCGACCCGGAACAGCAGAGCCTTAATAATCGCCAGGGTGAGCGGCAGCTTTAAGCGGAATTTGGTGCCCTGGCCGGGAATGGTTTCGAGTTCCACCGTGCCTTTCAGCCGGTGCAGAACGCTGCGCACCACGTCGAGACCCACGCCGCGCCCGGAAATTTCCGTGATTTCATCGGCCGTGCTGAATCCCGGCCGGAAGATCAGGTCGAGCACTTCCGAGGGCGACATGCGGTCAGCTTCCGCTGGCGTGATAATGCCGGCTTTTAGAGCCTTGGCCTTCACTTTCGCGGCGTCGATGCCGCGGCCATCATCGCTGATTTCCACGATGAGCTGATTGGCCTGATGACAGGCGTCCAAAGAGACTTTGCCAAGAGGCGGTTTGCCGGCGGCAATTCGTTCTTCCGCGCTCTCCAGTCCATGACCCACCGCATTCCGCACGATGTGGGTCAGAGGCTCGGCGATGGCGTCGAGCAGGCCTTTATCGAGGTCGGTATCCTGGCCGCTGATTTCCAGCGACACCTGCCGGTTGCAGCGCTGCGCCGTGTCGCGCACAATCCGCGGAAAGCGCCGGAAAAGCTGCTCGACCGGCACCATGCGGATTTTCATCACCGAGCGCTGCAGATCATTCAGAACTCGCGCCTGGAATGCCATGGCGTCTGCGAAGCGGGCGCGCAGGGGATCCTTGGCCAGGCGCCGCGCAAATTCCTGCATGACCTGCTGCAGCATGGATTTGCCGATGATGAGCTCGCCGACCAGGTTGAGAACGTTGTCAATGCGCTCGGCCTCGACGCGCAAAACTGTCTCGGCGCTGGGGTTGCGGCGCGCGGGGACGCGATCGGGTTCCGCCGAAGAAGGTTCTGCGCTGCTTTCCATGGCCGCGGGTTTTTCGGTTGACGGGATCGCCAGGGCGGCGCTCCCGGCCGTGGCCGCCAGTTCAAAGCACTCCGCTTTGCGGATCACGGTAGGGATCTGGCACCTGGCAAGAATGGCCGCTTCCGGCTGCGAGGTTGCGACCAGCAGGTCGATGGTCTGTCCCTGGACGGCGGAGCCGGGTTCGGGACGGGAAGCCAGAATCTGCGCGATCGCGCCGAGCGCATTCGCCACCAGTTGGCGCGCGGCAATGGGCATGGCGCAGAGCGGATCAATGACCGCCGAAACGTGAAGAATCTTTTTGCCCGCGGCGCGCGCATTTTCAGCCGTCAGCTGCTCGTATTCTGTCCATGCGACCTGCGAGCGCGGCGCTGCCGTCTGCGGCTCATCGCCGCTCGCGGGAGCCTTTGCCTGCGAGGCCAGTTTCTGAATCAGCCGCTTGACCCGGGACGTGTCTGGCAGCGCGCTCTGCTGCCGATAAGCCAGCAGCATTGCGCCAAACACATCGGCGGCAGTAAAGCCCACCTCGGCCAGCGATACATCCGAGGAGGCGTTCTCGACCGCCCAGGCATCTTCCAGCAGATGCGCCAATTCGCTCAACTCGGGGAATCCGGCGGCGGCCGCGTCTCCTTTGAGGGTGTGCACCGTGCGGCGCAGGCTGCGGATGATCTCGCGATCCTGGGGCGATTTTTCCAGCTTCAGCGCATCCTCGTTGAGGACCTGCAGAAGCTCCTGCGCGGTCTCAAAAAACAGTTCGCGCAATTCCGCGCCGCGCTCGTCGGAGAACTGGCTCATTGCGCCACCTCCACCCGTTTGTACGCGGTGCCCGCATTGCGGTAGACCATGGTGAACTTGTCGGTGAGGCCCAGCAAGCTCTCGGCGTGGCCGACCAGAAGATAGCCGCCGGGATTCAAGCAGCGATAGAACTTTTCGATGAGCCGCTTCTGTTCCGCTTCGTCGAAGTACATCATGACGTTGCGGCAGAAGATCACGTCATTTTTCTGCGGCAGGAATTCGGTTTTGAGATTGTGAAAGTCGAAGTGCACCAGCTCTTTGATCGCTTTCTTGACGGCATAGCGCTCGCCGACTTTGTCGAAATAACGCAAGCGATAGGCATAGTCGACCGAGGCCATCTGGTGCTCGTTGTAGATGCCTTCCTGTCCCGCCCGCAACACGGAGTAGTTGATATCGCTGGCTGGGATTTCCACCCGCCACGGCGGCGGGACCAGCGGCTTCGGCCAGGTGGTCTCCGGGCCGGCCGGCAGGCGCAGCTGGTGATAGGCCAGCGCGTCCGCGATGAGCATGGCGATCGTGTAGGGCTCCTGCCCGGTGGAACAGCCGGCGCTCCAGATGCGGATCTGATGACTGCGCGCATCCTGCTTGGCGCGGATCAGTTCGTCGAGGATTTGCTTGTGAAACAGCTCCAATTGCGCCTTGTTGCGAAAAAAACTGGTTTCATTGACGGTAAGGTTCTCCAGCAGGCAGCTCAATTCCTGGCGGCCTTCGGCGCTGATCAGCAGCCGGTAGTAGGAGTAGAAAGAATCCATCCGGCATTCCCGCAGGCGCCGCTGCAAGCGGTCCTGCAGGAAATGCGCCCGGCGGGCGTCGAAGAACATTCCGCACTCCTGGTAGACGAGCGCCTGCAGCAGCCGCATCTCGGCGTCGCTGAGCTGGATGGCCAGAGCTGGAGAACTCATGCGCTTCCTTGCTTACTCACTTGCCGGCGGTAGCACGCCGGGATTCTGAAGCAGTTTCAGAACGGCTCGAACTCTTCGCCGCCGCGGCTCCCAGGTCCAGCAACCGCGTCATGTCCAGCAGCACAATCAGCCGTCCCTTGTACTTGCCCAGCCCGGTCACGCAATTCGCCCGCCCCTCTTCGAGCGACGTGGGAGACGCTTCCACATCGGAGGCAGGAATCTTCAGCACCTCGGAGGCGGAATCGACGATCAGGCCTGATAGCCGGCCATTGTGCTCCACCACCAGGATCCGGTTACGGCGGGTGAATGCCACTTTTTTCTCCCCCAGCCGCTTGCGCAAATCAATGACTGAGACGATTTTCCCGCGCAGGTTAATCACGCCCTCCATGTATGCGGGCGCGTCGGGAACGGCGGTGATCTCTGGCACCCTCACGATTTCATGCAGCGAGGTGATGGGAACGCCGTAGGTCTCGCGCCCCACCTGAAACCCCACAATGTGCAGTTCGCGGCCCATTGCCGTGGTCATGCCCGTGACCCGGCGGCGGCGCGAGCTGCTTTGCGCCCCCGCTCTCCTCCCAACGATTCCTCCTCCTGCCCAATGCCAAACCGGTTCATCGAATCCAGCAGATCGCGCGACATCTTCGACATCTGCTCCGCCGAGGCCGCCAGTTCCGTCGATCCCGAGGTCGTCTGCTGCACCAGTTCGCGCATGCGTTCCATGGCCTTCACCACGGCATGCGCGCCCGAGGCTTGTTCTTCCACCGCGGAATTGATCTCATGCGTAATTTCGTTCAGCCGCGTGGTGGCGCGGGCAATCTGGGTCGACCCATGGGATTGCTCGTTGGTCGCCGCTCCGATCTCCTGCGCGAACTTGTAGACTTCCGTGACCACGTTGGAAATCTTGCGCAGCGCGGTGTTCAGGTCTTGTCCCAGAGTCAGGCCTTCGTTGACGATGCTGGTGCTCTGGTCCATGTTCTCGACCGCCTTGCGCGCTTCCTTCTGAATGCTCTGAATAAGTTCGGAGATCTCCTTGGTGGACTGCGCCGACTTCTCCGCCAGCTTGCGCACTTCATCCGCGACCACGGCAAACCCCAGCCCGTGCTCGCCCGCGCGGGCCGCCTCAATGGCCGCATTCAGCGCTAACAGGTTGGTTTGCTCGGCGAGATCGTCGATCACCTCGATGATCTTGCCGATATCGTCCGCCCGCTGGCCCAACGCGCCGATGATCCCGCCCGACGCGCTGATGGTGGTGTTGATCTTGTTCAGGCCTTCGGTTGCCTTCTCCATGGTGCCGATGCCGTTGTGCACTTCCTCGCGCGAACGGTTGGAAATATCCAGCAGCACCTTGGCGGTATCCGCCACCCGCTGAATGGACGCGACCATCTCGTCGATGGAGGCGGAGGTTTCGCTCACGCTCGACGCCTGCACTTGCGTGCTCTTCACCATGTTCTGCACGTTGACGCTCATCTCGTGCATGGTGCTGGTCACTTCATCAATGGCGGAAGAGGTCTGCAGGCTGATCTTCGCCGACTCATCGGAAGCGCCGGCGACCTGGGTGGATGCGCTCGCCACCTGCGAAGCGGCGTCGCGAACGTTGCGCACCAGCCCGCCCAAGCCATCCGTCATCTTGGCGAAGGCATTGCCCAGGGTATCGTTCTTCGAGCGCGGCTTGACTTCGAGAGTCAGGTCACCGCCGGCGATGGCCTCCGAAGCGCCCGCCATTTCCTTCAGGTACTTGACCATGCCGCCGAAGGTGCGGCCCAGTTCACCAATTTCATCGCTCCGGTCAATATCGATCTCGTGATCGAGATCGCCAGTCTCGCTGATCAGTTTGGCCACGCGAATCAATTTAGAGAGAGGCGCAATGATGGACTGCGCCGTGCGGTAGGCGATGACCAGGCCCAGCGCCACGGCAACCAGCGTGGCGATGAAGGCGATCCAGATGGTCCAGGTGGCGGCGCTTTCGTCGGCCTTTTCCCGCTCTTTGAGCACGTTCTGGGCATCGCGATTGACGGCATCGAGCGCGTCGGTTGCGTTCTTCAGGTACGAAGCCGGATCTTTCTGCAGATAATAAATCTGCAGATCCGCTACGGTGGCGTTCCCGGCATCGACGTCTTTGCGCTTCTGCAGCATAGGCTGCGCAATGTCACTCATCCACGCAGCTTCGGTCTTCTCGACATCGTCGATTCCGGATTTCTGCTTCTCAGACGTTGCCAGCTTTCGGCCCTCTTCCAAATCCCCCTTCAGGTCCCGCACCCCGTCGCTCAGCTTCTCGACTTCCCGCCCATCCCCGCTCAGCAAATAGTTGCTGAGATAAAGGTTGTTCAGCATGATCTGGGAGTGGATGTGGTCAGTCTCCTGAGTCATTGCCAATGCTTGCGCTGCTGCCGCCTTAGCATCTTGCTCGCGGTGTATTGCCACCCAGGTGACCCCAAACAACAGCACCACCATTCCCAGGATGATGCCGAAATTCACATAGAGCTTCTTGCTCATGGACATAAGTGTTTCTCCACCGGTCGCGAAACCCGCCCGCGCCGGTTAATTGCCCGGTTCAAACTTAAATTCCACCGTCTGAGTCGTTTCCGCGGCGGCAGGCTCGAACCTCCATTTTTTCACTGCATCCGTAGCAGCATTCACAAGAATCGGATGACCACCGATTACTTTGGTGTCTTTCACGCTCCCGCTCGGTGACACCATGACCTGCAATCGCACCGTTCCGGTCAGGCCCATCTTGCGCGCGATCTCTGGATACTCCGGCGGCACCTTGCTCTTGACCTTGCGGTCGCCATCCTGGGCGTGAACGGTGGTGGCTGGCAAAATCCCCACCACGGCGGTGAGGACGAGAAGCGATAACACTGAAGACAGCAAACGTCGTGCAACGATCTGAAGAGACACAAGCCCCCCTCGAAAGTGAAAACGCGTTCCTGCAGTGCAATGTGTCTTCCACGCAAACATCGTCCATGACCTTCGGTTTCTTCTCTCATTTTCAGGAACTTACGTGCCAGAGGGGTGGCCTTCGCGGCGACGGCGCGCGATCCCGCCGTCTCAATGGGCTCACAATCGTCTCAAGACGATACAGTTCGCTTGTATCGAAACGGGTTCCTTCCGTTTTCGGGCGCCGCCTTTTTCCCTTGACTCAAATTGAGATTGCGGGATACAGTCCAATTATTTCAACAACTTGGAAAGACCGTGCTTAACGCGGGGATGGAAGAGGGGGGAAACCTGACCATCGGGTCCGAACAGATACTGCAGGCGCAGCCCACGGGAACTGAGGACGAGTCTTTTCAGAAACTGCTGCTGGAGTTTTCCACCGCAGCCGCCAAAGCCATTTCCGCGCCCGATATTCTGAAACTCTTTTGCAGCGAGACGCGCCGCTACTTCCGGGTGAGCGGAACATACATTTGGCAGTTCTCTCCGCCCGACGAGATGATCGGCGCCGAGGCCGATGGCTGGATGGCCGAGCATTTCCGCGATGCCCGGCTCAAGACCAGCGAAAGTGCGATCGGCTATGAAGCCATTCACAAGAAACGCGGCGTTCGCCTCAATGCGCTGAACACAACCCGCTATCCGCTGGCGGCGCAGTTCCATGCCCAGGCGATGATGGCGGTGCCGCTCATCGTTTCCAATGAAGTGCTGGGAGCCGCAGTCTTTCTGCACAACGCCGACCCGCACTTCTTCACCGAAGACCATGTCGCCAAAGCGAGCATTCTGGCCGGGCAGGTCGGGGCTTTTATTGAAGCGGTCCGCCTGCAGGAGCGTGCCCGCGAAGAATCGCGGCGCGCGGGAATCCTGGCGGAAGTCGCCCAGAGCTTGCATTCGGAACCTGATCTGGGCGCGCTGGTCGAAGCCATTGCCGACCGCCTCCGTGTTTTACTCAGGACGCCGCTGGTGTGTGTTCTGGGGCGCGAGAGGACCGGGTTCGACCTGTGGGCGGTGGCGACCGAGATTCCGTCCACCGCGGTTTCCGTGCGCGCGCGTTACGATCGCAAGGACCTGAACTTTGCCTCCGACCTCGCCCACCGCTCGCTGGCGGCAGGAGAGCCGATCAGTGTCGCCATCAACCCCGCTTCGCATTCACTGGGAGATCTCGTTCCACCCGGCGCACTGATCGCGGCTCCGTTCCGCACTTCCAGCAAAGAAGGCGCGGTCCTGGTCTATCCGCGACGGGAAGGACCATTCACCGCGGAAGAGAAGTCGCTTCTGCCGGTGGTGACCAGCTTCGCCGCGATTGCGATCTCGAACGCCGAGTTGTATTCAACCGCAAGAGCGCAGGCGCACGAACTGCACCAGATCGTCAACATTGCCTCGGAATTGGGGTCGATCTCCGACCTCGACCAGTTCATGCAGCGTTTCCTGTTGCGGGCCAGCGATTTCCTGGGATTCGGACGCGCCTTCGTCGGTCTCGCGGAAGGCGAAAAGATTGCGGTTCAGTGGAGCATCCGCGAAGGCAAACCGGCGGAGACAGGGTTCGTTTTCCCCGAAGGCCCGCTCATGCAGGCCATGCGCAGGAAGGAAGTGCTTAGCACGGAAGATGCGTCGCGGCTGGCAGGCGCCAACCAGGACCTGCTGATCGAGTATCAGGTTCGCCAGCTCCTGGCTGTGCCCTTGGTCGGAACCGGCGGGCAATTCCTGGGAACTTTCGGCCTGCTCGACCGGCGCGAAAGCGGGGCAATTTCCCAGGAAGATGTTCGCCGCGCGCGAGCGCTGGCGGCCCAGGTCACGGTTGCGCTTGAGGTGAGCCGCAACCTGCTGGTATCCGAACAACACCGGCGGAAGGCTGAGTCGCTTACCCGCCTGGCGCTGGAAATCAACTCCCTGCTGCGCGGCCCGGAATACGCGCGCAAGTTTGTCGAGCGTGCCGCCGAGATGATGCAGGCGGGCACAGCTGCCCTGATCGTGCAAAGTGAGGAGCAAAGCAGGGTGGTATTTTCCGCGGCTGCTGCGGTGAAGCGGGATCCCGGCTTTGAAGCCAGTTTTGCGGGCGCGGTGATGGCCAGCGTTACGGCGCAACCAGGCCCGGTCTTCACGATCAGCGCTGAAAATCTATTAGCAGCGGACACTGCGGCTGAGTTCGCCGGACAGGAGATTCTTCTCGTTCGGTTAGAGGGGACCGAGGGCGAGCGGCTCGGAGCGCTGTGCTTCGCCGGCCGCGCCAAGCCTCTTTCCGACGAAGACCGCCAGCTTTTGCAGGCCATCGCCGGGCAGGCGGCGGTTCCGCTCGAAAACGCCCGTTTCTTTACTCGTCTTGAGCAGGCGAATCGGCACTGGATCGAGATCTTCGACGCGATTCCAGATTTCATCGTGGCCCACGATGCTTTGGGCAACGTACTGCGTGTGAACCGGTCGCTCGCGGATTTCATCGGGGTTCCGCCGCAGCAACTGATTGGCATCAACATGGGCGCGCTGTTGTCGATGGGCGGCACTCCTCCGGCGCGGACCTGCCCGTTCTGCCGCACAGGCGGCGGCTTCGCCGACGAATACGCGCATCCCGTTCTGGATCGTGTGTACCTGGTATCGACTTCGGAAGTCCACGCGGCCAGCAGCGAGGGCCTGCAGACCATCCATGTGTTGAAGGACATCACCGACCGCCGCGAGGCTGAGCGCCGCTATCGCGAGCTGTTCGACAACATTCAGGAAGGCCTGTTCTTCTGCAGCCCCGATGGCCGTTTTGTCGAAGTCAACGACGCCCTGGTGCGCATGCTGGGCCACTACAGCCGCGAGGATCTCCTCCACTGCGATCCTCGCGAAGAAATTTTTGCCAATGCCGACCGCCACCGGGAGTTGTTTTTGGGGATGGAGCGCGATGGTGTGCTGCGCAACCATGAAGAAGTGCTGCGGCGCAAGAACGGCAGCCCGGTGCACGTCCTGATCAATGCGTTTGCGGTGCGCGACTCGCAGGGCAACACCTCGCAATATCGCGGGCTGATGCTCGATGTCAGCGGGTTAAAAGCCTATCAGCTGGAACTGCAGCGGGAGCGCGACTTTTCCGGCAAGATTCTCAACAACACCCAGAGCCTGATCCTGGTGGTGGATACGGCCGGCCTGGTGAGCTACGCCAACCGCCGCTGGCAGGCGCTCGGATATGAGCAGGAAGGCATTCTCGGCCGCCAACTGGAGACTCTGATCGCCATTTCCAGACGCGCGGCATTCCAGGAGGCGTATGCCTCGGTGCTGGCGGGCAACCAGGTCGACAACCTGGAACTGCAGGTGCTGCATGCCGACGGCCGCATCGGCCAATTCTCGGTCAACCTGAGTCCCATGCGCGACGAGCAGGCGCAGGTCAGCAGCATTGTGGTGGTCATGAGCGACGTCACCGATGCCGCGTCCCTGCAGGCCAAACTCATGCACGCGGAAAAGATGGCGGCCGTGGGCCAACTGGTTTCCGGCGTGGCCCACGAGGTCAACAATCCGCTGACCGCGATTTTGGGATTCGCTGATCTGCTGATGGAGAATCCCGAACTGCCGGAGAGCGCCCGAAAGGATTTGCGGGTCATCCTGCAGGAAGCGCAGCGCACCAAGCAGATCGTTCAAAACCTGCTGAGCTTCGCGCGCCAGATGCCGCCGCAACGTAAACCGGTCCAATTGAATGCCATTCTGAAGCGCACCATCCAGTTGCGCGCCTACGACTTCCATAGCCGCGGGGTTGCGGTGACCGAGCATTACGACGAAGATCTGCCCTTCGTGATCGGCGACTCGCAGCAGTTACAGCAGGTCTTTCTCAACATCCTGAACAATGCGTATGACGCGGTTCGCGAAGCTGCGTCCGGACCGCGTATCGACATTTCCACCCGCTACAACCGTGAGTATGTTGAAGTTTCGTTCCGCGACAATGGCCACGGCATCAGCCAGCCGGAACGGATCTTCGATCCCTTCTTTACCACCAAGCAAGTGGGACAGGGCACCGGCCTGGGGCTCAGCATTTGTTATGGCATCGTGAAAGAACACGGCGGAGAGATCATGTGCGCGAACAATGCCGGCGGGCCAGGCGCAACCTTCACCGTTCGCTTGCCCGCGGTCAATGAGATCGCAAAATTATCCGCGGTCGCTGGAGTCGCCAAGCCATGAGTACACCCGCGCCTCAGCCCGAGCGCCTGCCCATATTGCTCATCGAGGATGAGCCGGCGGTGATGAGCTACGTTCGCGCCGTGCTCGAGCGCAGCGGTTATGCGGTGGTATGGAGCGAGTCGGGAGCCGAGGGCCTGCGCCAGCTCGAGACCGGAAACTTCCTCGGGATCGTTTCCGACATGCGCACGCCGGGCGGCATCAGCGGCGCCGATGTGCATGACTGGATTCGCCAGCACCGTCCGGAACTGGCCTCCCGGCTGGTGTTCATCACCGGCGACATCGCCAATGAAGACACCGCCGAGACTCTGCGGCGCACCGGCGCGCCCTGCGTGGAAAAACCGTTTCGGGTTCAGCAATTTATTTCGGTAGTCGAAAGAACCATGGGGAAACCATAGTGAGTGATCGTTTGGGAATCCGTTTTCTGGTGGTGGATGACGAAGAGAGTATTCGCCGTTTGTGTGTCACGGTTGCGCGGGGCATGAGCTTCACCTGCATGGAAGCCAGCACGGGAGAAGAGGCGCTGGCCGTCCTCGAAGAGCAGCCGGCGAACATCATTCTTACCGACCTGGTAATGCCGCGGATGTCGGGGCTGGAGTTTCTGGAACGGGTGAAGCGAATTCTGCCGCGCGCCGAAGTCGCGGTCATGACCGGGCATGGTTCGGTGGAGACCGCGGTGCAGGCCATGAAGCTGGGCGCCTACGACTACATCGCCAAGCCGTTCTCGCCCTTAGAAGAGCTGCGCCTGTTCCTGCGCCGGATGGCGGACAAGATCGAATTGATCGAAGAAAATCAATTTCTGCGCGAGCGCGTCAACCTGGAGACCGGCATGCACGGGATCGTCGGCACCACGCCCAAGATTCAGGATGTGCTGCGCATGGTGGCGCGTCTTTGCGACACGCGCACGCCCGTGCTGATCGTGGGAGAAAGCGGAACCGGCAAGGAACTGGTAGCGCGCGCCATTCATTTCCGCGGCGCCTTTGCCAGCCGCCCGTTTGTAGCCGTGGATTGCGGCTCACTGGTGCCGACCCTGATCGAGAGCGAGCTGTTCGGGTACGAAAAAGGCGCGTTTACCGGCGCCATCCGCTCCAAGCCCGGACTGTTTCAGTCCGCGAGTGGAGGGACAATTTTTTTGGATGAGATCGGCGAACTTCCGCTGGAGATGCAGGCCAAGCTGCTCCGCGTTTTGCAGGAGAAGGAAGTGCGCCCGGTCGGCAGCAATCAGCCCATCAAGGTCGATGTGCGGGTCATCGCCGCCACCAATCGCGATCTCGAGGCCGAATACCGCGCGGGCCGCTTCCGCAAGGACCTTTATTTCCGCCTGGACGTGGTTACCATGCGCCTGCCCGCGCTGCGCGAGCGCCGCTCCGATATCCCGATGCTTGTTCACTGGTTTCTCGACCGCCACGCCAAGGGAACGGGCATGCAGGTAAGCGGCGCGGCCATGAAAGCCCTGCTGCAATACGACTGGCCGGGCAACGTTCGCGAACTGGAAAACTGTGTTGAGCGGGCTACCGCCTTGGGCGACGGCAAACTGGTGGATGTTTCCGATCTGCCGCCCAGCATCACCTCCCAGGTGCCCTTGTCGGAGGGGAACGCGGCGACTATCCCCGGCAATGGCGGCCTGTCAGCGACGGACCTGGAGGAAATTGAGCGGGTTACCATCCAGCGGGTATTCGAGCAAGTGAACGGCGACAAGGTCATGGCAGGCAAGATGCTGGGCATCAGCCGGGCCACCTTGTACCGCAAGCTGAAGCGCTACAACATCGGCGCGCATGCGGATTTATCCTCCACCAGCCAGCGCCTGCAATAATGATCCATCTCGACAGACTTCACCTGTGGCCAAGCCCAGAGGCTCTGAAAGGCGGGATCCCGCTGAGAACTGAAAGTCTCATTCGTTAAGGCAAAAGGCTTCTAGGCACGGGCGCGATCGTCCGACGGGGCTGTTGCCCCGACACCCAAAGGGAGGATCAACGACGTACAAAAAAGGTAGTTCTTGTAGCATGTTTGTAAGTTGCTGATTCTTTTGGCCATCGTTAAAAAAAGGGAGCAGCCTCGTTATCGCCACCGCTCAACCGGAAGTGCTACACTCTTCCGCATTCATCGCGATTGTGGGAAGGCAGTATCGTGCAGGTTCCTATCCGGTTCGGCCCCTTTCAGGTCTACGCTGATAATGGAGAGCTGCTTAAGAACGGCAACAGAGTAAAACTTTCGGGGCAGGCTATCGAAGTCTTGCTCTTATTGCTGGACCGACCAGGACGAGTCCTGGCCCGCGAAGAACTGCAAAAAAGGTTGTGGCCCGGAGCCACGTTTGGAGATTTTGAGCACGGGTTGAACTCGGCTGTAAACCGTTTGCGTGAGGTGCTTGGCGATTCGGCAAGCCACCCGAAATACATCGAAACCATTCCCCGACGTGGGTACCGCTTCATCGGTTCCTTGGAAACCGTCGAGAGCCTGAGCGGAGCCAGCGCAGCCGGCAGCGAATTGAAAGCAAGGTTCCCCTGGTGGAGTGCAGCCATTGTCGTTGCCGCGTTCCTGCTGATAGGGGCGCTTGGAATCGCTTTTGTCATCGGCCGCTCTAAAGACAGCACGCCCAAAGTCAGCATCGTACAATTCACATCTTTGCCCGGAAACGAATTCGATCCAAGCTTTTCTCCTGACGGCACGCAAATTGTCTTCGCAGCAGCGACCGAAAACCGGGGTCCAGACATTTTTGTGAAGACGATCGGAGATGAAAAGGTACTTCGACTCACGGATGCTCCGGGAACATCATCGTGCCCGGAGTGGTCTCCTGACGGTCGGACTATCTCTTACTCCCACCGAGTCGAAGTCGGTCCCGGAAAGTTCGAACGGGCGATTTTTACTATGACGCCGCTCGGCGGCGCCCAACGCAAGCTCCGGCAAGTGGCCGACTTATCCAGCTCTCTCACTGCCAGCTGTTTCAGTACGTGGTCGCCGGACGCCACGCTACTGGCGTACAACGACACGCCTCCCGGCGAGCCCCCGGGGATCTTCGTCACCACGCCGGATGGCTCCGCCGTGCGACGCTTGAGTAGCCCTCCATCGGGAATGTTCGACAGCTTCCCCGCTCTCTCTCCCGACGGAAAGGCACTCGCATTCCTGCGCAACACTGACGATGGCGGCACTCCGACGATCTATATAAGTTCCACTCGAACCACTTACAACAACGCAGAGAGGAAGGTTGTGTCGTTACGTGGAATTGGACGATTAGCGTGGACAGCTGACAGCAAACGAATAATTTTTCACGCCAGAGGGTTTTTCCTCGGGGAGAGTGGGCTTTACTCGGTCTCGGCCAGGGGCGGCCCGGTGGAGCGGTTCCAGAGCGTTAGTTCGAATGCGTCCGGCCCAGCGATCTCCCGGCAAGGAGACAAACTCGCCTATTCTGTGGGATTTCTTGATTCGAACGTCTGGCAAGTTCCGCTCAAGACCTTCGCTCCACCTACGAGCCTCATCGCCTCGACTCGAATCGACATGCAAGGGGTCTTTTCTCCAGACGGTCAAAAATTGCTATTCGTGTCCAACCGCGACGGCACAGTTGCCGTGTGGCTTAGCAATGCCGATGGAAGCGATCCTGTCCGATTCTCAACGAGAGGTGGTGCAACGCCCGAGTGGTCGCCCGATGGGAAGTACGTCGCGTTTGACTCCAACCAAGACGGTCGCTGGCAGGTCTTTGTTAAAGCCGTCGAAGGCGGTCCGGAAGTACCTCTCGTAAATGACGGGTTCGACCATCGCGCGCCTTCTTGGTCTGCGGACGGGAAATCTGTCTACTTTTCGTCCAATCGAAGTGGGGCGTGGGAAATATGGAGGGGCTCTGTTCAGGACCATCAGGCTACAGAAGTGACCCACTCTGGTGGAACGTACGCGCAGGAGGCGCGAGACGGCAGGACGGTGTATTACCAGCAACCTCTGTCAAAAGCGCAATTTGACCCCGATCAAATGATGCCGGAAATCTGGAGCATTCCCACCGGGGGCGGACCGGAGAAGATTATTTTTCCACTGAACGAGAGATTCCAAGGTCCAGGTCTGAACTGGTTTTGGCGAGTAGTTCGCAATGGTATCTACTTTGTGGATAATTCGACGAGGCCAAAGCCGACGTTAAAGTATTTCGATTTCAAAGCACGGGCGATTCGAAAGGTTCGCCATCTTGAAAAACGTGCTTGGGGCGCACCCGGATTAGGCGTTTCTCCCGGTGAAGCAACGCTACTGATCACGCAGATCGATGATGAAGGGGGTGACATCATGCTGCTCGAAAACTTTCGATGAAGCCTCTTTCCCTCAGAAATGGCGCCCACCGAATCTACCGCCTTCCGTCAATTTCAAAACCAGGCGTTCTCGCAAGCTCGCGCCTTCTAGTCGCCTTTCCATGCATGGAGCGCAATAACCGCCGGCCAACGATACCCACGGGAATGGCTGTTTCATTCTGAGACGGCTCACCGCGCCCGCTTCTCCGCTTGAGAAGCCCGGCTCCAAAAAATTCAACAACTTACCTTTGGCTGCCATCGTGCAATTCTGCCCTGGGGTTTCTATGGCTACACCCAAGAATCCGGCAGCGATCTGGCCCGCGTGGCAGCGGTTGTATCGGCTGTACTCCGCCATCACGCAGGAATTGGCGATCGAATGGCAGACCTGCCCGGAACTCGATCAGCCGTTGGATATCCCACCCGCCGAAGTCATCGCCGAAACCGGGATGTGGTTTGCCAGGATGGATAACCGCATACAGGTTCAGCATCTGCGGCAGTTCGCGCAAACCTCGGCACTCATGACCGAGGAGGCCCTGAAAGACTTCCTGAACCACTACCTGCATAAGCAGCCGCGTACGGATCACGAGCGCGATAAAGTCGACTTCCTGCTGGTGCAGCTGTTTTCGCAGAAGGCGCCTCCGCATGCCAGCGATGCCGACCTGAGCATCCGCGCCGTCGCCAAGATCCTGGAGCCGGTGCTGGGCCCGCAGGAAGTGAGCGCGCCGGCATTCCTGAAGCCGCTGAATGATCTTCTGCAGGAAGCCGCTCGCACCAGGAGCTTGAAAGCGCTGTTTACGTCGCGCCTCATCGAGCGCGGCCGCGAGGTCAAAGCCAAGTGCGGCGACCATTTTTTCGATCCCCTGAGCCTGGCGGCGTTCGCGCGCTTCGGATTTCTGATCCGCCGGACGTTTTTCCGGCTGATGCACCAGGATTTAAATGCCATCCTCGAGGGCCTGCGCGAGCTGGAAGCCAAGGGCGTCACAACGCTCGATTGCCGCAAAGCCCAGTTTGCCGCCGACGAACCCGTCAGCCGCCTGCGCACGATTTGCCAATCGTGGCGAGTGATGTTCCAGGCGGAATACTCTTCCGGCCAGCCGCTCTGTCTCCTGGTCGATCTCAGAACCGTGGTGGACATGGCTCTCCAGAATGCGCGGACAGGCGCAGCTAAGGCTGCGGCTGCTGCGGCCGGGGTATCCCCGTCTGGAAAAACATCAACAGCGAAGTTCCCCCCCAGTCCGGCGAGGCAAGGCGCTACCCTCGCGGACCCCAAACCTGGGCGCCAGAAGTAGTACGGAGTGGCTGCTGTGGAACGTCCAACTGTCGTTATCATCTCCGACGAGCCGGAATTTTCGGCTACGGCTACGCGCCGCTGGCTCAAGGAATGTCAGGTTCCGTCTTTCATCCTGCTGGGAAGCAGTTCGTGCAGTCGGCTGCGTGCTGGCGATTTTGATTTGGCGGTGATCGGGGGGCTTTCTGCGGATTCGGTTTCGGCGGTTCTCGGGAGCCTGGCACCAGCCGGCAAGCCCGTCATTCACATTTCGCGCCTGAACGGCCACTCGCCTCACACCGCCACCGTTTCTCTTCCGGAAATTCCGCAGTGGCCGGACCTCCTGGTTACGGTCGCCACCCAGGTGCTGGCCCACGAGCGGACCCGCACCGAGCTTGCGATGTTGGGGGAGTCATCCGCGCAGCTCGAGCACGAAGCCACTCTCGGCCGCTATATGCTCGAAGTAAGACACAATTTGAATAATGCGCTGACCTCGATCCTGGGCAATTCGGACTTGATCCTGCTCGAGGAAGCGGAGCTTTCCTCGACGATGCGAACCCAGGTGGAAACCATCCGCAATATGGGCATGCGCATGAATGAAATCCTGCAGCGGTTTTCGTCGCTGCAAAAAGAGATGCAGCTCATCCAGAGCAGCTGCAAGCGCGCAACCAGGAGCGCCACCGCGGGAGCATGAAGTTCCGATTCTCGTCAGGCGGCGCGGTCTTTCACATTGGAAGAGGTCGCGGACTTTGCACAGTGGGCGCAGCAGAAGAAGCGGCCGCTGACTTCCACTCCGTGGCCGATCACCCGGCATCCACAGTGCTCGCACACCGGCGCCATCTTGTGAATCGCGCACTCAAAGCTGTCGAAGGTGTGCCGCGCGCCGGCAGCAATGACTTCAAAACTCTTGTCGTACTCGTTTCCGCAAACTTCACAAACCGCCATAGCGCCTCCTTGCCAAGCTTGGAAGTTTCACTAGATGGCCGTTCCCTGGGAACTGTTGTCCAGAAGCCATCCCCCTTCAACGCTTCTGCAATACAATTTCCCCATGTCCGAAATGAAGACCGTCCGCCTGACCGAAACGGTGAAAGCCGCGGGTTGAGCTTCCAAGCTGAGTCCGGCGGCGCTGGACAAGGTGCTTGGGAAATTAGCCCGGCAACAGGATCCCAATGTCCTGGTCGGCTTCGATCACGCCGACGACGCCGGCGTGTATCAAATCGCGCCCGATCAGGCGTTGGTCCAGACGGTCGACTTTTTCACTCCCATGGTTGACGACCCTTACACCTTTGGCCAGATTGCCGCCACCAACTCTCTGAGCGACATCTACGCCATGGGCGGCCGCCCGCTGACCGCGCTCACGCTGGTTTGCTTTCCGGAAAAAGCCGAACTGGAAATTCTCGAGCAGATTCTCGCCGGCGGGCTCTCCAAAATGGTCGAAGCCGGCTGCACTATCATCGGCGGGCATAGCATTCGTGATGACGAAACCAAGTTCGGCTACTCCGTTACCGGCATCATCGACCCCAGGCTTGTGCTGAAGAATGGCGGCGCGCGACCTGGCGACCGCCTGCTGTTAACCAAGGCGCTGGGCACAGGCGTGATTTCCACCGCGATCAAGAAAGGCGTGGCAAAGCAGGGCTGGATCGATGGCGCCGTTCGTTCGATGACCACTCTGAACAAAACTGCCGCGGAAGCCATCGCGGCGTTTCTCCATGCGAGGACGGAGGCGGGCAGCGGCAATGCGGCAGAGGCTGCCCCAGCCGTCCAGGCGGAGCCAAGCTCCGCAGCTCTTCCCGTCCATGCCCTCACCGACATCACCGGATTCGGACTCATCGGACATCTACGGGAAATGCTCCTGGCCTCGGAAAATGTTGCCGCCGAAATCCGCGTCCATCACATACCCCTGCTGGAAGGCGCGCTCGAGTGTGTCCGTTCCGGCTACATTCCCGCGGGGCTCAGGGCCAACCGCGAATTCGCCGAGTGTGCAGTGCAGTTTGAAGAAGGGCTTGGCGAGGAATTCAAGACGGTTCTCTTCGATCCGCAAACCGCCGGCGGCCTGCTCATCTCGGTCGCGGCGAGGGAGTCCTCAAAGCTGAGGCAGATGCTGCAACAGGCCGGCGTTTCCGCGGCCGAGATTGGCGAAGTCGTCGCGAAGGACGGCCCCCTGATCGTGGTGCAGGCCGAGGCGGCTTAGAAGCGAATCACCAGCCCTGTCGAGAATCGAAAATGATCCTGCGCGGCACCGAACAAGCGGGTGTGCAATTCGTCGCCTTGCACCCGCCACGCCACCGCGGGGACCAGCTTGTAATCAAGGCCGCCGCCGATCGCCGTGGCCAGCGACGTATCTGAGTCGGAATAGCCGGTGCCCCGGTCATTTGAGTGCCCGGCGCCTACCAGGAAGTGAGCAAAGGGAGTGAACTTACCGATTCCGACCGAGACCCGCGGTCCGAACAGAACGGTGTAGGTCTTGACGTTCACTTTGAAATTACTGCAAAGCAGGCCAGGGCCGCCCGGCACGCATGCCGGCAAAGTATGTGATCCGTAGCCCCCGCCAAAGTCCGCCACCAAGCCGATCCAGGGGAGAAACTTGCCTTCGAGCGTTCCCTCCCAGCCATTCAGGCCCGCACTGTGCGAGGCCGGCAAGAAAGCCGGAGAACGCAGGACCGCGTTGCCGCCCGAATACGAATAGCCAAAGAAGACGTTTCCGCTGGTGGGAATCTGTGCATGCGCAAGCGTCGCACCCAAAGTGATGCACAAAGTGAATAGGATCTTTCTCACAGGCCTCTCCTCACACAATTCAACCCGCTCGTCGAGCAAAGGTTTCGTCCCAAGTGGTGAGAAGGTTTGGATGCGCGGGCAACCTGAGCAGATGCACCACGAACTGATTCACTGTTCACCCAATTTTCACCGCTGCTTGGGTTACATTGGAACTAGGGGATCGATGGCAAAGCGCAAGCCGCGCCTCAATCCGACCGAAGCTTTGTAACGGATTCCAAACCAGCAGCACTATTAGGCTCAGGGGGGAAGTGAAGTGAAATTAGCGGTAAATACGACCGAAGTAGATGACGCAGTTATTCTGCACTGCAAGGGACGGCTTCAATTTTGTGAAGAGACCGCCGTGTTTTCGAAATTGGCGCACGGCATTCTCGATTCCGGCCGCAACATCGTGCTCGAGTTTAGTGAGTTGGAGACCATCGACAGCTCCGGGATTGGCGAGTTGGTCCTCATTTACATGCGCGCCTGCGCCACCGGGCGGGAAGTTCGCATCGCGCAAGCCAACCACCGCGTACTCGAGGTTCTTCAGTTAACCAACGTCAGTTCGCTTTTCCGAATCTGCGCAAGTACCGACGATGCCCTGGCCATGGCGGCAGAAGTAGCGTAAGCGTTGTTTCATGGCACCGGGCGCGCCCAGCCTGGCCGCTTCGCCTCAGCCTGTGGTTTCTGCGTGGGAATCTGCTGCGTGAATGCAGTGGCACGAAGCAACTGCGGCCGGCATCCCTTGCCGCGGACGACAGCCGGGAACGGAGCGCCGCGAGCCGCTCTTATCCTTCATCCTTCCTTCAGCTTGGTCTCTTCAATACCCATATCTTTGAATTCGCTGGATTCGAAGACCTCGCCGCATTCCAGGCACTCGACGAATTCCGAATCTTCTTCGCGCGCTACGATCTTCACGCGGGGATGCTTACACGCTTGCATATCGACGCTCATAATGGGGGATGGGGGCAGACTGGATGGAGTCATAGATTCCGGCAATCGCGTCCGGGCCCGAGTTGCCCCGGTACGGCTTTTTTCGCCGGAATTGGCGGTATTCTTAGCCGGAAGGCGATGGTTGTCAAGCTGAATCTGCAAAATCGCTGGTCTGCTGTTGTACCGCGGCCTTCACAGCGAAACGCTCCGGTAAAATCTGGACATAAGTACGCGAGGCATTATGACCAGCATTGCACACGCAACCCATGGCCCCTCCTCTGAAACGACTGGCGGCGCTATCCGCCTGCCGATCTACCTGGATAACCACGCCACCACGCCGCTTGACCCGCGGGTGCTCGAAGAGATGCTTCCTTACCTGCAGGAAAAGTTCGGCAACGCCGCCAGCCGAAGCCACTCGTTCGGCTGGGAGGCCGATAAGGCGGTTGAGACTGCGCGCGCACAGGTCGCCAAGCTGATCGCAGCTGCGCCGGAGGAGATTGTCTTCACCTCGGGCGCGACCGAAAGCGACAATTTGGCGATTAAAGGGGCCGCGGAAGGCAATCGCGACAAAGGCGATCACATCATCACCGCCGTCACCGAGCACAAAGCCGTGCTCGACAGTTGCAGGCATCTCGAGAAATACGGCTTTCGCGTAACCTACATGCCGGTTCACAACGACGGCTTGATCGACTTGGACGATCTGCAGCGAGCGTTTAGCGATCGAACGGTTCTTGTCTCCATCATGGCGGCGAATAATGAAACCGGGGTTCTGCAACCAATTGACGAGATTGCCAAGCTCTGCCGCGAACGCGGAGTGCTATTCCACACCGACGCCGCCCAGGCAGCTGGAAAAATTCCGCTCGATGCGGAGAAGCAAAGCCTCGATCTGCTTTCCATTTCCGGACATAAGATCTACGGCCCCAAGGGCGTGGGCGCTCTGTACGTGAGGAAGAGTCCTGATGTGAAGGTCGCGCCGCAGATCGACGGCGGCGGACACGAGCACGGGCTGCGGTCGGGAACGCTCAACGTGCCCGGAATCGTTGGACTCGGCAAGGCTTGCGCGATTGCGTCAGAGGAAATGCCGGAAGAATCCTGCCGGACGGCTGGCCTGCGCAATCGCCTGCGCGACCAAATCACATCCGCTTTGGATGGAGTGCATTGGAACGGCTCCATGGAGCACAGGCTGCCGGGAAACCTGAACCTCAGCTTCGCCGGCGTGGACGGCGAGGAGTTGCTGACAGCTCTCGATGATATTGCCCTGTCGAGCGGCGCCGCCTGCACCTCTGCGCACATTGAGCCGTCGTATGTGTTGAAAGCCTTGGGAATTTCCGATAACTTAGCGCAAAGTTCGCTGCGTTTCGGCATTGGCCGGTTCAACACCGAGGCGGAAGTGGACTGTGTAGCGGGCAGGGTCGTCGAAGTCGTACGGCAATTGCGCTCGCTCGCCTAATCAGACGAGGAAACATCTCTTCCTTAAGATTGTCATTCCTCCTCGCCTTCGCTTGTCGAAAATGTTTGATGGAACCGCCGCGGTGCCCCATCCTCAATTTCGCGTCGGCTGCGAAATTCAGGTGGGGGGCGATCGTTAGAGAAACTTCTACCCCACCGTCGCCGCTGCCGGTTCCTCGACCGTTGCCGCCCGCAGGAACCTGGCCGCTTCCTCCGGCGGCGTGGGATTGATGTAGAATCCCGTTCCCCACTCAAAGCCGCCCGTGCGCGTCAGCTTGGGCACGTACTCAATGTGCCAGTGATAGTGATCGTTGGCCGGATCCTGCGTGGGCGAACTGTGGATCACCAGGTTGTACGCGGGATTGTCCAGCACCTGGTCGGCCTTGTTCAACAGCACGCGAATGGCTTTGGCCAGGTTTTCGAACATGCGCGAAGATGAGTTCTCGAACGCCGACTCATGCTGCTTCGGCAGAATCCAGGTTTCGAACGGGAACCGCGGCGCGTAGGGCGCGATGGTGATGAAATCATCGTTTTCCGCCACCACGCGAATCCCGGATTCGCTCTCCTGCTGCACGATGTCGCAAAATACGCACCGCTCTTTGTAGATGTAATACTGCTTGGCGCCCTCGATCTCCTCGGCGACGTAAATCGGCACGATCGGCAGCGCGATCAGCTGGGAGTGGGCATGCTCGAGCGAAGCTCCCGCGGAATCGCCGTGGTTCTTGAATATGAGGATGTATTTAAACCGGCGGTCCTTTTTCAGATCGAGAATGCGGTCGCGGAAAGTCCACAGGACGTCTTCAATCTTCTTGGGCGGCAGGTTGGAGAGCGTCGCGTTGTGGTCATTGTTCTCGATGATGACCTCGTGCGCGCCGATGCCGTTCATCTTGTCGAACATGCCCTCGGCCTGGCGGCTCAGGTTGCCTTCAATGCCCAGCGCGGGGAACTTGTTCGGTACCACGCGCACAGTCCAGCCCGGAGTATCGCGCTGGGGAGGCGGCCCGCCGTTGTGAGTCGGGCGGTAAGCCTGGATTTCCGGCGGAGTCTTGGTTTCATTTCCGTAGCAGAAGGGGCAGAAGCCGCCCTTCATTTTCACCGCATCGCGGGCAAAATCGGTGGGACGCTTAGCGCGGTCGGTCGAAATAATTACCCAGCGGCCGACGATGGGATCTTTTCGAAGTTCGGGCAAGTAATCGTTTCCTCCGGCCCGCTGCCACTCGGGTTAGCTACATTTTACGACGAGAGTGCCGCGTTCTGAAATAGTTCGAACCTCGGACGAAGTGGACGCGTATGCCCCGAGCCCAGTGGGTGTTCCATCCTTAACCGCGCGTTTTCTGCGCCGTTAGCGCGGAAATTTTGACTTTGTTCCAGACCTCCACTCGAGGGTGCCCCACTTCCCGCCGGCTTTGCGAGAAGCGGGTTTGGCCCTTCGGCATCGCGAGGATCACCGGGTGAAATGCTCGCCTCGCGCTCGTAATACACGGTTACCACGTCGAATCTCCATTGCGGCGGCTCAGGGAACCGCTTGCGCGGAAGCGCCCGCAGGTAATCGTGGATCACGACGCGCAAGTCATGCCGCTTCTTGCGGTCCACCGCAGCCTCAGCGGGCTTCACCTCGCGCGTGGTGCGCGTTTTGACTTCAATGAAACAGAGGACGTCTCTGTCCCAGCCAATCAAATCGATCTCGCCGTGGTGCCGGGCGGTGCGGTAGTTGCGTGCGACGATCGTGTAGCCCCGCCGGCGCAGGTAGAAATAAGCATCCTCCTCGCCGCGCCGGCCAGTGACGAGGTGAGCTGGAACATGGGTGCTCCTGGGCGATCGCCAATCCAGAATCCTAAGAATTGCCTGAGTGACACGGCCGGACAACAACATGCGCTCAAGCTAGGCGCGAATTGCTTAGCGCGCAGTGATATCCGTCACAGAGCGCCGTTGCTTTCCTGAACTGGCACTTATTCCCGGTCACCAGCTGTGCTGCGGTTCGGAACAGGGAGACGCGAACGACCACGGCTAAGCCCCTCAAATCAAGATCCCCACCCTGAATTTCGCAAAAAACCACGAAATTTCAGGATGGGCCCCCGATCGATGAACTGCGGCTACGGTTTCTCTACTGCAGCGCCAACTCCAGGCACTCTTCCAGCACATCCATAGCGACCTCGGCCTGGTCCTTGGTTGTGATCAACGGCGGCGCGATGCGGATGGTGTTTGGGCCGCAGCCGAGGAAGAGTATCCCGCGATGAAATGCCAGATCAATCACGCGGTCGCGCTGGATGGGATCGGGCTGCTTAGTCTGCTGGTCGGCGACAATCTCCACGCCAATCATCAAGCCATGCCCGCGAACGTCACCCACCAGGCGATGCTGGGTGGTCCAGTTCGCGGCGCGCTTTTGGATGTAACTGCCAACCTCTTCCGCGTTGCGCAGCAGGTGTTCGCGCTCGATGACATCAAGCGTAGCCAGTGCGGCTGCGATGCAAACCGGATTGCCGCCGAAGGTGGAGGCATGCGATCCCGGCACCCAATCCATGATTTCGGCCTTGGTGAGTACGATGCTCAGCGGCATGCCGGAGGCAATCCCCTTCGCCATGCAAACCATGTCGGGATGTACGCCGGTGTGCTCGATCGCCCACCACTTGCCGGTGCGGCCGACACCGCTCTGCACCTCGTCGGCAACGAGAAGAATGCCGTGCTTGTCGCAGATTCGCCGCAGTTCCTGCATGAAGACGGGAGGCGCGGGCACGTAGCCGCCTTCTCCCTGCACCGGTTCCACAAAAATGGCCGCCACTTCCTCGGGCGGAAGCGTGGTCTTGAACAATTTGTTTTCGATGAATTGTGCACAGGCGAGCGCATCCTGCTCACCCTTGCGATACACGTCGGGATAGAGAACGTGCGTGACTCCGGGCACGAGCGGAGCGAAACGCCGCCTCTGCTGCGGCTTGGAAGCAGTCAGGGAAAGCGCTCCCATCGTACGCCCATGAAACGCGCCGTAAAACGCGATGAAGTTCTGCCGCCCGGTGTGGTAGCGCGCCAGCTTCAATGCGCACTCAATCGCCTCCGCGCCGGAATTGCCGTAGTAAACCCGGTGCGGCCCCGGCATGGGCGCAATCTGCGAAAGCCGCTCCGCCAGCGTGATCAGGCTCTCGTAATAAAAATCCGTGCCGGACATGTGAATCAGTTCCCCGGCCTGCCTCTGAATGGCAGCCACTACATCCGGGTGGCAGTGCCCGGTCGAAGTCACAGCGATGCCGGAGGAAAAATCGAAAAACTCGTTCCCGTCCACGTCGGTGACAACAATGCCGTGGCCTTTTTGTGCCACCAGCGGATACGAACGCGTATACGACGGGGAAATGTAACGCTCGTCGCCGGCCAGCACACGCTGGGCGTTCGGCCCCGGCAGAGCAGTCTTAATCTTTGGGCCATCAATCATGGTCATGGTCTTGGCTGTCATGAAATCCTCCTGAAAATCTGTCTTCGGCTCTTGGCCGCCGGTCGTTGGCCTGCTGCGATTCGGGCGGAACTGTCCGCTGGGACCGGGAACGCACGAGTTCTACTCGCGCCATTTCAGCGAACCAAAGCGTTGGCTTTAGCCCCTGAGGTACACAGTTGTTAGGAGGATCTGTTAGTCGCTGCCGAAGAGGCTGGGACGGGAATGCGATGGCAGTACTGCCAAATACCGCCGCGGGCACACCAGCATGTGCAGCCAGCAGGCGGGCAGGTGCGAATTGGAATCCTTAAAACGCATTCCGTTCACCATTATAGCTCCTGTTGCAATCGCCGGCCGCACGACCGGCACCTTGGTAACGCTTGCCTGTGTGTAATCGCCTCGTTGATCAGATTTTTGCCCAAGCAAAAGCCGCCTTGCGGCGGCTGAGTTTTCTTGACGGCTGATGGCAACTGCTGAGTGCTCTCCTTATCACACCCCCCAGAGATAATCTTCCTGCTCCGGGTGGTGCTCGGAGTTCGCATTGGCGGGAAGGCTGGCGGCGCTGAATTCCGCCGGCACCCCGGCCGGGAACAAGCGGCGCGAATCTTCCGCTCCGGCGGCCGCAGCCGTGGCTTGTTCTGCGGCCACGCGGCCAGGGGGAATGCGGTGGCTCTCGCCATAGCTCTCGCGAATCAGCTCGAAAAGATGGTGATCGTGCACATGCTTGATCTCGTCTGCCAGGATCACGAACTTGCGGTAGATTTCATCCAGTTCGCGGCGCTCGAACTTGTACCCCAGTTGCTCGCAGCGAAGGCTGAGCGCGTGACGGCCCGAATGCTTGCCCAGCACCAGCTTCGAGTCGGGCACGCCGACCGACTTCGGCGTCATGATTTCGTACGTCAACGGGTTCTTCAGCATCCCATCCTGATGAATGCCGGCTTCGTGCGCGAAGGCGTTGCGGCCAATGATGGCTTTGTTCGGCTGCACGGCGACTCCGGTAATTTCCTCGAGCATCTGGCTAGTGGGATAAAGCTGCTCGCTGGCAACCGCAGTGTCGTAGGGAAAACGATCGGGGCGCACGCGCATCGCCATCACGATCTCTTCCAGCGACGCATTGCCGGCGCGTTCGCCGATGCCGTTGATCGTGCACTCCACCTGGCGCGCTCCGGCCGCGACTGCGACTAACGAATTCGCCACCGCAAGCCCAAGGTCGTTGTGGCAGTGCGCCGAAATCGTGACCTTCTCGGCGCCCCGCACTCGCTGCCGTATGTTCTGTATCAAAGCGCCAAATTCCGAAGGAACGGTGTAACCGACCGTATCGGGAATGTTCAACGTGGTAGCGCCCGCTTCTATCACGGCTTCGAGCACCTCAAACAAAAACTCAGGATCGGTGCGGGTCGCGTCTTCCGGAGAAAACTCCACATCGCTGCAATAAGTTCGCGCCAGGCGGACCGAATCGCGCGCCTGCTCCAGACATTGCCGGCGGGTGATGCGAAGCTTGTGCTGCAGGTGAATATCGGAAGTGGCAAGAAAGACATGGATGCGCGAGCGAACCGCCGCGGTCAAGGCTTGCGCTGCCCGCTCGATATCCAGGCGCGAGGCGCGAGCCAAAGCCGCGATCACCGGCCGTGGAACCGCCGCCGCCACCGCCTGCACCGCGGCGAAATCTCCGTCGGAGGCAATGGGGAAACCCGCCTCGATGACATCCACGCCCAATCGGTCCAACTGCACGGCGAGGCGGACCTTTTCCTTCACGTTCATGCTGCAGCCCGGGGACTGCTCGCCGTCGCGCAAGGTGGTGTCGAAAACAGTGATTCTCGCCTTATCCATACGGTCTCCTGCGTGTAATTCTTTTTATGCTAAGCGGATGGGGGGCAAAACCAAAGCTTATAATTTTTCTTAATAGGTTTAGATTTTCTGATTTAATAAGACATGCTAATGGTGTTTGCAGTTTCATTAATGACCCTAACTTATGGATATCTCGCAGCTTGAGGTGTTTTTGGCAGTGGCTCGCGAAGGCGGCTTCTCCCGCGCCGCTGACAAACTCTACCGCACCCAGTCCGCGGTGAGCCAGGCGGTCCGCAAGCTGGAGTCGGAAATTGGCGAGCCGCTGTTCGACCGTTCCTCGCGCGACGGCCTCCTGACCGACGCCGGCCGGGTGCTGCAGGAATACGCCGAACGGCTCCTGAACCTGCGGGAAAACGCCCGCGAGGCGCTGGTCGAGTTGCGCGAATTGCAGAAGGGCAAGTTGGTCATTGGCGCGAACGAATTCACCGCCCTCTATCTGCTGCGGGTGCTGGCGGATTTTCGACGGCTCCATCCCGCCATCCGCATCATGGTCCAGCGTTCGCTGGGAAGCCATATCCCCGACGACGTCTTGCGCCACAACTGCGAATTTGGCGTCCTCACTTATGATCCGCAGGATCCCGAGTTGGCATCTATTGTGGTTTACTCGGATGAACTGATCCTGGTGGTGCCGCCGCAGCATCCGCTGGCGCGCGAGCCGCAGGTCAGCATCCGGCAACTGGGAGCGGAGTCCTTTGTCGCCCACATCGTCTCATCGCCATACCGGGAGAAAGTGATTCAGGCATTTCGCAAATACAAGACGCCCCTGCACATGGGGGTCGAATTGCCCACCTTGCAGGCCATTAAGCGCTTCGTCGGGATGGGCAACGGGGTGGCATTTCTGCCGGAGATCAGCGTGGAAGACGAAATCGCTCGCGGCGACCTGGTCAGGATCCCGGTGCAGGAACTCAAAGTCCACCGCAAGCTGCGGCTGATCTATCGCAAGCCGGCCAGCCTGTCGCATGCCGGACATGCGTTCCTGAAAGTTGCGGAGACGGTGGCGCAGAACCTCGGCGGACGCTACCGCTTTGATAGAGAACGGTGATACAAGATCTTTTCACAATCCCCTGTCATCTGTTCCCTGCAGATCGTGTACTCTCTGTGATACTTGCTCGCCGGGCTTCGTCGCGTGGGGAACAATTGCCGCAATCGGAATCAAAACTTACAAATTGGGGCTGCCGGCTCGCTCTGCTTGGCCTGACCGTACTGGCAGCTGTGACCTGCGCATTGGGGCAGCAATCGATTGGGGTTGCCGGCACGGTGCGCGATTCATCCGGCGCCGCCATCGCCAACGCCGAGGTTGCGCTCACCACCGCCCAGTTCCACGCTTCAACAATCACCGGCGGCAATGGGCGATTTACATTCGCCGCCATCCCCGACGACCACGGCGCGGTGCGGGTTAGTGCTTCCGGCTTCGCCCCCGCGCAGCAGGATTGGTCCGCAACCGGCGGCCAGGCCGAGATCGATATAACTCTGAATCCCGCTCCCGCCACCGAGGAAATCATCGTCTCCGCCACGCGCAGCCCGATGAAACTTGCCGATGTGCCCGGCAGCGTGGTGCAACTGGCGCCCGAGGAGATCGCGGCCAATCCCGGCCTGACCCTCGATGACATGCTGCGACAGGTCCCGGGGTTCGCGCTGTTCCGGCGATCTTCGAGCCGGGTTTCGAATCCGACCAGCCAAGGGGTTTCGCTGCGCGGCCTGGGAGCCAGCGGGCCCAGCCGTGCCCTAGTGCTCGAGGACGGCGTCCCCATCGTCGATCCCTTTGGCGGCTGGGTTTACTGGGACCGCATTCCTCGCACCGAGCTTTCGTCGGTAGAGGTCTTCCGCGGCGGAGCTTCCAATCTGTACGGCAGCGACGCGCTGGGCGGAGTGGTGCAGTTCCTCACGCAAACCCCCGAGGCGCCTGCGATGTCGATGGATTTATCCTATGGCACCGAAAATACTCCCGACCTGTCTGTCTGGGCGGGAACAGCCAAGGGACGGTGGGATCTCGGGGGCGCCGCGGATCTGTCGCGAACCGACGGATACATTCTTGTTCCCTCCTGGCAGCGTGGCGCCGTCGACGCCGCAGCCAATTCCGAGCATGCCACCGTTGATGGTTCGCTGGGCTATCACTTCTCGCAGAGCGGGCGAGCTTTTCTGCGTGGCACGTTTTTCGAGGAACAGCGCCACAATGGGACCCCGATCCAGGCCAACAGCACGGGCACCGGATTTGGCGTCGCCGGCGTGAACACCGGCATCGGCGACCACGACTGGCTCAGCGCGCGGGTTTACGGGCAGGCCCAGGGCTACGACCAGACCTTCTCCGCGATTGCCGGCACTCGCATGACCGAGGCGCTCACCGACATTCAGCACGTGCCTTCCCAGCAAGTCGGCGGCGCGGCGCAATGGAACCACGTTTTCCGCAACCACACGCTGATCGCCGGAGTCGATAGCCAGGAAGTGATGGGCGCCAGCGACGAGCAGTTGTTCTCCTCCACCACCGGCTTCCACTTCGCCAACAACATTGCCGGTGGACGGCAGCGGTCAACCGGCATTTTTGGCGAGGACATTATTCGGATCGGCTCAAAATGGACGATCGTCGCCGGCGCGCGTTGGGATGACTGGTCGAATCTCGACGGCAGCAGCGTGCGAATTTCGACCTCCACCGGCCTGGCTGCGGGCACGAATTTCCCCGACCGCAAGCAGACAGCTTTCAACCCGCGCTTATCGATCTTGCGGGCAGTCCATGAGCATGCCTCGATTTTCGTTTCCGGCTATCGCGCATTTCGCGCCCCGACCTTGAACGAACTCTATCGCAGCTTTCGCCAGGGGCCGGTCACCACCCAGGCCAATGCCTTCTTGCGGGCCGAGCGATCCAGCGGCGCCGAAGCCGGCACACGCCTCACCGCTTTCGACAACAAACTGGAGGCCCGAGCCACGGCTTTCTGGACGGACATTGTCGATCCGGTCACGAACGTCACTCTCGATCCAGCCACGCGCCAGCGGCAGAACCTGGGGCGCACGCGCTCGCTAGGAACCGAACTGGATGCCGTCTTTCATCTGACCAGTTCGCTTCAGATCTCCGGCGGCTATCAGTACACGCATGCCACTGTGGCCGAATCCGTTCCCACCCTCATTGGATTGAATGTGCCGGAAGTTCCCAGGCACCAGTTTTCCTGGGAAGCACGCTATTGGAATCCGACCCGGCTGCTGCTCAGCGTTCAGGGGCGCTATTCCAGCCTGCAATACGACGATGACTTGAACAGCTTGCCGCTCAAGGCCTACTACGTCATGGATTTGTTTCTGGGACGGGCGCTGGGCCACGGGGTTACCGCCTATGTGGCCGCCGAGAACGTGCTGAACCAGCGCTACCTGGTGACCCTGCTTCCCCCCACCCCGCCGCAAAGCCAGCCCCTGCGGAACCTCGGCCCGCCGATTCTGGCGCGAGTGGGAGTTCGTGTCGACTGGCCCAGACGCCGGGACTGATCCGCCTCAGGCGCTTGCCTGGCGGCCAACCTGCCAAGATGCGTCAAAAATACTCCGGCAAAGTTCTCCGCTAGACAGACACCGCTTTGCTGCTGCACTATATTCACAACCTTCATTCGTGACGCCACTTCGAGCGTTGGTGGAGCTACATGCCGTCGCGTGACCGAGTTCTCTTCGTGGATGATGAGCCGAGTATCCGTCTGACCTTGCCGCCTGTTCTCGAAGGCCACGGCTTTGATGTCACCACGGCAGCCAGTGTCTCCGAAGCGCTGGCGGAGATTCGCGCATCCCGGTTCGATATCCTGCTTTCCGACCTGAATATTGGCGAGGAGGGCGATGGATTCCGCGTGGTCAGCGCCATGCGTTCGGCGCAGCCGCGATGCGTCAACGTGATTTTGACGGGGTATCCGGCGTTTGAATCGGCGGTGCAGGCCATCCGCAGCCAGGTCGACGATTACCTGGTGAAACCTGCCGACGTAACCACGATCATTGAGGTTCTTCGCGACAAACTGGCTTCGCGCCGGAAGCTGCAAGCCTAGCCAGTCGGCTTTTTGTGCCCCACCACAGCCCGATTCAAGCCCAACGCCGTGTCCGCCAGTTCCAGGTAATGCTCCAGCCGGGACGGTTCATTCGAGCGTTCATCCAGTGGAATCAGGCGTGGACCCTCGTCGCGGGCATCGTCTGCGGTTGGAGGAATCAACTTCAACTTGGAATTTTTTTTTGCTCGCATCTTATGCTTGCCCTCCCCTCCGCTGCGCTGGCCCACGGCAAACTCTCCTTGAGTGAATGATGATGGTGCTGCGACGAGTACTGCTCAGGACTTTCGTTCCGTGTCCTGGTGGAAGGTGACCGAAGCGCTGGCCTTCGTTTCTCCCGCGGTAAATGCCAGGCCGCGATCCTGTTCCGCAGGAGGCGCCCCGGCCAGCGCACGCTTGCGATTTTCGATTTCGCGGAGTTGGCGAATGATTGCCGCTTCCTCGCGCGCATATTCCTCTTCGCTGATCTCCTCCGATTCCAGCTTCAACTGCAATTCCAGCAGGCGCTCTTTCACCGGAGCATCATCCGTGTACTGCTCCTCGGCCACTTTCTGCAGCGTGCGCAGAATGAAGCCAAAGCCGGAAAACGGCAACATCAGCAGATCGTCGACGAGGAGCATAAACACTTTCCCAGCGGCTGGTTGCGGACAGAGGTTGAGGCCAATCTTCAGTTAAGCCGTTGCCTCAAGCCCGTGAAACCAGCAACTAGCCACCGCAACTCTTTACTATCCCGCCGCCACCCTCTCCAGTTTCAGCCGGATATTCACGAAGTTATATGGAGGCCACGGGCCGGTGTACTTGAACTTGAGACGCTGACCATATTTGCGCGCGATTTTGTTGACGGCGCTGTCGAACTCGGCTTCGCGGTCGCGCTCCACCAGGAACGCCGCGTTCATGATCATCTTGTCGCCGATCGGCTGATTGTCGCGCGAAGCCACGCACACGCTGCGCAAGGCTTCATAAATTTCCCGCACGTACGAGATCGAGCGTTCCGCCAGGGCTTTGTCGATCATGCGGCCCAGTTGCATACGCGCAAGATAGGTCGATTGCAGGTGCTTGCGGACAATCTCCTGGTGAAATTGTCGAATCTCCTCGTCCTCCTGCTTGATGTCCTCGATGATCTGGTCGCGGTCCCAGTTCACTTTGAGGCCAAACTCCAGCTTGCCGGACATCTGGTGGAGAACATCCTTGAGCGAGGGATAAATGCTCTTGAGCACTTCGCGAATGTCTTCGTCAGTGCGAAACACCGTGCCGAAGCTCATGGGAATGATGGTGTAAGTCTTCATCACCGTTTCGATCACGTGCTCGTGGGCTAAAGCGTTCTCCCGCGTGGGATCGAAGATGTAAACCGACGTGTTGCTGACCACAGCGGCAATGTCGAGGTAATTGACGGTATAGACCATTTCGCCGGTGCCGCCGATACCGCTCTTGCCGAACGTGACTCGCTCCTTTGCCTGAACAATGCCATACACATAACGTCCGCTTTCGCCGGGAGCGATCGCGGGCTGGCCAGAGTCTCCGGACATCTTGATGTGTACGTCATCTTTGGCCTTCGCTGACTTGCGAGGCCGGGGTTGTGAAGTGGTTGCCATGGCTTTTGCCTTCCGCGTCATTACGTGCAGGTTCCCCCGAAGTGGCGCTTGAATCTGTGTCATACCTGTGAAGCCGGGAAAATCAACTTGAAAATCGTGCCCTTACCCATGCTGCTGCGTACCTGAATCCTGCCGCTGTGGCTCTCGACGATGCCTTTCACGATCCACAGCCCCAGGCCCGTTCCTTTTTCGCCTTTGGTGCTGACGAACGGCTCAAACATGGTTTTGCGAATCTCTTTGGGGATGCCGCTGCCGGTGTCCGCCACCACGATGCTGGTTTCTCCGTAAGCGCCGCGCGCCGACTTGGTGTGCCGCGTGCGAATCGTCAGGCGGCCGCCATTGGGCATGCTGTCCTGAGAGTTCACCACCAGGTTCGAGAGCAACTGCCTCATTTGATCGGCCGAACCCTTCACCGCGGGAATTTGCTCGAGCCGCTTTTCGATGGTGATGCCGGATTTTGCCAGGGGGCGGGAGAACAGCGCCAGCGTGTCTTCCACGATGCCGTTCAAATCGAAGGTACGCACCTGGCCGGCGTTGCGGTACAGTCCCAGCATCTGGCGAACGATGCGGGTCACGCGGTCGGTTTCGTTCTTGAGCGCTTCGTAGATGGGCTGCGACTGCTCGTCCAGCCGGTTTTTCAGGAGGTAGATCGCATTCTTGATGGCCTCCATCGGGTTGTTGATCTCGTGCGCGATCGTACCCGCCAGCTTGCCGGTGGCGGCGAATTTCTCCATCTCAAGCATGCGGCGTTCCATCTGCAGCTGCTCGAGTCGCTTCCAGGTGGAGAAGTCGCGCAGCACGGTCACCGTGTATGCGACCTGTCCGCGGGCATCATAGATTTTGCCGGACCGGGCGGCGTATTCAATGTTGCTCTGGGTTGCGGGACTGTACAGATGAAGGGCTTTGTTCTGACGGTCGAGGAAGGAGAAGGTGAAGGCGGTCAGATAGGCGTCCAGTTTGGCTTCATTGTTGACGATCTGCGCGTCGCGGCCATCCTCTCCGGTGCCAAATAATTCCTTGGCCAGCGGATCCAGCAACACAATTTTCGCGGCGTTATCTGCCACGACAATGGGATCGCCGACGTTTTCAATCACCAGGTTCAGGCGGTCGCGGTCCTGGCGAACGACTTCTTCAGCGGCGCGCAGTTTCTCCAGATTGGCGCGCACTTCCTGATCCGCTCGCCGCAAATCGGTCACGTCGCGCATCACCGTGACCATGCCGGTGCGGGCGCCGCCGGAATAGGTCGGGGCGCAAACCGCCTCGAACAGAACTTCCTCGCCTTCCATGACGTCGACCAGGGTTAGATCGCGCGAACTATCGGACGCGCTCACGATCATGGACGAAAGCGCAGCCGAGAAAAGCAGGTTGTTGAATTCCACCGCCCGCCGTCCGCCTTCACTGATGCCTTCGGGCACGCGGAAAAAGCGCTCGGCAGCCCGGTTCTGAATGATGACGCGGTGCTGATTGTCCGTGAGAATGACGGGATCGGCCATGCTCTCCATGACCGTGGTCATGCGGGAGATGGTGGTTTCCATGTCGCGCATGCGGTTGTAGTAATGCTCAACCTTGAAAAGCCGCGAAAGATGCCGGTTGGCGCGGTCCGCCAGATTGCGCAATTGCCGTAACTGCGCCTGCCCTGTGCTGCGCGCCACCTCGCCCACGACGATGCTGATATAGGACCGCATGCCGCAGATACTGCACACCTGCTGCTGCATCTGAAGCTTCCGCTTGGCATCGGCGTTCTGGACCGCCAGGCAGTCCGAACGGCGTTCGCGCTCGGCTTCCCAGCAGCGCACGTGAGTTTTGTAAAGCATGGGGTGAGCATAGAGCGCGCCCTGGCGGATGTTGCCATCGGGCAGCAGCACGGACTTCAGGTTGAGAAGCGCGGCAACCAGCGGGTCTTCGCTCGCCCACAGGGAGGTCTGCATGCGGGCCAGGAATGCGTGGTCGAAATTCAGCGAAGCGACCGCCTTGATTTCCCCGGTATCGAAGTTGAGGTCGAAAACCGCGGCGCGCGGAAAGCCCAGAAAGACAATCTCCTCCAGGAGAATGGGAAAAATCTCCTCCGGGCGTTCGGCGGCAATCAGGCGCAAAGCGGCCGATTCGTTCGACGACCTTTGATCGATGAAGCGCTCGCGTTTCGGTCTCAGCACAGCGCTAGCCATACCCACAGCGTTCCCCTAAGTCTAGCCCCGGCGCGTGGCGGAGCGGCGCACCACGGGGGTGCGCGCTACTCGGCGCGTGGTCTCGACCTCGATCGCCGGAACTTCCTCCCCTGCGAGTTGTGGACGCGAGACCAGGCCGGTCAGGCCAACCGCATCGGCATACTTCAAGTATGTATCGATGGACGCGACCACTACGCGCGCTTCGACCGTGATCAGGTCAATGCCGACCAGCGAAATGCGCACCCAGGCATCGATGACGATACCCTTGTCGAGAACCCGGTCGAGTACGTCGATAAGGCTGGAACCGCCTGATACTCGTTCGACCGCCATGGAACTCTCCTCCTGTTAAAGCTATGCGCCGCGCTCGACGGACGCGCGGTTGTTTGCAGACGCATGCTTCGAGCTAGCGCCTGCGCCTCGCGCCGGCTCTCTGCCCTTGCCGTGCCGGACGCGGCGTTTCAGCCAGTACCCGCGCGCCGGGGACGCGACGCGGCGCACTGACCGCGGGGACCACTGGGGCCTGCATGGTGAGATGCGGATCGTACTTCCACCAATTCAGGCCGATCTGCTCGGCTTTGTCGACCGAACATACCAGCAGGCGAATGCGGATGGTAAGCAGCTCCACATTCGCCAGCGACACACGCACGTCGCCTGCAATTACCAGGCCCTTGTCCAGAACGCGGTCTAAAATGTCGACGAGGTTAGTAGTTCCCGAGACTGTAGGCACCCGCTCCATCGATAGGCTTTCGTGCGGCTGAATGAACGCCAAAAGCAGCGTTCTGCGGGCCTGATGCTAATTGCAGCAGGCACCGTGTGTCAACGTATTCGCGCTGATTGTATGGAGTGAGACCATTCTCCCGAACTTCGCCGCCGGTAGGATTCAGAGATGCTGCAGGCCGTTGCCCACAAAAATTATTTTTCCAGAAGCTTGCCGATCGGCCCCAGGTCCAGGTTCAGGTCCGCGGGGCTCAGGCCAAAATGCTCGGCCAATTCATGGACCTTCGCTTCCAGTTTCATCAGCGCCTGGCCCATGTCTTCGACTTGCTGGTCGTTGAGGGAACCGCCTTCCATGCGGCGGATGGCCTGCCGTTCCAGCAATTGCCGCAACAGTTCGATCAGGCTGAGAACCAGCTTGGCCAGGCCCTGCTCGACGTTCTCCGGCGTACAGTCGATGCGCGACTGCGGCAAAGAGGCTTCCAGTTCCGGCTTGGGTTGCGCAGATTCCTGCATCACATCGGAAAATCTAGGAATTCCGTTACCGGCCAGGGGCCGCTGACCCTTGCAGTATACCCAGCCGGCAGCTCCAGAGTTCGCGCGGACTCCTTGAACCGCTCGATAGAATCCCGCTCCACCCGGGCGAAGCAGCGGACTCCTCCCGGCGCTCGACGCATTTTCCATTCTATTACTGCAGACTTCGCGGCCGACTGCACCCGGGCCAGCAGCAGGCTGAGTTCGTCCTGCCGGTTTTTTCGCTCCCGCAGGTACTCCGTTCCGGAGTTACTGGCCTGCGCCGTGGGAGCCTCGGCGGCGTTAAGCACCACTTCCATCTGCACGTTGCTTCGGTAGTTTTCTAGGGCGTCGCGATAGCGCGCAGCAGAGCTCTCCATATGCTTTTCCAATTCCATCTCATCGGCAAATACTGTCGGAAACCGGAACGGCAGGATGGCGGCGGACTGAAACAGCTTGTGCAAGACCTGGTGAAACTGCAGCGCAGAATCGCGGACGGGCAATCGCGTCCACGCGCCGCTATTGGAGTTGAGGGAAACGAACACCGCCAGCCGTGAATGTTCGATGCGAGACACTGGCGATCCGCCGACGCCCGTCAAAGCGGAGTTCAGGGCGGTGGAAGCCTCAGCTATGCAGTAGAGCAGGATCGGCATTCATTTCTTTGCAGGCAGAGCCGGCGCGTTCATATGGCGCATGGCCGTTTCAATCGACGTAAGGATCACGTCGAGTCCGACATAGACCAGGTCGACGCCGGCCAGCGAAATCACCAGATTGCCGCGGATGATAATGCCTTGGTTGAGAACGTGATCCAGGATGTCGACGAGCGAGAGCTGATCCTCGCCGCTCTGGTCCGTGAAAAGAACTGTGCCCGACGGCGTACTCACACCGAACCTGCGCTCTCGCTCTTGGCCGAGAGGAAGGAATAGGGCGGCCACGGCCCGGTGCATTCGATCTTTCGCGAATCGGCCCAGCGCTCGGAAAATTTCCTGAGAATGGACTCCATCCGTTGACGGTTCTCGCGCTTTACCAGCAACGATCTCTGGAATGTCAGGCCGCGTTGCCCGCTGCTGATTTTCCCCGCGGCAGCGGTTTCTTCGGCTACGCGATCGAGTTCGTCGGCAAACTTCTGCAGTTCCTCATCGACCTCCGCGCCCGCCCCCTTGCGCGGCAGCCGCGAAGCTTTCGCCAGCAGGTAGTCTCTGCCGCTGACGGCGGCACGCGCGCTTTTCTTCACCAAGGCGGGCTGCACGGCGAACACCTTCACTCCCCACTCATCCGCGCCTTTCAGGCGTTTAAAGTCCTTCTGGAACGCGGCAAGGCCGGCGCGAACGTGCTTGCGCAGCGATGCTGAATTGCGAAACACCGTTCCAAATCGTGCCGGCAAAACCTCCACGTGGCCGGCGATCGCGCTCAGGGCGCGCTGATGAGCAACGCTCGCTGTCGCCAACCAGTCGAGGTTTTCCATGTTCTTGTTCAAATCTCTTTCAAATTCGTCGGACGAGACCCGGCTGATCCAGCAGACGACGCCTTCACACTCCATCGCCTCGACCGCGCTCCTCAGATCGACCCCGATGATACCGGCAGCAGTTGCGGGCAGCGACTCCGAGATGCCATAAAGATAGAGAACGCGTTCTGCCTCCGATTTCAACTGAGCCGCCATAATTGTTGCGTCAGCTGCCGTAAGCCCTTTCGTCCTGAGAGCTCGTGCCTGAATTCGGGAATCATATAAACCTGACGGTCACCGAACTCGCGCTTCACCGTGGTCAAGACTTTCGCTTGCCACTCGGCCTGGCTGCGGCAGCGAGAGCAGCCTGCAACCATCTCCGGAAGCAATACCCGATTGATGAAAACCGCCTCAATCGGGAGTCCCAGGGACTCCAACTGCGTCAGCAATCGCCCAGTCTCGCGGTCGGGAAGCAATTCGGGAAGCGTAACCACGTAAGCCTTCGCCGTCTGCGAGCTGCGCAAGCGCTGCGACAGCTCCCGCGCCCGCACCTCCAGTTCGGCGATCTTGACCGCCGCTTCTCGAGCCAGCGCCAGTTTACGGTGGGCTGCCAGGCTTTTCAACAGCAGGCGTGACCACGCCAGCATGCGATCGGGGGTACGCAACAGTTCCAGAGCGTGCCCGCTGGGAGCCATATCAATAATGACCTTGCGAGCCGGCTGGCCCATCAGGTCGATGATGCGGAAGACCGAGAGCACTTCGTCCACACCCGGAGGAACCAGTTCCAGCAATTCCGAGAAGAGCTTGCGTTCAAAGGAGAGATCAATGTGCACTCCGGAAACGTTGGCGGTTGTGGCCTGCTCAACTTCCCAGCGCAAGCTCGAGATCCATTGCTGGAAGAGGGCTACAGAATCCAATTCCGAAGCCCGGAATTTCTTATCTCCCAAGACGGATTTTGCGTCATTTCCCACCGGAGTTTGAAAAATGTCGTCCAGGGAAGGCGCGGGATCGACCGAACAGATTTCGACCGCGTCCTGTGAACAAGCCCTTGCTTGGAAGCCCAGCCCGGCAGAGATGGTGGTTTTGCCCACGCCGCCTTTTCCCACGACGAATGAGAGGGGCGCGTCGATGGCAGGCCAGTACGCGGGTTCGAAGCCATAGGACTTCGAGCCAGACTTTGGGTGCGCGCTGCTGCGGACGATCGGCGCGTGAGAGAAGACGTGCTGCGCAAGATGCCGCAAGGCCTGAACCCCGAGAATGGGAGAGCCCGGATCCTCAACCACGTGAACGTCAATGCCTGGAAATGCTGCGCGCAGGAAAGATCGCGGCCGTCGCGAAGCTTTAGCCCGACCGCGGCAAACGGCGCACTGCGACGTTCCGCCTGCCACCCGGTTGAGAATAATCCCCGCGAGTTCGATCTCCGGGTTGGTTTCGCGCAACTCCGCCATGCATCGCACCGATTCATTCAGAGCGAAGCTCTCCGGGGTGGTTACCAGGAAGAGGTTTGCGGCGCTGAGGCTCTTACGCAGTTCGTGGAGGCGGGCGCGCCACTCGTTCACGAAATTCGGAGTCCATTCCGATATCCGGCCGCCAAAATGCTGCGCCAGAACCTGGTCGCGTTCACCCGCCAGTTCGAGAAAATTCAGCAGGCGCAGGAATTGTTCGGGTAAGCTGAATAGCCGCAGCGTGTGCCCGAACGGGGCCGTATCGACAACGATCGTGGAGTAGCGCCCAGACTCAACCGTGCTCTGGATCGCCAGCAGCGCTGCGATTTCCGCCATCCCGGGAAGCGTGGTTTCGAGCAGGTCGGAGCCTTCTTTCCTGGTGAAGAACGACCCGCTCTCGATCGTGGCGATGAGTTCGGCGCGATGCTCATTCAGGAAGTCGCGAAAGAGCGCCGCCGAATCCAGTTCCCAGACGCGCAGCTTGCCCGTGCTGCCGGCCTTGACCTCGACCGGCTTCGCTTGTAAGCGGACTTGGAACACATCGCCGAGCGAGTGCGCGGGGTCAGTGGAGATCAGCAGAACCGGCCGGGAATGCTTTTGCCGCGCAGCGCGCACGGCGTAGGCGGCCGAAAGCGTCGTCTTTCCCACCCCGCCTTTCCCCAGAAAGAACGCCAGTTCAGGCACAAAGGGATTCTACGGCAGCGTATTCCTGCGGGTCCTGGTGCTGCTATGCAGGAATCAAATACCACGCAGCTCACGGAGCACTGCGGAAAGACAAAAAATTACTGGTTTAGGCCACCGACGTGCGTGTTTTCAGCAGTTCTTCCAGGCGCGCCAGCAGGTACTGGGGATCTTCTTCCCCTTTGCGGATCCAGAGGTCGGCGATACCCAGGCTTTCGTCGAGCAGTTCGCCGTACGCGGAAAGGATGATGATAGGGACGGTGGAATTCAGCTTACGGATTTCGCGCGCCACCTGCATGCCGTTCATTTCCGACATCCAGTAATCGAGGATCACCGCATCCACGTGCTGCGACCGAAAGGCCTTGATGCCCTCGGCGCCGCACTTGGCAGCAACTACTTTGTATCCAGCCGATTTCAGAAGAGCTTGACGAAGTTCAAGAGCCGTCTGCTCATCGTCGATGCAGAGGATAGTGGCGGTTTTCGTCTCCATTTCAGTGGCGAGCACAAAAATACCCGTAACCGGTTCCCTCTAGACTGGTGCAAGCGTAGCCATCTTGACAATACAGTGCTTGCTGTAGGCGGCCAGCACCACCGTGCCAGCACCCGACGGGTCGGTTTAGCGTGGCCGGCCGGTCGACTCCCGCACCACCAGTTCGGGTTGCACAGCCACTTCCGGCTGCGCTTGCTGCTCATTTTCAATCCTCAGCCGCAGGACCTCTACGGCGATCTCGCCCATGCGGCGTAGCGGCTGTCGAATGGTGGTAAGGCTTGGGTAGTGAAAAGCGGCGGCGGGAATGTCGTCGAAGCCGACGACCGACACATCTGCCGGCACGTTGAGTCCGGCCTCCTGGAAGGCGCGTATCGCTCCAATGGCGGAGACGTCGTTATAGGCCAGCAGAGCCGTAAACCGCCTCTTCCTCGCCAGCAGTTGCTTGCCGTAGGGATAACCCAGGTTGGGAGTGGAATCAGTGGAATCGATCTGAATGACTAACTCGGGAGCAAGCTCAAGGCCAAGATCGCGAGCTACTCGTTGCACGGCATGCCAGCGGTCGTGTGAGTCCGAACTCTGCGGGTGTCCTCGCAGCACGGCAATGTGGCGATGCCCCAGATCGACGAGATGCTGCAGCGCCAGTTCGGCCGCGTGATGATGATCCAAAGCGATCCTGGTCACGCCTTCATGCACTCCATGCCCGGGTATGGCCACAGCGGGAACGGGCAACGAGTGGCTTAGGGCAAAATCGACGGTGATGATCCCTTCCGCTCCGCGCTGCAGTAGAAGACGAACATAGCGGTCGAACAAAGCACTGTCGTGCCGGTGCACTCCGGTAACGAAGAAATAGTCTTTCTGGCGCGCGCCCGCTTCAATCCCCGCGATGATGCTGGAAGCGTAGCTGTCACCAATCTCGGGCGCCATTACGCCGATGGTGAAGCTGCGGCGTTTGCGCAGCGAGCGCGCGAAGAAGTTGGGACGATAATCCAGGTGGCGCGCCGCGGCAACGATTCGGTCGCGGGTCTCTTGGGGAATATGCCGCGCGGAAGGGGCATCGTTGAGAACCGCGGAAACCGTCCCGGCGGAGAGGCCGACGTGCGCGGCCACGGCTTTGAGGGTAACCACCCGCTCGTTCCTTACGGCGGCTTTCTTGCTTTTGGTCATGGATTCGCGGTGAAGGCGGATTCCGGCGCAGGCCTGCGACTCGCTTGAGAGCGGTTCATTATTATCCAGCACGGGGTTATTTACAAGGTGGGTTGCCGCTCCTGGCGCTGCCGCGGCACCAAACTGACGGAGGAAGGCAAGATGATCCGATCCCGGTTCGAATAAAGAAAAAGCCCGGCCGGTTAGCCGGGCGTTTTTCTTCGAGCGGAAACGTTCTATTTCGTCTCGCTGTTTGGCGAGGCGGTAAACTCCTTGGGTTTGGCGATGGGACGCGCCGTGCGGCTGACCAGCGTGGGTGCTCCCGCGGCTGCTCCGTAACGTTCCATGAGCATCGGCACCATGGCGCCTTCGGCTTCCTTGACAAACGTCAGCCGGCCTTCTCCGTTCATGTCCACACGCACGAAATCGCCCAGGCGAATCTGGCCGGTAGCGACCAGGTTTGCCATCGGGAATACCAGATGCCGTTCAATCGCCCGCTTCAGGTGTCTGGCGCCATAGCGCGGGTCGGTTCCCTCGTGCAGAAGATAGTTCTTCACCTTCGGCGTGCAGGAGAACACGAACTGGTTGGCGGCGGACGCCATCAGTATCCGCTGTTGCACCATGCCCAGCTCGATTTCCAGGATCTGCTGCAGGTGCTCTGGCCGCAGAGTCTTGAACACGACCACCTTGTCAATGCGGTTCATGAACTCGGGCGTGAATTTCCGCCGGGCGGCTTCGACTGCGGTGCGCTCGATCTTGTCATCCAGGCTTTGGTCGACGACGCTCGCCTTGGGAGCAAACCCGAAGCCACCCCCAACCAGGTTCGTCATCTCGCCCGCCCCCAGGTTCGAGGTCATGATAATGATGCACTGGGAAAGGTCCACGCGACGGTTGTCACCCAGGGTGAGAGTCGCCTTGTCGAGGATGCCCAGCAAGAGCTGCCACAGCGCATCCGAGGCCTTCTCGATTTCGTCGAACAGCAGAATCGAAAGCTTCAGACGGTCCGTGTGCCACTGGTTGAGCGCTTCCTGGGTGAGCAGGGGATGCGTCTCGCGGTGGCCCAGGTAGCCCGGGGGGGAGCCGATCAGCTTGGCAATCTCATGCGAGTGCTGAAATTCGGCGCAATCGATCTTGATGCAGGCGCGAGCGTCGCCGAACAGGCATTCGGCCAGCGCCTCTACGACCCTGGTTTTACCCGATCCGGTGGGTCCCAGAAACAGCAGATTCCCAACCGGACGGTTTGGTGGATTCAAGCCGGCGAGGAACATCTGATAAATCTCGACGACCTTTTCTACGGCCGCATCCTGGCCGACAATCTTACGTCGTAACCCAGTCTCAAAATCCTGGGCGTCGCCACTGCGCTTGTTCGGATCAAGAACTGTGCTGGCTATCGTTTTCATATCCTCTGGCCCTGCTCCTCTGTCGGGCCCGTGCCTAGGGGCTCGGCCTCAATCTGAAGTGACAATATTTGTCACTTTCAAAACCAGCTTCGCGTTCTTTCCGAGCAAGCGGTTCGCCAACCCATGAAAAGTCGCTAAGCTCGCTTTCTACACGGCTTAGATGCGGCGGTTGCGCCCGAAGAGTCACTTACATCGGGATGTGAAATCGTGTAAAGGGGAAATACTTTGCGCAGGAGAGGAAAAAGCACCCGGCGGTGGTTGACCCCGTCGTTCCCGCCATCGCGCGCCTGAAAGATTGAGTCCGCTCGCAGATAACTGGAAGTTTCGGTCGTCAACCGGTCTACTGGTTAGATCTCGTTCGCTGAAGCGCTGCCCGTAACCGCCCGTTCGTCTCCCAAACCGCGCCCCAATCGGCTTGCCATGCTAACCGGCGATACCCGAAATCCCAGCCATCTCTTCCTAAGTCCACGGCCCGCCGTAACTGGCGAGCAGAATTCTGCATCAGTAGCATCGGAATTGCAATGTCACAGGAGAAGAACTTGCGCCCGTTTGGATCGAAGCTGCTGATTGCCGGTGCGTGTGTAGCGTTCATCTTGTCGGCAATTGAGTTTCGAACCATTCAAGTTTCGGCCCAGGCCAAGGGAGCGAAACTGGTTCCGGCGACTGCCGTAGTCCAACCCTCGAATCCGCCGGCGCCCAGAATCCCGGCTCCGGGGACCGCACTGTATGACACCCGCCGCGGAGATACGGTGATTTCCGTAGCCCGGCGCTATGTTTCGCAGACCTCATACCTGACTTCGACCGAACTGGCGGAGGCGATTCGCGCCGCGAACGGCAACCTGCAAGGCACGTTCCTCAAAGCTGGGCAGCAGTTGACCATTCCGGGAATTCTGGCTGCGCCCATCGATGAAAAGCCCATTCCCATTCCCAGAGACTTTGAGGTGCGCGCGATTTACTTGACGGGCTTAATGGCCGCCAGCGATCACGGTTTGAAGATCGTAAGAAGGTGGCGCGAGGCGGGCGGCAACTCGGTGGTTTTTGACATTAAAGACAGCGATGGCACGGTGAATATTCCCTTTGACCATCCCTTGCTGGGCGCGCACAAGGCCTACATTCGCGATCTGCCGAAATATACAAGGTTTTTACATTCGCTCGGGCTGCACGCGATTGCCCGCATTGCGATCTTCCGCGACGAGCGGCTGGTGGTGAGCCATCCCGAACTGGCGGTGAAGTCCAGAAAAACGGGCCAGCCCTGGCGTGAAAATGGCAAGCTGGTGTGGGCCGATCCGTCGCGCATAGAAGTTCAGGAGTACGACATCGCCCTGGCGCAGGCGGCGATTGCCGGAGGCGCCGACGAAATCCAGTTCGACTACGTGCGTTTTCCGGCCGAAGGCGACCAGAAGGACGCCAGCTTTTCCTTCCAGAGGTCTCATCCCGAGTGGCAGCGGTCTGACGTGATTGCCGATTTCCTGCAGCGGGCTTACTCGAGCATCCATGCCAAAGGCGTTCTACTGTCGCTGGATGTATTCGGCGTCATGGCGTGGCAGCGGCAGGTCGATCTCTCGCACACCGGACAAGACATCGTTCGCATGGCAAAATACTGCGACGTGCTCTCGCCGATGATCTACCCTTCGCACTTTTTTGGCATGGACGGCTATGCCAGGCCCGGCGATGCGCCCGAGCACTTCATCGGAGAATCGATGGATCGCTTTCAGTTGATCACCAAGGGCAGCGGCGTCGTGCTTCGGCCATGGCTCCAGGCTTTTGCCTGGCGGACCAGGACCTATTCCCCCCAGTACATTGAAGTGCAGGTCCTGACCGCCAAGAACAAAGGCGGGATCGGCTTTCTCTTCTGGAACGCCAACAACGATTACAGCAAGCCCTATGCCGCCATGCCGGAAATGAAGGGGGCCAAGGGACAGTACTTCCGAGGAGACGAAGTAGCCGCTCTACACGCCGGTCTTGCCGCCCGGCCAGCCTTGGCGAACTTGCGATGATCCTCGTATCGCTTGCGGCGCGTCGGAACGCCAGGCATTTACCCGCGATCAGAGTCGAAGGCCGGCCCTAACCTACATCCTCGGTCCAGCCCTCCAGCGTCTTCTTGACAAACGCCATGAACTGGTCGGCAACAGCGCCGTCAATGACGCGGTGGTCGTAGCCCAGGGTCAGGTGTACGACGGAGCGGATGGCGATCGAGTCGCTTCCGTCCTTATCGGTGACCACCAGCGGCATCTTGGTGATGCCCCCCACGCCCATAATCGCAGCATTCGGCTGGTTGATGATGGGCAGGCCAAACACCGCGCCAAACTGGCCGGGATTGGTGACGGTGAAGGTCGAGCCTTCCACCTCTTCCGGCTTCAGCTTCTTCGAGCGGGCGCGCTCGCCGAGGTCGGTAATGCCGCGCTGTAGTCCCAGGAAGTTCAGTTCGTCGGCATTCTTCAGAACAGGCACGATCAATCCCCAATCCAAGGCCACGGCGATCCCCACATTGATGTGCCGGTGATAGCGAACCGCCTCGCCTTCAACGCTGGCGTTCACGATGGGAAACTGCTGCAGCGCGATGATTGCCGCGCGCACGAAAAATGGCATGAACGTGAGGCGCGCGCCATTGCGCTGCTCGAAACTCGACTTGAGCTTGTTGCGAAGATTGACGATGCGGGTCATATCCACTTCGAACATGCAGTGGACGTGGGCGCTGGTGCGCCGCGATTCGACCATGCGCTGCATGATGATCTTGCGCATCTGCGTCATGGGCACGAGATCGCCGGGGATCGCGGCGGGAGCGGGACCAGACGCAGGAGTCGATGGCGGCGCGGCCGGCCGCGGCACTTCCGGTCGAGGCATAGGCGGCTCGTAAGCGGCCGAGGTCGAAGCCGGTGCCTGCGTAGATTGCCCCTCGACGAATGCCAGAATGTCCTGCTTGGTGATGCGTCCGCCTAGGCCGGTACCTGGCACCTTCGACAGGTCCACGTTGTGCTCGCGCGCAATTTTCCTGACCAGCGGAGACGAACGCGCGTGCTCATCTTCCTCATGGGCCGGCGCCGCTGGGGCGGGCGCCGGAGGAGCAGCTGCCGGTGCTTCTGCCTTAGGAACCGCCGCCGCGGCAGGCGCAGCTTTCTTTTCCGGAACAGCCTTGGGCGCGGCCGCTCCTTCGCCATCCGAGGCGATCGTGCCTACAACCGTGTTGACCTGGACTGTCGTCCCCTCGGTGACCTTGATTTCCTGCAGCACGCCAGAGGCAGGAGCCGGGATCTCGGCGTCTACTTTGTCCGTCGAAATCTCGAACAGCGGCTCATCCCGCTGGATCTTGTCGCCGGGCTTTTTCAGCCATTTGGTGATGGTTCCTTCAAAAATCGACTCGCCCATCTGGGGCATGACAATGTCGGTAGCCATAGTTCCTCTTCGCAGCGGCTCAGGCTGGGATCTGAACCGGACGCAACCTGTAATTATAACGAAGGAGAAATCGTCGCTGGTTTGGCTCCTCGGTTGTGGGTTCGAGCCAGGAAGGTCCAGCTGCTAATGGTCCAGAAAACCTGAAAAGCTTCTCACGGCAAAGCGCGCGAAGGAGAGCCGCAGAGGCCGCAAAGAAACCCTGCCGAGAGTCTCTTCGCGGTCCTCTTTGCGATCTTTGCGGTTAAGGCTTTTTGCCGGAGTGGAAGCTGGAAGTCAGAAGGCAGGAAAGCAGGCGGAAGCGAACCTTCCGAATCCGGACATTCCGCAACTTCTGAATTTCTCGTTCCGACTTGCTTCAATCGTGATGCTCATGCGCTCCGTGCTGCTCCTGCTGCTCATGCGGTTGAGGCGCGGTGCCGTATGCGTTCTTCCAGTACTGCAGTGCCGCGGGGGGAAGCTTATCGATCCGCGACAGAAACGCCGTCACCTTCCACATATCCGGCTCGCTCAGAGCCTTGCTCCACGACGGCATGCCGGTATAGCGCACGCCCGTGCGGATGGCGTAGTAGATGTGCCACTCGGGATCATCCAGCGGATCGAGCAGCAGTTGCGGCGGCGGGGGATACAACGAGTGCTCGAGCACGCTCGGCTTCATATCCATGGTGCCGTGGCAAACGGCGCAGTTCATGGTGTAAATCTTCATGCCGTCGATCAGGTTTTCGTCGGTCGGCGGGACAGGGTTATTGACGCGCGGCGCGTGCCGCTCCATCGACGCATCCATTGCACTCATGGCAAGCTGGCGCTCAAACGATGGTGGAGTAGCGTCGGCGTTGGTGGGAAAGAAGCCGAGGTCGGCCATTGCCAAGCCAATCCCGAATAACACTACGATCGTAACGATGACTCCCAGAATGAATCCTCGCATAGTTTCTCCCTATGACTAATAGAGCAAAGAATCAGCCGGAGGTGTCAACAATTAGTAAGATTTCAGCCAGCGCGCCTTTTCGACCACGGCGCGCAAATTCGGCAGGAAGCGCTCCTCCTGCGGAGGCGAAAAGGGTACAGGTGTGTCCAATGCCGTGATGCGGACGATGGGCCCATCCAGTTCATCGAATGCATCTTCGTTGATGAGAGCCGCGATTTCGCCGGCAATGCCGCCGGTACGCGTATCCTCGTGCAGAATCATCACCTTGTTGGTCTTGCGCACGGTTTCGAGAATCGCCGCCTGGTCGAGCGGCGCCAAGGTGCGCAGGTCCACGATCTCCAGTTCAATGCCTTCCTGCGCCAGCAATTCCGCCGCTTCCATCGCCAGGTGCACCATGGCAGCATAGGTGATCACGCTGAGATCGCGGCCTTCGCGCGCGATACGCGCCTTGCCCAGGGGAACCACATAATCATCCGCCGGGACCTCTTCCTTGATTCTCCGATACAGATATTTGTGCTCGAAGAAGACCACGGGGTTGGGGTCGCGGATGGAAGCCTTGATCAGTCCCTTGGCATCGTACGGCGTCGCCGGGCAAACCACTTTCAGCCCGGGATTGTGGACGAACCACATCTCGGGATTTTGCGAGTGGAAGGGGCCGCCATGAACGTTGCCGCCGCTCGGTCCGCGCAAAACCAGGGGCGCCGGCGCACCCCATAGATAATGCGTCTTGGCCACCATGTTGCTGATCTGGTTCATGGCGCAGGCGATGAAGTCCATGAATTGAAATTCCGCCACCGGACGCATGCCCGTCAGCGAAGCCCCAAAGGCCGCGCCCACAATCGCCGACTCCGCAATCGGCGTATCGATCACCCGCTCCGCGCCAAAGCGGTCGATGAAGCCATCCGTGATCTTGAACGCGCCGCCGTAGATTCCGATATCCTCGCCCAGGCAAAACACCGCGGGATCGCGCTCCATTTCTTCCCAGATTCCCTGGCGAATGGCTTCGAGATAGGTAATTACAGGCATATCAAATTGCCGGAGAATTCTCCGCCTTCTTGACGGAATTGTGCACCACCACGCGGAACGGCGTCGAGTCAACTTCGCGAACATCGATGCTGCCGTGATTTTCCTCGCAGCCGCTCACTTTATGCGTCAAGAGCCGCTGATACCACCAAGCCGTCAGCACGCCATCGCTGTCGGCCTGCAGCGCGGCCAGGCACTTGGCGGCGCCGCATTCGACCACGCCCTTCAGCTTGATCTGCACCCAGTTTCCCGGGGCCAGAGTCACGTAGGAATTCTTGTCGTCAGGATCGGCGAACAGCGCGCCCGCCGAGCTGAGAAAAATCGGCGTGCGATGATCCTTGCCGGTCGCCAGGCGGAACGAGACGTCGGCGACTTCATATTCCTCTTCGGTTTTTTCGTCCTGAATGGCGTTGCCCGGTAATTGCGCTCCGTCTGCGGTGGCCGGCACCAGAACCGTAGTCGTGCCGGCATTCTTCAGTTGCACCGTCGCAATAAAATCCTCGCCGATAGTGAGCTGCGGCGGCGAAATCTGCATAATCTGCAACTCCAGGCGCTCCCCTTCGGCCGCCGGCGCTTTTTTCCCCATATCTCCCGGTGTAACGGAATAACTCACCTTGGGACAGCTGTCGCTCGACGGCCCGGGCACGTGTTCCTGAGGTACCCGCCAGCCACTCGTGAGATCGCGCGACGCCACCAGTTGGGCCCAACTCCCGGGCATTACAAAGGCAAGCGCGCTGAACAGGAACACGCCCGCAATGGACCCGGCCTTCGACATAGGTGAACGAGTTTACTACGTTACTGGATTCAGCATCTCGGCGGCCGAGTTGCCCTCCGTGCCGGTCTAGCGGCAGATGCTGGGTTCGTTGACTTGCCTCCTGGCTGGCCGTAACATTCGCTCTCATGATCGGCGAAACCGTCTCTCATTACCGAATTATTGAAAAGCTCGGCGGGGGCGGAATGGGCGTGCTTTACAAGGCGGAAGACACGGAACTCGGCCGCTTCGTGGCCCTGAAGTTTCTCCCGGAAGACGTTTCGCATGATCCCCACGCACTCGAGCGTTTCCGGCGCGAAGCGCGAGCCGCCTCGGGTCTGAACCATCCCAATATCTGCACCATCTTTGAAATCGGCCAACACCAGGGGAAGCCCTTCATCGCCATGGAACTGCTGGAGGGGGCCACGCTGAAGCATCGCATCATGGGGAGACCGCTGCAGCTTGAGATGCTGCTCGACTTCGCCATTCAAATTGCTGACGGTCTCGATGCGGCGCACTGCAAAGGAATCGTACATCGCGACATCAAGCCCGCGAACATCTTCGTGACCGACCGTGGGCAGGTGAAGATTCTGGATTTCGGGCTGGCGAAAACTGTTGCCCTGGCCGGAGAGACCCCTTCCCTGGTTGCCGCTGCGGCGACCGCGGCGACCGAGCACATTACCAGTCCCGGCACCACGCTAGGCACGATCGCGTACATGTCGCCGGAGCAGGTGAAGGGACAGGAGTTGGACGGGCGAAGCGACCTGTTCTCATTCGGAGTTGTGCTTTACGAAATGGCGACGGGACTGCTGCCCTTTCGCGGCGACACCTCGGGGTTGATCTTCAACGCAATTCTGGAACGCGCGCCCGCCTCTGCGGTTCGCGTCAATCCTGATCTGCCCTCGAAGCTGGAAGAGATTATCAACAAAGGGCTGGAGAAGGACCGGGAATTGCGCTATCAGCATGCCGCGGACATGCGGGCCGACCTCAAGCGGCTGAAGCGCGAAAGCGAGTCTGGACGGACAACACCTTTTCTCGAGCCGCAGAAACCAAAGAAGAGGAAGCTTTCCGCCGGGGTGGTCGCGGCTGCGCTTGCCGTTGCGGTCGCGATTGGCGCTCTCGTCTGGTATCAGCACGCGCGGCCCATCGCCCGCCCTGCCACCGCAACCCCGAAACCCTCCTCAGTACGATCCCTTGCGGTATTGCCGTTCCGTGATCTTTCCGGCCAGGCGGACGCGGTCTGGGGTATAGGCATTGCCGACGCCATCATCAGCCGCCTGGCCACTTTGCAGAACCTCGCGGTCCGGCCGACCAGTTCCGTCCTGAAGTACGCCAAGGGCACGGATGACCCCTCGCAAGCCGCCAGGGAGCTTGAGGTCAATTCGGTTCTGGCGGGAAACTACGTGCGGGTTGGGGACAAGCTTCGCGTCTCCGTCCAACTCATTGATCACGGGGCGGCGCGCTGGGCAGGACGTTATGACCTGCTGGGTCACGACATGATGCGCTTTGAAGATGAAGTCGCGCAAAAAGTAGTCGGAGAACTGAGCGTCCAACTTACAGGTCAAGACGAGCAGGCACTGAATACGGCAAGCACCAGTTCCAGCGAAGCTTATAACCTGCTGCTGCAAGCTCGCGCGTATTGGACCGATTACTTTTTGAACGCACAGCGAGAGTCTTTGCGTAATTGCCAGCAGAGATGCCGGCGAGCAATCGAGAAAGATCCCAACTTTGTGGATGCCTACGCGCTCCTGGCGCAGGCATATTCATTGGAGGCGGCAAACATCCAGGAAGATTCGGCGCAAAACCTCGAATTAGCGGAACAAAGCGCCCGAAAAGCTGTCGCTCTAAATCCCCAATCCTTCGACGCAAATATCTCCTTGGGCGCGGTCCTGGGTGAAGAGGGCAAGAATGCCGATTCGCTCCCCATGCTGCGGGAAGCGGTGAGCCTGGCCCCCAATTCATCTTTGGCATGGAAGCAGCTGGGTTACATATACCACTATGCAGGCCTGACGGACCTGGCCGAAGCCGCGTTTCGGCGCGGCCGCGATTTGGATCCGGTGCTTCCGCAAGCCTACTGGATGCACGGCCGCATGTTGCTTTATCAGGGCAAGCCCTATGAGGCCGAACAAGAAGTGCGATCAGCGCTGGAGCGGTTTCCTGATCATTTCAAACTCTTGATGTTCCGCGGGTATTTTCTCTATTACGAAGGCAAATCCGACGAAGCTGAGCGGGTGCTGGACCGCTCCCGGGAGATCAGCCGCAGCCAGGCAGATGAAGAACCGATGGTCATCTCCGCCCTCGTGCATGCATCGCGAGGAGAGAGAAATCAAATTGACCCGCGGGTTTTGCGGTACAGGCCGGAGGAAATTGTAGATGGAGACTTTGCCGAGTGGATCGGCGCTATCTATGCGCAACTCGGTGAAAGAGACACCGCGCTGGCATTTCTGAAGCAGGCGGTTCGGCGGGGGAATCACAACTATCCCTGGTTCCAGCGTGACAAAAGCTGGGACAAGTTACGCGGCGATCCGGAATATCAGCGCATCCTGTCCGAAGTAGAAGGCTACTGGAAGCATTACGTCGACCTGTTCGGCAAGGCTCCTTCGTAATATTTCCGCCGTTGGGCGCAGCCGAGTTGCCAGCCTCCGCGAAGCCGCTTATGATTTTCCCCTTCGGAGAGTCGCGTGCGGCACCTGATCAACTGGATTCTTAGCGCGCTGGCGGTTTGGGTGGTGGCGCAGTTCGTTCGCGGATTTCACGTCAGCGGGGCCGGTGCCGCCTTGATCGCCGCCCTGGTGATCGGGCTGGTCAATGCAACGTTAGGCATTGTCCTGAAGGTTGTCACCTTCCCCCTGACCATCCTCACGCTGGGCATCTTTTGGCTGGTCATCAACGCCTTAATGCTGGAACTGGCTTCGGCGCTTCTGTCCCCCTCCTTCCGCGTCGACAGCTTCGGCGCGGCCTTCATTGGGGGAATCGTCCTCAGCCTGGTGAATATGCTGTTTCGCTGGCTGGCCGGCACCTCCCGCAAGACCACCTGACTTGCGTGTTTCTTGCAGAGGTTTTTTGGTTGACTCAAGGCCATTCCCTCAGGCTAGACTTGGGAAATAGAAATTCCCATATCTGAGTTCAGATCGTAAGTTGGCAGATCGGGGAGCAGATTTCCGCGGAAATCTGAGATCTGCAGGCTGAACGCTGCATTCTCTGCGTTGGAGCACAGGATGAATCATTTGACTCTCTCGCTGGTTGTCCAAATGTGCTTGGCATTCGGAGTCGCCGGACTTCTTTGGCCGGAAAAACTGATTGCCGTTTTTGATGTGTTGATGTTTCCCTGGCCGGCCACCCACCGCCTGGTGCGCGCCAATGCCTGGGGCGCTCTGCTGCTTTCTTTTCTATTGTTCCTTGCGCTGGTAGCCAGGGTGCGCGTCTAGCGCGGCACTTTCTCCCGGTGATGAAACAGGCGCCGGCTGATATCGGGATAGAACTCGGCCACCACTGTGCCAACGCTTCCATAACTCAGTGAGATTGCCGCCTGGCTCATGGTCAGGCTAAAGCCCCGGTCTGCCGGCGGATAGTACGCATTGGACAAAGCCCCGGCTGACAACGCCCCCAGGGCATTCGAGAAATTGAACGTCTTGCCGCCATGGTCGGTGTGCGAGGTGAACTCCTGCGCCAGGGCATAGCCGAGGCGATGTTGGAACGATCCATAGCCCCGGCGAAAGTAGCGGGGGTCTTCCTTCAGCAAAGTTGGATAAAAGAAATTGGTGAAAAAGCCGCTGGAGACCTCATCGGTGAAGGCGGCGCCATAACGCCTGGCATACCCCACCGTGCCCTGGCCGTAGTTGTGGCCTGCGCCAGGGCTGAGGGACACGCGAGACTCGCAACCAGAATCATGGTTGTGAGTATCAGGGCTTGTCCGGAAGCAGCCGATTCCGGCGGCCGCGCGTTTGCGGTCGTTTGACTCCGCTCAATATCGCTGTTTAGCCTGAGCACGGAGAAATTAGATGAAGAATCTCGGTGTCCTGCTCTCTGGCCGCGGCTCCAATTTCGAGGCGATCGCGAGGAACGTCGCTTCAGGAAGTATTCCGAACGCGCGCATCGTTGTGGTTATCTCGAACCGCGCCCACGCCGGGGGAATGGAGATCGCCCGCAAGTTCGGCATTCCTACGCTGGTGATTCCCTCGAAGGGCAAAGACCGTGAACAGCACGATGGAGAGGTGGTCGCGGCCTTGCGGCAGCACAATGTCGATCTCGTGTGCCTTGCCGGATACATGCGCCTGCTCTCGCCCTGGTTCGTAAAGCAATTTCCCCACCGCATTCTCAATATTCATCCTTCTCTCTTACCTGCATTCCCTGGCCTTGAGGCCCAACAACAAGCCTTTGCTTACGGCGTAAAGATTGCGGGCTGCACGGTTCATTTTGTGGACGAAGAACTCGACCACGGACCCATCATCGTGCAGAAGGCCGTGCCGGTCCTCGACCGCGATGACGAGCACACGTTAGCCGCCAGAATCCTGGAGCAGGAACACATCGCCTATGCGGAAGCGATCAACATCGTCTTGCGTGGCCAATTCAAAGTGCTGGGACGGAAACTAACTTGCGAGTAGGCTTGCCGCGTTGTGAACCGTTGCCGTCCAGGTCGCATATCCTGCGCCTCTGAATTCCTCTGTGACCTCCGGGTTTCAAGCTTTTCCTGACCACGAAGGGCACAAAGTCACACAGAAGGATTTCTTAGGCCTGGGGGTTCGTTCGGCAAACCCGTGTTTCGAGCGCCTGAAGAATGTGGTCGGGATCTGCACCGTCTATGGGCTGGCTTCTGCTCTCGCCGGATATAATTTTCTGGCCATGCTCCATTTCGCTTCCGTAGATGAGCAATTGACGTACATAAAAAAGGGCGCGGTCGAAATCATTCGCGAGCCCGAGCTTCGCGCCAAGCTGGAAAAATCAATCGCCTCCGGAAAGCCTTTGCGCGTGAAACTGGGCATGGACCCAACCGCGCCCGACCTGCATCTCGGACACACCGTTGTCCTTCGCAAACTGAAACATTTTCAGGACCTCGGCCACACCGTCATTTTCCTGATTGGCGATTTCACCGGAATGATCGGCGATCCCACGGGGCGCTCGGTCACGCGCCCGCCTCTCAGTCGCGAACAAATCGAGCAGAATGCTGAAACCTACAAAGCCCAGGTCTTCAAAATCCTCGATCCGACGAAGACGGTGATTGACTTCAACCGCCGCTGGATGGGCGCATTCACGCCTGACGAGTTCGTGCGCCTCATGGCCAAGTACACCGTCTCCCAGTTACTGGAGCGCGAGGATTTTCATCAGCGATTTCAGGACGAGAAGCCGATCTCGGTACACGAGCTTCTCTATCCACTCGTCCAAGGCTACGACTCGGTGGCGCTCCAGGCCGATGTCGAGCTCGGCGGCACCGACCAGAAATTCAACCTGCTCGTCGGCCGCGAACTCCAGCGCGCCTACGGCCAGGAATCGCAAGTCGTTCTGACTATGCCGATTCTCGAAGGCCTCGACGGCGTGCAGAAAATGTCGAAGTCCTACGGAAACGCCATTGGCATCAAGGAGCCGCCGCTGGAAATGTACGGCAAGATCATGTCGATCTCGGACGAGATGATGTGGCGCTACTACGAACTGCTGACTGATGTCTCGATTCGCGAGATCGAAGGCATGAAACGCGAAGCTCATCCCATGCAGGCGAAAAAGGACCTCGCCGCCCGCATCGTCAAGGACTTTCATTCGGCAGAGGCGGCGACCCAGGCGGCCGAGGATTGGGCCAGGCAGTTTCAAAAGCGCGAGCTTCCGGAAAGCGCCGAAGAAATTCCCGTCACTCTGGCCGAGATCGGCGGCCATGTCGTTACCACCGACCATGGCGCGGAAGCGACATTCAAGGTCGATCGCCTGCTGGTCCGCTGCGGCCTCGCGGCTTCTACCACGGAAGCTGGGAGAAAACTGAAGCAGGGTTCAGTCAGAATCGGCGACCAGGTCGCAAAGGAGCCCTACTTCTCCCATCCCGGGCCACCCCCGATAAAATTGGCTATCCGAGTTGGCCGGCAACTGAAGCTTGCCGTCGTGAGCTGGTAAGCAGCGAGGCTGTCTTGCATCAAGCAGACCCGTTTCTCCCCTGAAGCGCGGGCCGCCGACATTGGGACAGTCACCGACCCCTCCCATCCAACCCCTTCGGCAACTGCCGCAACCCTGCAGAATTGTTTAGTATCGTACACACAACCAATGCAACTTGAGGTAAGCTTCTGCTCTGGCGGAAGGGCACAATGGCATCAAGAGCGCTCATTGTGGACGATGAACCCAGCATCCTGGTTACGCTCGAACTGGTGCTGAAGTCGGAAGGTTTTGAGGTCGACACTGCTCCTTCGGCGCAAGCTGCTAAAGCGTGTCTTGGCCGGCAGACCTTCGATTTCGTGCTGACCGACTTGAGTCTGGAAACGAGATCGTCAGGATATGAAGTGGTGCGCGCCGCCAAGAAACATCCATCCCGGCCGGTCACGGTGGTGATCAGCGGGTTCCCCGATCTGCTGAACCAATGGGAAGCCGAAGGCGCCGACGCCGGACTGCAGAAGCCCACCGACGTTCCCGAACTCCTCAACACCATTCGCGGGCTGCTTGCCCGCCGCAAAGGTTGCGCTGCCTGAAGCATGAAGACTCTCTCAGACGAAAGCTGCCGGGAAGAATTGGGCACGCGCCTTCGGCGATTACATCCCGAGACGCCGCGTCGTTGGGGCAAAATGTCCGCCCACCAGATGGTCTGCCATCTCGCCGACGCCTTTCGGGGATACATGGGGCTTCGGCCGGTGACGAATGTCTCGACCCCATTCCTGAGGAGGGTGGTTAGACCTCTGGCTTTGTGGGTGCCACTGCCCTGGCCGCATGGCTTCCGAACCGCGCCCGAACTCGATCAGCAGCGCGCCGGCACCAAGCCCGGCGAGTTCGACCGCGATGTCGACGACCTTCTGCGGTTGATGGGGCGCATAAGCCGCCGCCCCAGGGACTTCCAATGGCAGGCACATCCTCTGTTTGGAGAGTTGTCAGAGTCGGACTGGATGCGCCTAGGCTACCTGCATACGATCCATCACCTGCGTCAATTCGGGTGCTGATCCGGTTTACAATTTCCTTCTGCCCCAGAGGCCTGCGCCGGGTTGACGCAGGCTTTTTCAGCCTTTAGGCTGCGTACCGGGGACAGCCTAACGCACGCCTTTCTTGTGTGTTAGGTTGGCAGTACCAAGGTAACTTTCGGCCATCCAGAACAGCCGCAAGCAGTACAACGAAAAGAGGTTTACGCCGCATCCCACTGACTGCGGCCGGAAAAGCACTTTGACGGGCGCGAAACGACTACAGGGCGACAAGCTCACTGAAGCTGAGGCAATTGAGCGGGCGAAGCAGGGCGACGGGGAGGCATTCGAGTTCCTCTACGACCTGCATAAGCGCCGTGTCTATTCGCTGTGTCTGCGAATGACGGGCAACACGGCCACCGCCGAGGACCTCACCCAGGAGGCGTTCCTGCAGTTGTTTCGCAAGATCGCCACCTTCCGCGGCGAGTCGGCTTTTTCGACCTGGCTGCATCGGATGTCAGTAAACGTCGTCCTGATGCAGCTGCGCAAGAAGGGACTGCCGGTGGTTCCCATCGAAGAAACTACCGAAGGCGAAGAGGAGGGATCGGTCAGGAAAGAGCCGGGCGCTCCCGATGAGCGGCTGGCGGGTTCGATTGACCGATTACAACTGCAAAGAGCGGTTGACGAACTACCTCCTGGTTATCGTACGATCTTTGTACTGCACGACGTTGAGGGCTTTGAGCACAACGAAATTGCGGAGTTAGTAGGCTGTTCGATCGGGAACAGCAAATCGCAATTGCATAAAGCCCGCTTGAAATTACGTGAGCTCCTTCGCGCGAATAGAGCCGAAAAGGCCGGAAAAAGATGAGGAGCCAGACGCGGTATCTGCTACCCCGACGCGAAAGATTTTTTCCGTTGAGGGGCGAAGTTCGGGGAGAGGGGTTGTATGAATTGCCTGGAGTTTGAGCGCATTCTGCCGGACGTGATCGAGGGTGGCCACACCCCGGAGCAGCAGGCGCATTTGAACTCTTGCCCGGCTTGCTCCAGCCTGCTGGCCGATTTAACCGATATTTCCGCACAAGCGAAGTACTTGGCCGAATCCGACGAACCGAGTCCGGTGGTGTGGAACGCTATCGAAGCGCAGTTGCGGAGCGAAGGGCTGATCGCTCGCTCCGCTTCCGAGCGCCCCGCAGTTCCGTGGCTTCGCCGCTGGCAGACGGCGTGGCTCGTGCCCGTAGCCGCAGCGCTTGCGATCGTGGTCGGCATCAAGCTGTATCATCCCGCGGGCGCCGGTGAACACCAGCAGGCAGTCAAGCATATCGTGGTGGCGCCGGGAGAGAATGTTCGCGCAGTCTCAAGCGAAGACCAGCAGTTTCTAAAGACGGTGTCGACGCGACGTTCCGCGCGTCAGGCGCGCGCAGATATGGATGACGCGAATGCCTTTATACGCGATGCGGAACAGGTTGTGAAAAGCAATCCCGGCGACGTTTACGCGCAGCAGATGCTGATGAATGCCTACGAGCAGAAGCAGATGCTCTACGACTTGGCTGTAGACCGCAGCAGTGGGCAGTAGTTGCGGTGGGAGAACCGAAATGATTGCTATCAGCTGGGCTCCAAAAGCCGTGACGGTTCTAGCGCTCACCGGGCTCGCCTTCGGCGCGGGGGAGATTCGCAAGGATCTGCACTTCAAAGTCGGCAAGCGTCCCACGGTTTCGATCAATAACCCCTACGGTCCGGTCGTGGTGAGGGCCGGGGCCCCCCGCGAGGTCGTCATTTCCGCCATTTTGCATTCCGACAAAGTCGAAATTGACCAGAGCAGCAGCCGTAACCGCGTCGATGTGATTTCTCATCTCCTGGCAGGAGCGGATCAGAATACCGGCATGGTGGAGTATGAAGTCCAGGTGCCGCCGGAGGCCGATCTCACCGTGCATTCGGAAAACGGCCGCATTCATATCGAAAAGTTGCAAGGCGACATTGCCACCGAGGGCAGTGACAGTTCGATCGAAGTTCTGGATTGCGCCAATGGCCACGTCCACGTAAAGACGCTCAACGGCCCGGTGAACCTCAGCAATGTGCGTAATGGGCATGTCGAGGTTATCTCGATGGGCGGCGATGTGCTGCTCTCCGCAGTCGACGGGCCGCTGGTCAGCGTCAATTCCAACAGCGGCAAGATTCAATATGCCGGCGATTTTGGCGATGAGGGCGAATACGACTTCACCAGCCATACCGGCGATATCGAGGCCGTAGCCCCTGCTTATGCTTCCATCGACGTGCTGGCACGCTCCAATCAAGGCCGCGTGGAAAGCGATTTCTCTCTCGAGCCACGGCATACGCCTTTCTATGCCAAGGGCGGCAGTTACTTTGCAGGTACCTTGAACAAGGCCGCCGCATCGGTAAAGCTCTTCTCCTTCAGTGGTAAAATCCACCTCAAGAAACGCCAAAACTAGCTCCGGTCCGGCAGGTCCGTTTGCCTGAAATTGTGGATGACCCTGTGTTGCCGCGGTCCGTGCATGGGCAGAAGCCTGCCTCGGCCATTGCCTTGGTCGGATTCATGGGGGCAGGGAAGACCACCGTCGGCCAGGCTTTGGCTCTGCGACTCGGCTGGCAATTTGCCGATCTGGACCAACTTATCGAACAACGCCGGGGCTGCACCATCCCGGAAATCTTCCGCCAGGAAGGTGAAAAAATCTTTCGTGATCTTGAATTTTCCCTTCTATCTGAGACGATTGGAGCCGCGGGTTCCGGCCGGTTGGTGCTGGCTTTAGGCGGCGGGGCATTTGCCGGGGAGAAGATTCGCGGGCTGCTGCAACGTACAAACGTTGCCGCTGTCTGTCTCGATGCGCCGGTGGAAGAGCTGTATCAAAGGTGCGATCAGCCCGGGGTCGTGCGCCCTCTGCGGACGTCGCTCGAGGAGTTTCGCCGCCTGTATGAGAAGCGCCGTCCGTCGTATGAGCAAGCGAAACTGCTCATCAGCACTGGGGGAAAACAGGTGGACGTAATCGTGGGACAGATTATTTCTGAACTGAAGCTGATGCCGAATCGAGGAGTGGCGGAGTGAGAAGCAACTTTGCGAGCTGGGGCAAGACATTCGCGGTAGTGCTCTGTGGTGCGCTGCTGGTCACCACGGCGGCATGGTGCAAGGAAAAAGACAAAGCTTCTGAGAAGGTCGTCGACTCCGGATCTTTCGGGGTGTTCAACCGCGGGCAGCGAGTAGCCACGGAAACGTTCTCCATTAAACAGGGACCTGAAGGCAGCGTGATTTCCTCCCAGTTCAAAGCCGCTCAGGGAGAACAGAACGCGGAGCAATCTTCCGAACTGCTGCTGGCGCCCTCTGGCGATCTGCGCAGCTATGAGTGGAAGGAAGTGAGCCCCGAAAAAATGTCGGCCACCATTACTCCCAACGATGCTTTCCTGGTGGAGCGGTATGCGTCCAGCCCGCAGGACAAGCAACAGACCCAAAACTTCCTGCTGCCTCCCTCCACGACCATTCTCGACGACTACTTCTTCGTGCAGCGGGAGGTGCTGGCCTGGAAGTACTTTGCCACGGCTTGCAAGCACGACCAGGGGCCATTGCAATGCCCGTTCCAGAAGGTGCCGTTCGGTATTTTGAATCCACACGCGCGCGCCTCCGCCTCGGTCAGCATCGAATTCACCGGCCGGGAGAAACTCACCGTGCGCGGCAGCGAGCGCGAACTTAGCCACTTCGTGCTCCGGTCGGAGATGGGCGACTGGGGCTTTTGGCTTGACGACCAGTTGAAGCTCGTGCGATTACTGGACGATAGTGGAACGGAAGTAGTCCGCGACTGAGAGACACGGGTCCGCGGGCGTTCCACTGGGGACGAGGCCGGGCAGTTGCTTTCAGCTCGCGGCCGCACCGATGCCGCTCATTGACTCACGCACGACGCGCATCCTTTTCACGGTATTCGTGTTTGCGGTGGGCTTCGCCTTTCTCTACGAAGCCCGCCGAACCCTCATCGCCTTTCTTTTCGCCGTCTTCTTTGCTTATCTCGTAGATCCCGCCGTCTCCCGCGTGGAGAAGTGGAGCAAGAGCCGGGGCAGCGCCATTGCCGCCATTTATCTGCTGATCGTGCTCTTCCTGGGCCTGTTTTTCTTCTTTGTTGGACCGCGCATCGGACACGAAGCCCAGAAGCTTACCGAGTCTCTCCCCAAACTGGTGGAACGGGTCAACAGCGGGCAAATTGTCGAGGACATCGGGATCGAGCACGGCATGAGCCAGCACACCCGCGATCAGCTTAGCGTGTTTCTCAGGAGCCATACCGGCGTTCTGCTCAGCCTGGCGCAACGTGCGGGCATTCGCATTGCCGAAGTGGCGCAAGAATCCTGGCTGCTTATCCTCATCCCTATTCTTGCCGCATTCTTTTTGAAAGACGGCCGGGCCTTCAGCCAGGTGGCGCTCTCGTTCGTGCACACCAAGCCACAACGCGAATTTCTGCAAGGCGTAATTAACGACATGAATCAGATGCTGGCGCAGTTCATTCGCGCTCAGCTTACCCTGGCGGCGCTCTCCTGGGTCGCGTATTCATCCTTTCTGGGGTTGATGCAAGTACCCTATGCGCTCATGCTGGGGACCGTCGGCGGAATTCTGGAATTCATTCCCGTGGTCGGTCCGCTGGTGGCTACGCTGCTCATCACCGGAGTGGCTTTGCTTACAGGCTTTCACCACTGGGTCATCGTGCTGATGTTCCTGATCGGCTGGCGCTTGGTGCAGGACTACATCGTTTCGCCTCGCATTATGGGCAAGACGATGGAATTGCATCCCCTGGCCGCGATCTTTGGCGTGCTGGCAGGCGGAGAAATCGCCGGGGTCCTCGGTGTTTATCTCTCCATTCCGGTGATGGCCAGCTTGCGCATCGTGTGGCGGCGGTGGCGCATGTACGCGGAGAAAAAACGCTTTGGCCCGCTCAATGAGTACTCCTTCCTGACAGAATCGACGCCGCGCAAGTAGGCGGAATCCGTGTTGTAGAATCTTTATTACTCCCTTATGTCAAACAAAATCCCCGTAGGAATCCTCGGTGCCACCGGCATCGTTGGGCAGCGGTTTATCCAGATGCTGGAGCATCACCCGTGGTTCGAAGTGGCGTGGCTGGCCGCCTCCGACCGCTCCGAAGGCCGCGAGTACGCCGAAGCCGCCCGGTGGCGGCTCAAGACGGCCATTCCTGCCCGCATCGGCAAGATGCGGGTTTCTCCGGCCACTCCGGACGGCGCGCCCAGGGTGATCTTTGCCGCGCTCGACGCGTCGATTGCCGCGGACCTTGAGCCCCGTTTCGCCGATGCGGGATGCGCGGTGATTTCCAATTCCAGCGCGCTGCGCATGGCGAAAGATGTGCCCCTGGTAATTCCCGAAGTCAATCCTGACCACACCAAGTTGATTGAATGCCAGTCCTGGCGGCGCAAGAACGGCGGCTTCGTGGTGACGAACTCAAATTGCTCTGCCATGGGCCTGGTCCTGGCGCTGGCTCCGCTGCACAAGAAATTTCAGCTGGAGACCGTGATGGTCGTGACCATGCAGGCGGTCAGCGGCGCGGGTTATCCGGGCGTGGCGTCGCTCGACATTCTCGGCAACGTGATCCCGTACATCGCCAAAGAAGAAGAGAAGATGGAAGAGGAGACGCGCAAGCTGCTGGGATCGCTGAATGGCGCGGGCATTGTTTTGGCGCCATTTAAAATGAGCGCGCAATGCAACCGGGTAGCCGTGGAGGACGGGCACACGGAGTCGGTCTCCATCCAGCTCAAGAAGAAAGCCGAACCCGCCGAGATTCTTGACGCCTGGCGGGAATTCAGCGGCATCCCTCAGGAGAAGAAATATCCGACGGCACCGGAAGTTCCGGTTCGCTACGTGGAGCCAACCGATCGTCCGCAGCCGCGCTTTGACGTGGACTTCGGCCATGGCATGACCACCACGGTGGGACGCCTCCGCCCCTGCGGCGTGCTCGACTGGAAATTCACCGTGCTCTCGCATAACACCATCCGCGGAGCCGCGGGCGCAGCCCTGCTGAATGCAGAGTTGTTGAAGGACCAGGGCTATCTGGAATAGCGCGAGCGGTGAACGATACCATGGTTCCCCATCCTGGTGGGCGCCTCTGGCGACCAGGGTGGGGATTTTTCTGCCGTCGAGCCGGGTAGGGAAGATTTGAAGGATATCGCGAACGAATGCCCAACAACTGCATCGTGATGAAATTTGGCGGTACTTCGGTCGGCGACGCCAAAGCCATCGCTCGCGTTGCCGAGATCGTTCGTGGGCGGCTCCGGCAGCGCCCCATCGTCGTCGTCAGCGCGATGACTCGAGTCACGGATCAGTTGCTGCAAATGGCGAAGGCCGCCGGTTCCGGCGACCGCAAAAGCGCGCTGACTCTGGCCCGCGAGTGTCGCGAACGGCATTACAACACTGCCGGGGAACTCCTCGGCACCGCCCTCTTCACGCAATTTCATAGCGAGCTCGGCACTGAGTTCGAAGAATTAGAAGAACTGCTGCGCGGCATTGCCGCGGTGGGTGAGGTCACTCCCCGCACCACCGATCATGTCGCATCGTTTGGCGAAGTGCTTTCCAGCAAGTTGGTTACCGCCGCGTTTTCCGCGCACGGTATTGAGGCGAGCCTGGTGGATTCGCGCGACTGCCTGGTGACCGACGAGACCTTTACACGAGCAGCGCCACTGTTCGATGAAACCAAGAAGAAACTGGGGGAAGCGGTGCTGCCGCTGCTCAACCAGGGCCGCGTCCCGGTCATGGGCGGGTTCATTGGCGCGACGCGCGGGGGAGTGACGACGACCATTGGGCGCGGCGGGTCGGATTATTCGGCGTCCATCGTGGGTGCCGCGCTCGATTCGGCGAAAATTGAAATCTGGACCGATGTCGACGGCATGATGACCACCGACCCCAATCTTTGTCCCCATGCGCGGAGAATTAAGGTCATCAGCTTCGAGGAAGCCGCCGAACTCGCGTACTTCGGCGCCAAGGTGCTGCACCCCGCGACCGTTTTGCCCGCCATCCAGAAAAACATTCCGGTATACATTCTGAATTCGCGCAATCCCTCGTGTGAAGGCACGCGCATTGCCGCCCGCGCGCCTCATTGCCGGAACTTTTTCAAGGCCATTGCCGCGAAAAAGCGGATCACGATCGTGGACGTGGCCGCGCCCCGCATGCTGCTGGCGCATGGATTCCTGAAGGCGATCTTCGAAGCCTTCGACCGGCACCGCATTCCCGTTGATGTGGTTTCCACTTCCGAAGTCAGCGTGTCTTTGACCGTGGACTCGAACGAGTCAATTCCCGCGCTGGCAGCCGATCTCGCCAAACTGGCCGATGTGAAATACGAAGGCCGTAAAGCCATCGTTTGCCTGGTCGGCGAGAATTTGCGCGAAGTGCCCGGCATTGCCGCGCACGTTTTCGGAGAGCTTTCCGATGTGAAGATTCGCATGATTTCGCAGGGTGCGTCAGAGATTAACCTGACTTTTGTGATTGATGAAGATCAGGTACCCAGCGTGGTGCAGCGGTTACATGCGCGATTTTTCGCCGATCCGGATCCGGAAACGTTCGCGTAAGCAGGGAGGGTTGCGGCCCTCCGAAAGAAGCTACACTATTCGGTCATGAAGATTCTCCTCCTGGGCGCTGGCAAAACCGGCTCTCTTGTAGCCGAAGTCGCGAGCGAACGCGGGCATCAAGTCGAAGTCCTACGGTCTTTAGAAAACGCAGATAGCTCGGCTCTCACTGCCGAAAGGCTTGCGCCTTTCAATGTCGTCATCGACTTCACGACGCCTCATTGCGTGCTAAGTCACATACACGCCTGTATTAAGGCGGGCAAGGATATGGTCGTGGGCACGACTGGCTGGTATGGAGAGATCCCCAAAATCCGAGTCGAGGTGGAGAGGCACAACGCCGGCTTCGTCTATGGCTCAAATTTTTCGGTTGGCGTGAATCTGTTCTTTGATCTGGTCAGGGCCGCAGCGCCCGCCTTGCAGCACTACACACCGCAGATTTACGAGCGGCATCACGTCCACAAGAAAGACGCGCCCTCCGGGACAGCCGCCACCATGCAGCAGATCCTCGAACAAGCTTCCGGCACGCAAATCGAGATCACGTCTTTCCGCGAAGGCGAGGTAGTGGGCATGCACGAGTTGGTGCTGGAATCGCCGGCTGACACCATCTATCTTTGTCACGATGCTAAGTCGCGAAGGGGCTTTGCCGAAGGTGCAGTCCGTGCCGCCGAGTGGCTGGCCGGGAAAAAGGGATTTTTCGAATTTAAGGACATTTGGCGCGAGGTTTAGCTGCAAGTTACTTCCGACCTTACGTTCCTATCCTCAGATCTGAAAGAGCGAGACATGCGATCTCTGGGGTTCATCTGTTGTCTCCTGTTGCTCAATCCAGTTGCGGACGCAAAACGCAAGGTTTTCGTTTCGGACGAGAGCGCTGCGATCAAAATCGCTCGGGTGGAATTAGCTCGAATCTACGGGCGAAAA
>DASVAJ010000070.1:0-95247 GCA_036376415.1 Terriglobales bacterium
TGCATCAGGTTAGTGCTAGCCAGAGAGCAAAAGAAATCCCTCATTGACCAGTACGGAACGCATCCCACCGATACGGGCAGTCCAGAAGTCCAAATCGCTCTGTTGAGCGAACGCATTGGTCAACTGACGGAGCACTTCAAAACGCACCTGAAGGATCACGGCTCGCGCCGCGGTCTTCTCATGCTGGTCAGCAAGCGGCGTCGCTTGCTCGACTACCTCAAAAAATACGATTCCGAGCGCTACAAGACGGTCGTTCAAAGACTGGGCCTCCGCAAGTAGGAGGCCTGTTCTGTTGGGCTGTGCTTTCCAGGCTATTCGGGAGCACGCCGTGGTGTGTGCGGTGGGTTGAGGTCGGTGCGTGACTATTCTCTATGCTGGTTAGCCGTTAGCTTTTAGCTCTTAGCCTTTGGCCAAATCCAACAAAGCCTACGCCTCTGCCGATCGCCGTCGTGGTTTAGCTAAGAGCTAGAAGCTAAGAGCTTAAGAGCTAAGAGCTGGCCTCGTGCCCTCCTCAAAATATAAGGAAAACCTAATGAAACAAGAAATTTCCGCGAATCTCGCCGGTGGCAAGAACATTCTGTTTGAAACCGGAAAGCTGGCCAAGCAGGCGCATGGCTCAACCGTCGTGCGCATGGGCGACAACGTGGTCCTGGCCACCGCGGTGGCCAATCCTGAGCCGCGCGAAGGCATCGACTTCTTTCCGCTTACCGTCGATTACCGCGAGTACACCTACGCTGGCGGCCGCATTCCCGGCGGCTTCATCAAGCGCGAAGGCCGCCCCAGCGAGCGCGAGATTCTCACCAGCCGCATGATCGACCGGCCCATCCGGCCGCTGTTCCAGGAAGGCTTCCGCTGCGAAACCCAGGTGATCGCCTTCGTTCTCTCCGCGGACACGGAGAATGACCCCGACGTTGCCGCCATCAATGGCGCTTCCTGCGCCCTGGCGCTTTCCGACATACCGTTCCTCGGCCCGATTGGCGCAGTGCGCGTCGGCTTGGTGGAAGGCCAGTTCATCCTGAACCCCACCTATGGCGAGATTCGCGACGGCCTGCTCAACCTGATGGTGGTGGGCTCGGCGGATGCGATTGTCATGATCGAAGCCGGCGCAAAAGAAGTGAAGGAAGAGACAGTCGTCGACGCCATCGAATTCGCGCACGCGGAAATCAAGAAGATCTGTGCGGCCATCAATGAATTGCGCGAGAAGGCCGGCAAGCCTAAGCGGCAGGTCGCCCCGCCTGAGTTCGACCAGGCGTACTACGACGATCTCAAGAAGAAGATCGGCGCCGACCTGACCGACCGGCTGGATACGCAGAAGCACCCCAAGTCTGAAAGCTACCAACTGGTGCACGAGCTGAAGAAGCAGCTCGAAGCCGCGATTCCCGAAGAGGATGAAGACGCCCGGAAGAAATTGGCGCACTACTACGAGACTCTGCGCGAGCGCATCTTCCGCGACGCGGTTACGAGCCAAAAGCGGCGGCCGGATGGCCGCGCATTCGACCAGATACGCGACATATGGATCGAGGTGGGCGTACTGCCGCGCACCCACGGTTCGGCGATCTTCACCCGCGGTGAAACCCAGGCCCTGGTCACGACCACCCTGGGCACCAGCGACGACATGCAGCGCCTGGAAGTTTTCGAGGGCGAAGCCAGGAAGCGCTTCATGCTGCATTACAACTTCCCGCCGTTCTCGGTTGGCGAAGTCGCGTTCCTGCGCGGAGCCGGGCGCCGCGAGATCGGCCACGGAGCTCTCGCGGAGCGGGCCGTTTCTGCTGTGCTTCCCACCGAAGACAAGTGGCCTTACGCCATGCGCGTGGTCTCCGACATTCTGGAGTCCAACGGCTCGTCATCCATGGCATCGGTCTGCGGCGCGACATTGTCCCTGCTCGACGCTGGTGTTCCCCTGCGAGCCCCGGTGGCGGGGGTTGCCATGGGTCTGGTGAAAGAAGACGAGCAATACGCCATCCTGACCGACATCGCGGGCGCGGAAGACCATTACGGCGACATGGACTTCAAAGTCGCCGGCACCAAAGACGGCATCACCGCGCTGCAGATGGATATCAAGGTTGCCGGGATCACGCCGCAGATCATGCGCGAAGCCATGGCACAGGCGCTCCGCGGACGCCTCTTCATTCTCGGCAAGATGGAAGAGGTCATCTCCACTCACCGCGAGAAGGTTTCGGCCTACGCTCCACGCATTTACACCCTGCAAATTCCGGTCGATAAGATTCGCGACGTGATTGGGCCCGGCGGCAAGATGATCCGCTCCATCATCGAGCAGACTGGCGTGAAGATCGACGTCGAGGACACCGGCAAAGTGAACGTGGCCTCGAACGATGAGGCTTCCGCCAACAAGGCGCTGCAGATCATTCGCGACCTGACCGCGACCGCCGAAGTGGGCAAGACCTATCTTGGCAAAGTCACGCGGCTCGCGGATTTCGGCGCTTTCGTCGAGATTATCCCGGGCACAGAAGGCCTGCTGCACATCAGCGAAGTCGCCGAGCATCGCATTAAAGACGTGCGCGATGAACTCAAAGAAGGCGATCAGGTGCTGGTGAAGGTGCTTGCGGTCGAAGGTAACCGCATTCGCCTGTCGCGCAAAGCCATCCTGAAAGAGCAGCGCGCGAAGATGGGAGGCGGCGCAGCTCCGGCGGCGGCGGCAAGCGGCGAGCCCGCAGCCGCTCAGGTCGAACCGGATACGGTCGCCGTGGGCGCTGCGTTGACCATTGAAGGCGGCGCGGAATTCGAAGAAGGCGACGAGCCCAACTTCAACCGCATTGACCAGCCCTCGGGCGATGATCGCGGGGGTGATCGCGGCGGAGATCGTGGTGGCGACCGCGGCGGTCGTGGCGGACGCCCAGGCGGAGGTGGTGGCGGACGTCATCGCCGTCGTCGCGGCGGACACGGCGGTGGCCACGGCGGACACGGCGGGGGTGGCGGCGGAAGACGCTGACACGACGATGTAGGCGCGGGTCTCCAGGCCCGCGAGCGGAGCGAAGCTCCACACCTTGAGAGCCGCGAGAAATCGCGGCTTTTTCTTTCCGGCTGAATCCAACCCCTGGTGAGGGAGCGAATTATGTACGAAGTCATCCTCAAGCGCTTCGAAGATCCCGACGAAGTCCGTACTTTCGAAAAGGGTAAATTCGAAATCGTCCACCTCGGCGCAATGACCATTGGCCGCGCCAGCTATGAGCCGGGTTGGAGATGGTCGGCCCACGTCGGCGCAGCTTCCGGACAAAAGAGCTGCCAGGTGGAGCACGTGGGACTTGTGCTTTCAGGGCGCGCCACTGCCGCCATGGACGATGGCCGCATCATCGAAATGAAGGCCGGAGATCTCTTCTACATCGCGCCCGGCCACGACAGCTGGGTGATTGGTGACGAACCGTACGTCTCGTTACACCTGATGGGCGCCGGCGACTACGCACAACACAAATGATTTTCTTCGCTGCGCTAGCGAGAGAACAATAGAAGGTAAAGGCAGGCGAGCACCAGGCCGGGACCTCCCCACAGCATCAGGGTGCCTTTCCAGTCGAGGCCTTTCAAGGCTTCACGCGGGCTTCGCCAGGAGATGAAGAAGGCGGGCTCGTGAGTCCCTTTCATCAGTACGACCGGAGGGTGCAGGTCGAAGCCCTTCGCGTCGGCGGGCGCGCTTTCTTCCAGGACCGGGGCAGCAACGACGGTTGCCGGTGAATTCCTCGCTTGGAGCGGCGCCTGAGAGGCTTTTGCTGGAGCGCTCGGCGCTGTCATAGCCCTGGCCTTCATCAATGCAGCCGCAATTTTCTGCTGCTGCGTCATTTCCGTTGCCGGCACCGCCACGGCGTCAACCGACAGCCGGATAATCTCCGGGCCATCGCTCTTCGCCTCTGGCTTCAGCGTCGGGCGATCGGCGCGTTCGGCCCAGGCCGGCATCACGGTCGCATCGATGCCGGGATTTTGCGACATGGTTCCCAGCACGAAAAGGAAGGTTCCTGGCTTAATGCAGTACTCCTCAACCTTGATCTCCTGGCCGGCAGGATCGATGCCGTGCCGCATCAGAAATTCAGTAATCCGCGGCGGCAGGTCTTCTCCCCGGGGTTGCCCGGAACGCTTGTATTCTTCCCGCAGATCGCATTGCAGTTCCATTATTGCTCCGCGGGGATCGATCAGCACTTTCTCGGTGTCGTCGTCGAGGTAAAAGGGCACGTGCAGGATCTCTTCAGCGGTTTTCAGCCAGGCGCCGCTTTTGCCCTGCGGTTTCCATTGCCACACCAGCGTCCGGTAGTAGTAGCACTCGGCGCGCTTCAACGGTGAATTCATCACGTAGGGGCTGGTTGCACGCCCGCTGACCTCGACCAATCCCATGGATGCGCTGCGAATCTTGGAGGCGGGAGTAGTGAGGATCAGCCGTTTGCGCCGCCAGCGCCCGAGCCCCCTGCAGAAGCAGTACACGCCCGCAACTAACCCGATGGCGGGGCCCCAGAAGAATCGTCCCGGGTGGATCAGCAGACTTGTCAGCTGTAGCATGTGGCGCATTGCTTCCGGACACACTTCCGGCCTAATTAGCAGGTTAGTGGGAGGAGAAAAAACATCCCACGAGAAAGCGCGGTATCGGCTTACGGGAGTAATTTGCCGGCGGGAAGCTGCCTGGGTGACCTTCGTAATTAGGAGTCCCGGTACCGCGTTGCCGCCAACTTCCCAGGCTGCCTAGAATCAATAGCTGGACTACTCCGCGCCTGCCGGACTCGGTGGGCGTTGAGTAACCTCCTTCCCATGGCGGACACTCCAAAACGGGTAGACCGGCAGGAAATCGCCAGGCGCGTGGAGCGCGGCGAAAAATTCCTGCAAAAAGGCAAGCCCGCCGAAGCCCTGGAAGAGTTCCTTCAGACCCTGACGCTCGATCCCGGCAACGATACGGTGCGCCAGATGGCAGCCGATCTGTGCCTTTCCTTGCAACGGCTTCCCGATGCTGTGCGCCTATTGGGCGAGCTTTTCGAACGGCAAATGGCCTCGGGCGATGCCATGCGGGCCAGCCTCACTTATAAAAAGCTGGCGCGTTTTGCCAATCCCACTTGTGAACAGAAAATTCGCTTTGCGGAACTGCTGGAAAAATCCAACCGCAAGCTGGCACTCGAGACCTATGAAGGCGGGTTGGCTGAGTTATTGAAGCGCGGCAGCAAGAACGAAGCTCTTGCCGTTCTGAAACGAGTGGTCGCGCTCGACTCCTCCGAGCGCAATATGGTGCGGCTGGGAGAACTGTCAGCCGAGCTGGGCGATGGAAAACAGGCGGCTGCGGCTTTCCTCAAACTGGCGCAGCAGGCGGAAGCCTCGGGCGGAGAAGCCAGCCAGTGGTATGAACGCGCCTACTCCGAGGATGCAACCGACGAAGGCATCGCCATCGGGTATGCCAAATGCCTGATGCAGCAGCAGCAGATTGGCGCAGCGATTTTCGTTCTCGATCCGCTGGCCAGCGCCGGCAACGCCGCGCCTGAGTTTCGCGACCTGTATGCCCGCGCTCTGTTGAGCGCCAACCGCCTGGCGGAAGCCGCGCCGCTGGTGTGGCAGATTTTCGAGCAGAACCCTTCCCGCATCGAGCAAGTTCGCGATCTGATCGGCGCTTTCCTCGATTCGCAAATGGACAAAGAAGCGGTCACCCTGGCCGAAAAGCTCGAGCATTTCCAGCGGCGCAAGGGCGAGCGCCGAGCCTTTCTCGCCATGATGCAGGACGTGATTGCCGGACATCGGCCCTCGATCGAGATGCTGGAGTTTCTGGCCGAGCAATTCAACGCCGCCAATCGCGAATCGGATTACTGCGGAACGCTGCTGCGGCTTTTCGATCTCTATTGCCAGCAGGGCAACTACATGAAGGCCGGAGACGCTCTCGACCGCGCCGCCGAAATCGATGCCTATGAACCCGGCCACCAGAAGCGGCTGGAGATGCTGAAGGGCAAAATCGACGAGGGCCGCTTTAATGTGATCGCTTCCCGCTTTAAGGCCACTGGCGAAGCGCAACCGGCGGCTCGCACGGAGGAAAAGGCCCTGGGGGCAGGCACCTTGCAGGACCTCATGCTGCAGGCGGAAATTCTGGTGCAGTACGGGATGCGCAACAAGGCGCTCGAACGTCTGCAGCGCATCCAGCAGCTGTTTCCGCACGAAGAAGAACGCAACCCGGAATTGCAGCAGCTCTACATGAGCGCCGGCTTGATGCCGCAGTACGCGGCGGCGGCTCCGGCTCCGGCGCCCGCGCCGCGCCCCGCGCAGGCCGCAGCTTCGACCGCGGCTGCATTTGAAGACGTCAGCGGCTTTGCCCGGGTTCCGGAAATCACGCGCAAGCTGAACCGCGAGGCCAGCCCGCAAAACGTTCTGACCACGACGGTCACGGAAATCGGCACCCAATGGAACCTGGACCGTTGCATTGCCGCGTTGAGAAAGCCGGGCCTGGCGGTCAGCGCGATGAAAGAATTTGTCGCACCGGGAGGCAAGGCGGGCGATGCGGCCGCCCTCAACAAACTGCTGTGCGGGCTGCAGGATTTGATCGTCAGCCGCGGGCCGCTGGTCTACTCGGAAGTCGCGGCCGCCTCGGAACTAAAAGAGCTAGCGCCGCAGCTTTCGAGCCTGGGAGTGCGGTCCTTGTTAGGTTTGCCGTTTACCGACGGCAATGAGCAACTTGGGGTGCTCCTCCTCCAGAGCGCAGCTCCGCGCAGCTGGTCGCCCAACGATGTGCTGGTTTTCAAGATGATTGCCGAGCAGGTCGCGATTGCGCTGAGCAACGCCGGATTGCGCCGCCTGGTCAAGAACCTCTCGGTGACCGACGAGAACTCAGGCCTGCTGAAGCGCGCTTCTTATCTCGACTTGCTTCTCGGCGAGGTTCGCCGCGCGCGCCAGCAGAATTCAGCCATTTCGGTGCTGCTGATGCGCTTCCCCAAAGATTCCGCCGACAATGAGAACACGATGCAGAGAATCGGCCAGCTGGTAACAGCCAATGTGCGGCAGAACGATCTGGCGTTCCGCTACGCTGCCAACGCCGTCGCCATCATACTTGGCGAGACCGCGGACAAAGAGGCCCAATTGGTGGTTGAGAAAATGCGCCGCCTGATCGCCAACGCGATCTCTGAAAAGCAGATTGCCGCTTCATTCAACGGCGGCATCGCGGAAGCGGTCCTGCGCCAGGACTACGATCCTATCGACATTGTCACCGAGGTGATCAACCGCGCCGAGCGCGCCCTGGAAAAATCCGTGGCCGAGGGCCCCGGCAAGAGCATCGCTCTGCCGCCCAACCTCTCCGTGGCCGCGGTAGCGTAGAAAGCGCACGTTAGCACTTAACATCTCAACACTTATCCCGAAATATCAAAAAACTGTCAATCCACCAAGCAGAATGAGAAGCGAAGCGGATCATTGTGCGAAGTGGAGAAACCTGCTCTTAGGCTGCAGCGGCAAGGTCGCGGGGTGCCCCGTCCTGCATTCTCACTGTGTTTGCGAAGTTTAGGGAGATCTCTGTCGATTCGAGACGCATTTTTGTAAGCATCGCGAATTGAAGCCCACCCGAGCCGAAACGGCGCGACTTAAGATGAAGCACCCGGGATCACATCAGTGGCAAAGCTCCCGTCCCACGGCGTACACTACGCTGTTTCCTCTGCGATTTTCATAGAAGGATTTCATGCTCAAGCCCGGAGACATTGCCATCGTCAGCGGCGCCCGCACACCCTTCGGGCGCTATTGCGGAAAGCTGAAGGACTTTACCGCCCAGGAACTTGGCGCGATAGCGGCGAGAGGCGCAATAGATCGCGCCGGGGTCAAAGCCGAGGAGTTCGATCACGTCGTTTTCGGCAACGCGCAGCAAACCTCCGGCGACGCCCTGTACGGCGCGCGCCACGTGGGGCTACGCGCGGGATTGCCGATCGAAACGCCAGCCCTGACTGTGAACCGCCTCTGCGGCAGCGGCATGCAGGCAATCGTTAATGCCGCACACATGATTATGACTGACGAGGCCAGCGTTGTTCTCGCGGGCGGCATGGAGGCCATGTCCCAGGCACCCTTCGCGATCCGCGGGCGCGACGGCTTCACGCTCGCTCCCGGAGGCAAGCTGGAAGATTCGCTCATGGTCGCGCTGCTCGACAGCTACTGCGGCCTGTACATGGCGAACACGGCTGAGCTGTACGGATCGCAGCAGGGCATCACGCGCGAGATGCAGGACGAGTTCGCTCTGCGCTCGCAAAAATGTGCCGATGACGCCTACAAAGCCGGGCGGCTTCAGGAGGAGCTTGTTCCTGTTCCACTGAAGAATCCCAAAGGCGAGCCCACGGGAGAGTCGCTGACCGAAGATGATCATCGTCGTCCGCAGACGACCATGGACGGCCTTGCCAAGCTGAAGCCGGCATTCGGAAAAAACGGGACCGTCACCGCCGGAAATGCCAGCGGCATTGTCGATGGCGGCGCGGCGGTTGTCGTCATGTCGCTCGAAGAAGCCGGCAAGCGCGGAATCAAGCCGCTGGGCCGCATCGTGAGCTGGGGCATTGCCGGAGTGGATCCGAAAATCATGGGCAGCGGCCCAGTTCCGGCCACAAAGATTGCCCTGCAAAAAGCCGGCATGACGCTGGAACACATCGATCTGATCGAAGTGAACGAAGCCTTTGCGGCCCAGTATCTCGCCGTCGAAAAAGAATTGGGTTTGGATCGCGAGAAGGTAAACGTAAACGGTGGCGCGATCGCGCTTGGGCATCCGCTGGGCGCAACGGGAGCGCGGCTGGTGATCACGCTGCTTTACGAATTGCGCCGCCGGAAGAGGAAGTATGGGCTGGCGACAGCGTGTATCGGCGGCGGGCAGGGGATTGCGATGGTGGTGGAGAGCTTGAACTAAACGTCCGATCGATGCGAAGAAGTGACTTCACGGACTGCTCGCAGCGAGATCGGCGGCTGGATGCGTTCCGAAGAGAGTGAGATCATAAGCACTCAATTCGAGCCGGGCACTGATTCTCAAAATTCTAGAGATGCTCGCGAGCAGGATGCAATAGAGCGACTGAAGTGTGTGGTGGTGGCTTTGCGGGAGTTAGAGAGGTAAGGGCTCAATGGAAATCAAGAAGGTAGGTGTTCTAGGATGTGGCCTCATGGGTTCCGGCATCGCTCAGGTCTCCGCGATGGCCGGATTCGACACCACTGTCCTCGAAGTGGAGCAGAAGCTTCTCGACAAGGGCTTTGCGGGAATCGAAAAATCGCTGAGCAAATTTGCCGAGCGGCCGCCGGAGAAGGGCGGCATCACGCAGCAGCAGAAAGACCAGGCACTCAAGCGCCTCAAGGGGACCACGCGCAAAGAAGACCTCGCCGACTGCGACATCGTCATCGAAGCCATCATCGAGAACGTTCCGCAGAAGAAAGAAATGTACGATGCGCTCGATCAGATCGTGAAGAAAGACGCGATCTTCGCCTCAAACACTTCGTCCATCTCCATCACCGAGCTGATGACCGCCACCGACCGCCCCGAGCGCTTCATCGGCCTGCACTTCTTCAATCCGGTGCCGTTGATGAAGCTGGTGGAAGTGGTGCGCACGATCGCCACCGCGCCCGACGTTTACGATGCCGCGTACGAATTCGCCAAGAAGCTGGGCAAAGTCCCGGTGCGCACAAGCGACCAGACGGGATTCATCGTGAACCGCCTGCTGGTGCCGTATCTGCTCGATGCCGTCCGCGCCTACGAGGAGGGCGTGGGCTCGATCGAGGACATCGATAATGCCATGAAACTCGGCTGCGGCTATCCCATGGGCCCGTTCACGCTGCTCGACTTCGTCGGCCTGGACACGACCTTCTACATCACCCACGTGATGTACGACGAATTCAAAGAGCGCCGCTTCGCCTCGCCCCCGCTGCTCAAGCGCCTGGTGATGGCGGGCTGGTACGGACGAAAAACGGGCAAAGGCTTCTACGATTATTCCGACCCGAATAAACCAAAGCCGAATAAGCTGTGACAAACACAACTCCGTCATCCTGAAGGGAGCAAGAACTCGCGTAGCGAAGTCTTACGGAGTCGAAGGACTGCTTGCCGCCTGCGCCGGCAGGAGCGGGGGGAGGGGCATTTCAGTGGTCCCTGAAGCGCTGGGAAGCGGTCTTACTGTCCTCCTCGCCTGCTGGCCGTCGTCGCTACTCCCAACTTCCGCAGGCGATCTTTGGCCTGCAGCGCCTCGTTGGAGCGCGGATAACGCTGCAGCACATGGCGCAGGGTGCTGATGCCGGCGTCCTTCTGGCCCGATTCGATTTGCGCGAAGCCTTTTTTCAATTCGGCTGAAGCGGCCTTGTTCCCATCCGGAAAGCTCTGCAGAACCTGGTCGTATCCCTGGATGGCCTGCGGATAATTTCCCGCGCGGTAGTCGAGTTCGGCCATGTAGAAATAAGCGTTCCCGGCGAGATCGGTATTGGGGTAGTTCTTGATGTAATCGCCGAATTCCTGCCGCGCGAGATCGGTGTTACCGCCGTTGTAGTCGCGCAGAGCATTGTTGTAGAGCACGTCCGGAGGCGGAACGCTGTTGGCTGCTTGCTGTTGTTGTTGCTGCTGCGTCTGCTGCGCCTGCATGGTTTGCTGCGCGGTCTGCAGGTCTTCGAGCGTCTTGGTCACCTTCGCCAGGCGGGCCTTCAACTCGTCCAGGCTGTCGTTCAGCGCCTGCATCTGGCCGGAGAGCTGGTCCACGTGATTGCTGGTATCGCTCTGCTGCTTCTGCAGCGTGGCCTGCATGTTGCTGATGGCAGCCGTCACCTTATTAATGCTGTCGGTGTTCTGGTCCATCAGGTTCTTGATGACGCCCATGCGCTCATCGAGCGACTGCTTCATGGCGGTCATCTGATCCTGAATCTGCTGCACCTGCGTCTGCAGCTCCACCAGTTCGCGATTCACGCCCCAGGCGGGCGTGGACGCCAGCAGTCCGGCAGCCAAAAGAAACAGCAAAATACGGGTATTTAGATGTTTCATGTCAGATCCTAAGATGCGGAAAGATACCTTTTCGTAGTGCAACAGAACCGTCGTCCTAGATCAAGTTTACTCCAGGGCAAAGCGGTTGCTGATGTTGATACGGGCGGCGCGAGAGCAGTCCCGCGAGCGAACCAGCAACGGTTTAACTCTGCACTCGCGGACTCTTCGTTGATAACGAAGCACTTTTTGGCTTCGTTTCGTAATTTTTTGTTTTTTTCGATGAGCTTTTCCTTTTCCGTACGCCTTCGATAGCACCCCGGGATTGAGCTGATAGTAGTCAGCTTCCGGCAAGGCGCAAACCTGTACCGAGCACATGCCGGATTCGACTAGCTCCCCGATCCCCTTTTCTTGGTTGAGAAACTCAAGACGGAACTGAGCGCTAAACTGTCGAATTGCCGCTCGGATCGAGGACGATGACTCCTCCAGTCTGTTGCTTCTCCTGCATGCGCTCGAGCTGGCGCAAACAACGAAGTAGTCTGTTTAACCCAGCGGTTTCATAGCGTTGCAATCGCTCAAGCTGTTGCCCGCCATACGCCTGCATGAGCACAGGATCGACGCTCTGCATAGGCCGATCGGAGGTCTTATCGTTGGCAGAAACGAGTTCAATGCCCTCAGCTTCGATGCGAGCATTGCGGCTGGAGCGGATCATTTCGAGCGCTACCCGAGCAATTAAGTGGTCTTTCATCGGGTGGCGCCCTGGAAAGCGCTCCTCGAGGTCGCGAATGATGGACGCATACTCTTCCGGGTCATCCATGGCCGTCAAGCCAACCGCGAACAAGCCATGTTTTAGCGCATTTGATTTTGTACGATCCGTGTTTCGCGGGCCGGTTGAACGTTCAGCATTGCGACGATTCGCTATGACCTTCCGCTCGGACGGAGTCTTGTGTGAGGTCGCCTTCCAGTCGTTCTGGGTTGCATCGTGTCCGTGTTCGCCGACAACGTGCTTTGGCAGATCAGAAGTATTGTTATTATTGGTTTCGATATTCATACTGACTCCGGGCATTACGAATTTTTTCTTACATCATTGCATTTGTCTCCCATGCGACTCGTCTTCGCAACAACCTATTTTTTTCTTCATAGTTACAAAAGTAACCATGAATCACCGGCTCTCAAGATCATGAGGCCAGCGATCCGCGAGCACGTGTCTTTTGTCCTTACGTAACTTGACTATTAGAGCGGCATACGCTTGGCTGAAGTGATGGCGATCGCGAGATCTTATGACATTTGTATTTCTGAATACCAACGAAAAAGATAGCGGCTCAAAAATTAGTGTGTTCAAGCCGCTCGATGAGATGAACTGGCTTGCAGAGATGCAGCGGGCGCGCCTAGCGGCCCTTTGCGAGAAGGAGATACGACGAAACATATACCTGCGCGCACTGACTCCAATGTTGAAACGACACGTCAAACTTATGGTCGACATTCACAACCTGCGTTTCGATCTCGGCCTCGATCCAGCCAGGAAACATGTAAACAAATCGCGCGAGCAAGAAGAAGCAACGGCACGAGAGCAAGACTTGCTCGATCGCCAAGCAACTAACGGCGTTGAATTCAAGGCGCTGGAAGAGATGCTCCGCCTGGCGCACATGGAGCGGGCGGGCATAGAAGCGCTTTGCGTAAAAGAAAAACGCACAAACGTACACCTGCGTGTACTGGATCTAAGCATCACACGCTACCGCAAACTTCTAGTCAAGATTCAGAAGATACGCTTTGAGCTCGGACTTGATTTATATAAGAGCAGAAAACAAAGGCTGCGCGAGCAAGAAGAAGAAAGACAACGAGAGCATGAGTTGCTTTATCGTCAAATATGCGCGCTTTAAACGGACTTGAGGAAATCTTCAAACGTCGTCGGATTCGAGTCGAGGCCAGGGCAGACCATAACGGCCAGCATCCCGCCCCAGAGTTCGGTGACGCACACCAACAAGCACCCGAGTCCACGTAACGCTTATAACGCGTCCTATAAGGAGGCTCGTTTGGGCAGTTTGGCCGCCATTGTCTGGGTTCCCCCTTCGCACTAAATAAAACCGCGACCTCGTGCCAAAGGTGAACGCAGCAGAAAACTGGCGAGCGGCATCCGGCAGCAACACTCATTAGAGACTTCCGTTCCGACAGGCCATGCCAGAAGAGTCGTAGCAGCAATTTTCCCTTGATCACACTGAACCGAAATGCTAAACGAGACGCGGTCCTCAGCTACGATTGGTAGTGTTACGATGATCGCGTGAAGAACAGAAAGACGCCCTCATTCACAAGGCGCAAGCTGGCCACCGTCACTCGAAAAGCCATCAGCTCGTACTACAGCGACGAAGAGCACGAAGAAATTGTCCGAGCGGCCCGGAGACAAAGGATCAGCATTAGCGCCTTCGTGGCATCCGCTGCCCTGAAGGACGCCCGGCGCTCGAACCGCGAACATTCCTGAGAGTGATATCCGGCCCCCCATTCCTAAGACTTCATTCCGTCGGCTTCTTGGTAGATTGTACTGTACAAGAGTACAGTACTAATATACACTACTGATAGGCGGAACAAAGGAGGGATCACCTCATGCCTAACACTCCGTGCCTAGCGTCCCGTAACAGGAGAGAAGCAAAGCGCTGCTGGGGTGCCAGCATTCACGCCGGTCTATATCAAGCTTTGGACACGTACTCTAGGGATTTCCGATTTTCGATTTCCGCTGGTGACCTTCTCTTGCTGGCAGGCAAATGGTATGTGACGCACTCGGGACTGGTTCGCTTAGCCCATCGGCTTGGCTACAATGGCGTTTACGCTGAACCAGTGCTGGAACTCTGCAATCCTGATGCTTCACGATTCTGCTTTAGAGCCATTGTCTACAGGTCAGCCAGCTGCCGAGGCTTCTCTGGATACGGCGATGCGGACCCATCCAACGTTTCGCCACTTGTCCATGGCGCTGAGTTTCGAATGGCAGAGACCAGAGCCGTCAATCGTGCACTGCGTAAAGCCTATGGAATCGGCATCTGCTCGGTGGAAGAAGTTGGCACTTTTGAGAGGCAGCCAGCACCTGAGCACCCGGTCCGAAAGCTTCCGCCTGAATCAACGGAGGGCAACAGCCGTGACGGTCATCACCCTAATGGAGACGGTAGGCGGGTTCGTGATCGCCTGTGCCAGCTAATTCGTCAGCACAACCTGGATGCGGAACTAGTCAAGGCTTATGCGGTCGATTTTTGTGGCACGAAGACTCTCCGCGAAGCTACGCGCGAACAGGTCGAGAATTTCGTTGCCCACCTGGCTGATTGGGCCGAGAAGGACCGCGATGCGCTGCTCTGCCAGCTTAACTCGTATTCGCGCACTGAGGCAGGTGCCGCATGAGGCGCTACATTTCCGGATTGAGCAAAGCGACGACTTCTGCGGCCGAATATCTGCCCGATAGTCCTTACCTGGTGCGAGTGGAGCGGGTTCAGTACCGCTGGCATGCACACAAGCCTTACTACTCGATTCTGTTCATGGTGCTCGAGCCTCGATCTCAAGCGGGCAACCGCTTCGCTGGGCAGCTCTACTGCACGCCAAAGGAGCTCTGGAAGCTGAACTGGTTTCTGCGTGACTTTGGATACGACAGTGAACTGCTGGAGCGCAGCGAAATTGATGAGGTAAACCTGATCGGCCTCTCCGGTGTGGTAAAGATCGGCCACTCGTTTGTCAATGGCAGTTCAATCCTGAACCTCGATGGCTTTGCCCCAACAGCCCAGTGGCAACAGATTTCTGCTGGAGTGGAGGGCTCAACGCGCGGGTCGGAGGTAGGCTGATGACCTACAGCTATAGCCAGATCAGCCATTACCTCAGCTGCCCCCGCCGATACCGGCATCGCTACCTGGACGGCTGGCAAGAGAAGGACAGCCGGGCCACGATGCTATTTGGCCGCGCTTTTGAGAAGGCGCTTGCAGCCGTGTTTCGGCATGAAGACCCCGCGATGACGCTCTATCGCGAGTGGACGGCCTTTAAAGACCAGCCCGTGCACTATTCGGAGCGTGACAGCTGGGACCGGATGCTCGAGCAAGGCATTCACCTGCTCGAGCGCTTCTGCCAGGATGATCGCGTCCGCATTCCTCAGCCAAGGGAAAACCTGCAGATCAAATTCGTGCGTCCGCTCGTGGGTGGAAATGACTTCGTCGCCTACGTCGATGCGATCGGAAAACTTGACGGGCGAGGGTGCCTGCTGGAATGGAAAACCACCGCCAGCCGCTACCCAGAAGAACCAGACGGACTCCTCGCCCTCGATCCGCAGTTGCTCTGCTATTCCTGGATTACGGGCATATCGGACGTGGCGCAGGTAGTCTTCGTCCGCAAACGACTCGTCGAAGTTCAGTACCTGCGAACCACGATCACGGACGACCAGCGCCGAGAATTCAGCGATCTGGTTCACGACACGATTCATCGCATCGAATCAGCACAGTTTCTGCCGCACAGAGGCATCCGCTTCCCGCAGAACCCCTGCAGCACTTGCCCCTATGTGGGGCTGTGCCTCGGGAATTCACCTTTGGTTGAAGCCGGACTGATCCGCCGGCCAGGAGCGCAGGACTTTGGTGTGTTTGACGAGCTTGTTTACTAAGAATCCGCCTATGCCGCCGAAGCTGAATCCGAAGCGAGCGCTCTTCGTCTTGACGAAGATTGACGAGATCCTCGCCTGGGAACGGCGCAATGAGGCGGAGAAAGATACGCGCTTCGTGGATCTGGGCCGCTACCTTTGCGAAGTTCGAGCAGGCCAGTACTGGCGTGTGGAAAGGCTCAAGTCTTTTGATGACTTTCTGGAGCGGCGCTTCCCGGAATCACGGCGCAAGGCTTATTACCTAATGTCCATCCATGAACACCTGCCGCCAGAGGCGAAACGCGAACTAAAACAGGTAGGCTGGACGAAGGGTCTGGAACTCGCCAAACTCGCAAGAAGCCGAGAACATCAGGCCTTGGATTGTGCAACCTGGTTGCACAAAGCGCAGACCATGACGCGCGAGGAGTTTCAGCAGGAAGTCGAGAAAGAGCTAACCGGACGGCAGTCCGAGCCGCACGAGCTTATCTACTTCAAGGTATACAGGAGCCAAATTCCTGTCATTGAACAGGCTATCGACACTGCGACCCTGATGCTTGGAAGCGACAAGTCCCGGGGATATTGTCTGGAGATGATCTGCGCGGATTTCTTGGCTGGTGCGCACTTGGATAGCGGGCAGCCCGACGTCCTTTTGCATGCGATTTCGCGATTCTTCCGGTTTCTTCCTAGCGAACAGAAATTGACATTCGCCAAACTTGCCGCGGAACAGGCCCAATGTGCCTAAAGCGTCCGAAGAAGGTGCCGATCCGACTCGAATCGAAGGAATATCGGCTGCTCCGAGCCCACATCCTCAGACGGGATGGCTGGAAGTGCCAAAATTGCGGATCGATTATGAATCTTGAAGTCCATCACCAAGAGTTTCGCAGTCATTCCGGTCAGGATACCGACGGCAATCTCATCACGCTGTGCACTCGCTGCCACTCATCAGTACATTCGCTTTAATGCTAGGTTCGGAAACGAACTGTCCTCCGCCAACTTTCATCGTTCTGCAGTTCGGCAACCAACCATGCGTTCACTGCGATCGAGACATTGGCGAAAAGGTGCACTAACCCAGGTACTTTTTTTGCGAGAGCCAAGAGCTTCGGACGCGTGCTCGGGTAACGCATTACTCTGCGCTTTCGTGATCCAGCGTCCAATGCGGAGCTTGGCAGATTCCGCTTCCCGCGATGAACACTGGTTATCTCCCTCCTCCACACCTGACCCAATAGGCTGGGTACGGATGCCGCCCCCTGCGGCCGGAGACAGCACTCCATGCGACTCAACCAGAAATTCTCCCTTCTGGTGGTAGCACTCGCGCTGTTCGCTTCAACTCTTTCCGCTTCCGCTCAACAATCCGCACAAGGCAAAACCGCGGAAAGCGCAACCGTAGCGTTGTTGCAGATGCAGTCACAATATCTGCAAACCCCGGCTGCCCAGAAGCCGCAGCTGGTAGCGCAGTTCGCGGCAATGGCCGCGCGCCGCCAGCAGTTGCTGAGCTCGCTCATGCAAACCAATCCGGCAGACGTGCTGCGAATTGCCATCCCGAACAATCTCCGCAATGCAATGCCCAAGGCGGTGCAAGGACACTTGGAGCAGTCGGTCACAGCGCAGGGCGTGCTCGAAGTCCTCTACGAGATGCAGGGAACTCCCAGCAAGACCACAGGCGCTGTGATGCGCCATTATCTGCAAACCTCGAATGGAAGGATTGCGCTGCGCTTCGCCGCCGATCCGCCTCATCATCTATTAACCGGCTCGGTGGTGCGGGTTCATGGGGTTCTTCTGAGCAGCGATCTTGCTTTGGCCTCTGGCGCCAATAGCACTAGCAACACCAGTCTTCAGACCGTCAGCGCCGCATCCGCGCCGAGCACCGCGGGCCCCGTGAACACGCTGGTGATCATGGTCAACTTCCAGGACACACCCACGGCCCAGCCCTGGACCGCCTCGGCAGTTCAGAACATGGTCTTCACCCAGACCAGCAACTGGGATATGGAGAATTCCTTCCAGAGCACATGGCTGACGGGAGATGTCGCCGGATGGTTCACGCTTCCGGTCGCCAGCACCAATTGCGATACCGGGTCGATCAAATCTGATGCGCTGTCGGCGGCGCAGGCTGCCGGCTACAACCTTTCGAACTACAGCCATTACATCTATTTGATGTCGAGCAACACCGGCTGCAGCGCCTGGTGGGGACTGGCGACGGTGGGTGGCGGTGATGTCTGGGTCAACGGCCAATACAACATCGCCGTACACGTCTTCGCGCATGAGATGGGACACAATTTTGGCCTCCTGCATGCGCACACCGTCGACTGTGGCACCCAGGTGCTTTGCAGCAGCGGAACGTTCAGCGAGTACGGCGACGGCTTCGACACCATGGGAGCGTCGACCTACAATGCCCCTCACTTCAATGCCTTTCATAAGGAACAACTGGGATGGATCAACAACGGCGCGCAGCCGCCGATCACGACGGTGACTTCGAGCGGGACGTATCAGCTCAGTCCCTACGAAACGCAGGATTTAAATCCCAAGGCGCTCAAAATTTTGCAATCTGGAACCACCAACTCTTATTACTACGCGGAATTCCGGCAGGCGCTGGGATTTGACAGCTTTCTTTCGAGCTACTCCGACGTGATGGGTGGAGTCGTCTTTCACTTGGCCAGTCCCTCGAACACGAACAGCAGCGACCTGCTGGACATGACGGCGACGAGTCCAGCGTCATTCAGCCACCCCGCGCTTGTTGCCGGACAAACCTATACCGATTCCGGAACCGGCATCAGCGTGACTCCGGTTTCGATTTCATCAACGGGAGCCAGTGTCCAGGTCACCATGAGCACGCCCGCATGCGTGCCGGCAAATCCTGCGGTCAGCGTAACCCCGCTGCAGAGCGCGTATGTGCTTGCCGGAACTCCCGTGAATTTCACAGTGACTGTGAAAGACCTCGACAGCTCCACGTGCCCGACAACATCTTTCAATCTGACGGACACACTGCCTTCGGGCTGGAGCGGCGCTTGGAACGCGGGCTCGCTGTCGCTTTCGCCGGACGGAAGCGGCTCGGCAACGTTGACCGTGACCTCGCCTCTGGGCTCGCCGGACGGCTTTTACAACGTAGGCATCGGCACCGATAATTCCTCGGCAGCTTCGTACGGCGGCTCGGCGACAGCAACGTATGTGATCAATACTCCCGCACCAGTCACCGTGACTGTGGCGACCGATCAGTCGAGCTATCAACCCGGGCAAATGGTGACCGTGACCGTCACGATGCTCTCAGGCACATCACCGTTTGTGGGAGGGGGCGTGACTGTAACGGTGACCTCGCCAAAGGGCAAAACCGCGACCATGACCGGCACGACCGGAAGCAACGGGACAGTGTCGTTGAGCTATAAGCTCAACAAGCGCGCGCCCGCGGGCACTTACGGCGTCAATGCCAACACTTCGAGCATAAGCGGAGGAGCAGCGACAGCGGGCGCAAGCACAAGTTTCGTGGTGCAGTAGCCAATCGATCAAAGACAAATGGCCGGCCTGGACACGAGCAGGCCGGCCAAGTTCTACCGCGCCTGCTACGCAACCGGGCTTGAGTGAACGTGTAGCAGCCAGCGATTGCGCAACGAATGCAGTTGCCCTTCCCGCTCTGTCGCGAAGACCATCTACAACTTTCGTGTTAAGTAGAAGCGTGATTTTTTTGTTGTTCTGATTGAGAACTGGTCGAGGTATACTCTTCGCCACTATGTGCCACTTTAAATTGCCAGCCCTGCTCCTGATGTCCGTTTTCTTCGCCCTCCCCAGCGTGGCCCAGACTGCGGATACGCCCAAACCCAAGCAAGTGGTCGCCACCGTGGGCGACCAAGCGATTTACGATGTAGACCTCGCGTCCTCGGCGGAAGGACAGCTCCAATCACTGCACAGTCAGGAATACGACATCAAGAGAAAAGCTTTGGATAGCCTGATTGAACAAAAGATGCTCGACAATGCCGCGAAGGCAAAAGGAATCACCACCGAGCAACTGCTGCATCAGGAAGTTGATGCCAAAGTCAAAGAGCCCAACGATGATACGATCGAGGGATTTTACCTCGCGCAATCGGCGCGGCTGAATCGTCCACTGGACGACGCCCTGAAAACGCAGCTGCGGCAGGCCATCAAACAGTCGCAGCTAAGCCAACTGCGGCAGGACTACCTGAAGCAATTGCGTTCGAACAACAAAGTCGTGGTGCTGTTGTCGCCTCCGCGGGTGCAAGTCGCGCATGATCCCAAGCGCCTGCGCGGCAATGCGAAAGCGCCGGTCATGATTGTTGAGTTTTCGGATTACCAGTGTCCCTACTGCCACCAGGTTGAGCCCACGGTAAAGGAAATCCTGGCCAAATATGGCGATAAGGTTAGCTTTTCTTATCGCGACTTCCCCCTCTACTCGATTCACCCATTCGCAATGGGCGCTGCAGAAGCTTCTCGTTGTGCCGAGGAACAGGGTAAATTCTGGGAGTATCACGACCAGTTGTTCGCAGCATCGAAGCTGGAGAAGGATGCCCTGATCCAGTACGCACGCGACCTGAAGCTCGATGACAAACAGTTCGAATCCTGTCTCACCAGCGAAAAGTACAAGGCCGACATCGATAAAGATGAACTAGAAGGCCGCAATGCTGGTGTGAATGGCACGCCGGGATTCTTCATTAATGGAGTTTTTGTGAACGGTGCCAAACCTGAGAGCGAATTCACCAGCATTATTGACGATGAGCTGGGAAGGGCTGCCGTTCAACACCATCCCACTGCCAGCGTAAAAATCTCGCGCGTGAATTAGACGCGGCCGTCTAGGGGCGGGCGTCCACGTCCGCCCCGCCCTATCCTGCTGCCGGACAAATCGGAAGTTCACGTTTCTCTTACTTTCTCCTGTATCGGCTTTCCTTTCCACAGACATTTTCTTCCCTTGATGTACAGCGGTGCGTGGTTTCGTCGCGCTAGCGCTTTTCATTCAGCCACTAGCCGCCGACATCGCTGCCCCACAAGTACGCTGCACTTTCGTGATGTCCTTCTGAGACTGAACGTTCGTGATCTCCCCATCGTCTGCTCACCCGTGGATTATTGCCGTAGGGACCTACACACAAAGTTGTACGAGGTACTAAAAAATGAGACTACGGACGTGTTGCCCCCGACCGGTCCGATATGCAGTCCTCACCGCTCTCGTGCTGCTCAGCAGCACTCTTGCCTTCGCCCATAATCCGGCAGCGAACGAGACCGACCAAGTTGCCGTCGCGCAATGGAAGCCCGGCGCCCCGCAGATCCAGCTCCAAGGCCAGATTGAAATCGTGCACCAGGACTTCCCGGACGGCCATGGCAAATTTGTCTACACGTTGAAGCAGACCGATGGCACGCGCGTACCCATGCATTTCGTGAAAAATCCGCTGACGCATTTTTTGACCGGCGATCACGTCATGGCAACCGGCCAGCAATCCAGCAGCGGGCTCATCCTCTACTCCGGCGGCAATGTCAAAAATTCCGGCGGGGCAGGTTCGTCGTCGTGCACAGCAGATTCAGGGCAAAGCTGCACAACTGCGTCGTCAATTCCCGTACCCAATACCTTCGGGACGCAGTCTCTCCTCGTAATTCTTCTGAATTTTCAGGATGACAATATCGAACCTTACACAGTTGCCGACGCGCAGAGTATGTACCTGGGTACAGTTAACAAGTTCATTCAGGAGAACTCTTATGGTCAGACATCATTTAGCGGAGATGTGGTTGGTTGGTTCACGATCCCGGTAAGCGTCACGACCTGTAACCCATCTCAGATCGCTACCTACGCACAACAGGCTGCTACGGCAGCAGGTGTGAATTTATCAAACTACGCTCGTTACGTGTATGCGTTCCCCACTGACAGCGCCTGCGGTGGGTGGGCAGGATCTTCAACTGTAGGCGGACACCCTTCAGAGACTTGGATAAATTGGAGTAACCCTGGCATCCAATTGATTGACCACGAACTGGGACACGCCTTCGGCCTCTGGCACTCTCATACGCTGGATTGCGGGACGACTACCATTTGTACTAGTGGGACCGTCGATCAGTATGGCGACAACATGGATACGATGGGCTATCCGCAAGGACCGTCGCCGCACTACAACTCTTTCCAGAAAGAGCGACTTGGCTGGCTGAATTATGGCACATCGCCTTCCATTCAGACTGTGACCAGCAGCGGCACTTATACGATCTATCCGTACGAGCAAGCCGGCCCTGGGCCAAACGCGCTGAAGGTATTACAATCCACGAATCCTACGACGGGCGCCAAGACATGGTATTACCTTGAATCGCGTCAGGCGGTGGGCTTCGACGCGTTTCTGATTGACGGTACGTGTCCGCAATGTTACACGCAGAATCAAACCAGCGGAATACTCTTTCGTCTAGGAACGGACGGCGACAGCAACAGCAGCTTATTGCTCGCGATGACGCCTGCGAATCCTCCTCCAGGGTGGTTCGACGACTCGTTGCCTATAGGCCAAACTTACCAGGACTCGACAGCGGGCGTGACGTTTACGCCGACAGCCGTGAGCAGCACCGGCGCGACGGTGCAAATCACCCTGAATGGGTCGTCTTGCTCTTCGGCAAACCCCACCGTCAGCCTTTCGCCGTCACAGAGTCAGAATGTGACCTCGGGGACCCCGGTGACTTTCACCATTACAGTGATGGACAGCGACACGTCTTCATGTTCGCCAACGACTTTCAACATAGCTGCGATGTTGCCATTTGCGTCGGGCTGGGCTGGCACGCTATCTACCGCGACTCTATCCCTCTCGCCTGGCAAGAGCGGCTCCGCGACGGTGACCGTGACTTCACCGACGGGAACCGTAGACGGTTCCTACAATATCCTTGCGAGCGCGACCAACGCTTCTGCACCCTCTTACGCCGGGTCAGCTACAGCGGCGTACGTGATCAACACTGCCCCGCTAACGGTTACTTTGACCACCAATCAGTCCAGTTACCTGCCAGGTCAGACGGTTGGCATTGATGCGACGTTGCTCTACGGTACAGCGCCCGACGTGGCTGCGGCCGTGAGTGTATCCGTCACGAATCCAAACGGAAAGACGGCCACTTTAAGCGGCACCACCGGCAGCAACGGCGTCGCTTTGCTCAATTACAAATTGTCGAAGGGCGCACCCGCGGGAACTTATCAGGCACATTTCGGTACTGCTGTGAGTGGTGCAGCGTCCGTTGCGGGAGCGAGCACCAGTTTTAGCGTGCAATAGACCTGCGGCAGCTTGGAAGCGCCGCGCACGCGGTTCTTTTCTTTTGGCCGCCCGTCCACAGCCTCAACAAGCAAAACGGGCCGGTCAGGTTCGACCGGCCCTTCAGTCAAACAGTCAAAGCTTGTGGGAGCTTGGAGCCGCTCGCTGCGGGCGGCTCCGGCTCACGTTAATGGGCTATTGCTGTGACCCCGCGATGCACTCTTGCACTTTGACTGTACCCGTGGTCCCAAGACTGGTGCAAGGGATAGACGTGCCGCTGGAGTTCTCACAGGTGACATTGGTGAGGTCTTCGTCAGGCGTCTGTGTCGACGTGACCGTATCAGACAGCGTCATACACCCGTTGGTGAGCGCGATGGGGTTGCCGCTGTTCGGGTCGGTGTTGCCGCTGCAGAATTGCCCGTCGAACTGGCACGTGTAGGTGCTGTTCCCAGGTATCGTAACCGATCCCGCCTTGGTTACGTTGCTTGCGCCGAGCGTCGCGTTGGTGCCTGTGAGCGTCCCGACGCCTGCCGCGAGCAGGCAGTTCGTGCCGAGAACGAGAATACCTCCTGTGTTCGTGCAGTTGGCGTTTGTGCACGCGTTAAGCTGTCCGTAGACATTGTCGCTTAGTGCCGACAACGCTACAGATTCCTCGACAGCACTACTGTTAGCTACTGCGACGTTATATCTAACGGTCGCGCAGGCACCAATCGTAGAGTTGTACTGTTTGCTTGTCGTCGTCGTAGTCTGCGCCTCGGTAGTGTAGACCTTGACTGAGTTGGAGTTGGGCGTCGTGGTCTTTGCGAGGAGGACGCCAGTTGAAGACTTCAAGTGCATTGACGCGGACACCTGGTCCGACACGGACGACAGCTCCGTCCCCAACGCCGCGGTTGTGAAACTGCACGTCCCGGTGCCGGTTGAAAAATCGGTGGGCGGGCAGTTAACATTGGTTGCCGTCAAGCTCGAGGTACCAGCCGCGCAAGGTGCGAAAACACGTGCACTTCCGGGTCCCGCCGTCAGAAGGTTGTCATCATAAACCGTTCCGAACGCGGTGTCGCAGATCTGATCAACAACGAGGGTAGTGCCGCTCGGTGCTGTCGCCGAGGGCGTTATGCCGACGGTGTACGTTGGTGCGCTGCCACTCTCGGGACCCTCGTCGCAAAGGACGGGAGCTGCGTTCCCTGGGGTGACGTTAACCGTGCCGTTGGTGATGCTGGTCGTGCACGCCTTTTGCGCCGAGGCGCTTATAGAGATTGGCGTAATGGGAATAGTGACGGCGCTGCAATTACACTTTGACGTCGTGCCAGCCTGCGCTGCTGAATTGAACGGCCAGCCAGTGTTCGGGTCGCTGACGCACAACGGGACGTTGCTGGTCGGTTGCCACCAAGTCGTGCAGTTGGGCAACAAAAACGTTGAGCCAGCCGCTGGGCACGTAATATTGTTGACGGCAACTGTAATGAACTGATTGGTGCCATCCGCGCTGAGAGTGTCGCCGCAGTTGTCTCCAGTCGTTTCTCCCTCAGCTGGAGCCTCCTCGTGGTAGAGCGCGCTCCCCACGCACCCAGGAGTTCCCGCCGCGCATGGGGTGTTAGTCCCTATGAGGTGTAGAGGGGAAATAATATTGTCCACGCAGGTTCCGGGATACTCTGCAGAGTTGCAGCCCGCAAGGTTGCTTGCGCTGCAGGTTGAACCCGTGGGGGTTAATCCATCGGTCCTCATGTAAAGGCCAATGTTTTCGCGGTGAGTCGCATTCGTCACCACCTGAAAATCTGCGATGAACGAGAACGTGGTCCCTGCGAAGCAAGTAGTTATTGGCGTGCCGTCGGCTGCACGGGGGTTCAGCGCTTCGGCGACCTTAACGTCTTGGGCGGTACAGGTGCTGCCGCCGAGGTGCTTTGCGATGGTCGAGTCCACATCCGCCAGACAGCCTTGCGCGAATGCGGGCGTGGTTTGCAATGTAATAACGGCAATTGCGAGTACAGCAAGGGCGATCGTCGTACAACAACTTGTTCGACTCCTCATAGATATCTCCTCCTCAGAAACTGGTTTGGGGGCGCCGCGGCTGCGGGCATTCCTTCTGAATACGCCTGCGCGTCGCGCGCCCCGAATTGGGCGTTCATTGATCCACGAAGTGACCAACATTGGTGCTGGGAAAATTCGTGTTCCGATATGCTGGGCCGGAAGCAGGTCAAATCGAGAAGCACTCGACCTGCGTCATCGACGCCACATTCTGCAGAGGGAGGTGCGGTGAAACGTAAAGGGGAAGGGCTCCGACGCATGAGTGGCGCTCCTTGGTCAGCGTGGCGCGTCTGACCGCGGACAATCTTTCTATTTTTTCGTGTGTGGCTGGACGTGCTGCCAAATCGCGAGACTGCAACTTACCTCTGGTATTACATGCCGTCAATTCCTCGAAAGTTGTAATTCAGAGGAAAGCCAGAAAATGCCTCATGAGTTGTATACGATCTACAACTTCCGAGTTAGTCCGCATTCGGGCCTGCCGCGTTTTCCGGAGCAGGGTGCGGTAGGCGACTGAGCACAAGGCCAGCAGAAGGAGCCTGGCGAATAAAAGAAGTCCCGCAGGAAGCCGTGATTGCGACGGAAGAGCGCGGAAGCCATGACTAAGCGCAGCGCTTACAATGAAATGCCATGAAGCCGCTGGTCGCTAAAACCCTGCTCCCTACTTTGCTATTGGCTTTGACTGCTATTCCTGCCCTTGCGGGCGACAAGCCCAAACTAACGCTCGACGAATTCTTCGACTCGGTTGCGTTCAACTCCGTCGAACTCTCCCCGGATGGGAACTCGGTGGTGATCGGGACGGAGCGCGCCGACTGGAATCGGCAAATCTTTCGCAAGGATTTGTGGCTTTATCGCAAGAACACGGGCCCGCTTATCCAATTGACGCAATCCGGTCACGACAAGAACCCCAAATGGTCGCCCGACGGCCGCTGGATTGCCTTTCTTTCAGACCGGAGAACGGACAAGGATGCTTGCGAAACCGACCGGTCGGGCGAGAGCGGCTCGGACGATTCTGATTGCAAGGACGAAGGCGTCGATCAGCTGTATCTGATCTCTCCGGATGGAGGCGAAGCATTTCCTGTGACCGTCGGGGAGGAAGAAGTCCATGCTTTTTCCTGGTCGAGTGATTCGAAAACCCTCTATTTCGCCACGCGCAATCCGTGGACGAAGTCGCAGAAAGATGATTACCGCAGGCAGTGGAAGGATGTCGTTCAATACCGCACGGCGGAACGCGGAGACACGCTTTTCGCTATCGACGTTTCCACTGCGGTTGCCAATCGACGGTCGGCCCATGCCGCCGAGGCCAAAGATTCGGATGACGAGTCGGATGTCACGCCGGGTGCTCGCAAAATCGCCACATTTCCCTCGCGAGTGGATGAACTTCTGACCTCTCCCGATGGAAGCAAACTGGCTTTCATGAGCAATGCCATTAACCAGCGGCAGGAAAAATTTGACGATTATGAAATCTATGTGGTGGACCTGAGCGCCGAGCGATCAGGATCCGCACAGAATGCTGTTGAGCAAAACAGGACCCAGTCGTCATCGGAGAGCAAAAACGCGGCGGAAACGACTCAGCCTCGTCGCATCACCCATAACCAGGCCGTGGAACGCCACCTCCGCTGGGCCAATGACAGTCGTCATATCTTCTTTACTGTCGACGTCGGCAACGTCTCTGGACCTTACCGCGACCTGCAGCCGCACCTCTACTGGGTTGATGCCGACAGTGGCGCGATCGAGCAATGGAGCAAGGACTTCACCGGCTCTGTCGAGCACTACGCGGTGGCGGGGAAGAATGTTTTTACCTCGTCTCGGCTCGGCACCGAAGTGCAGATGTACTCTTCCTCGCAACCGGCTCAGGCGTTTCGCGAAGTTGGCGATTGGCATGGAACCTACGAACTGATCTCCAGCACTTCACAGTCTCCGCGCGTCGCGTTCGTCTATTCATCGTTGACCAAGCCAGCGGAGGTTTATTGGGCTGACAGTGCGGCCGATCTGGGCCACGCGCAACCGATTACCTCGTTTAATCACCTTTTTACCGAACGCGATCTGCCGCGCGGTAAGCCTTATCGCTGGAAGGCAGACGACGGAACAACGGTGGAGGGGATGTTGATTTATCCTCCCGGCAAATTCGAAGCCAAGAACCTACCCATGTTCACTTTTATTCACGGGGGCCCTGCTGATGCCGACGGCGATCACTTCGAGGCCGATTGGTATCAGTGGGGCATCCTGGCGGCAACCAACGGCTGGCTTGTCTTCGAGCCTAACTACCGCGGCTCTTCCGGATACGGAGACAAATTCCTGATGCAGATCGTGCCTACGATCGTTTCGCGGCCCGGCAAAGACATTCTCGAAGGCGTAGACGCCCTGCTGAAAGATGGCGTTGCCGATCCGGATCATCTCGTGGTCGGCGGCTACAGCTACGGCGGCTACATGACCAACTGGCTGATCACGCAGACCACGCGCTTCAAAGCGGCGGTCACTGGCGCAGGCGCGGTCGAGCACGTGGCCAACTGGGGCAATGATGATACGACCTTCGATGACGCCTACTTCCTCGGCGGAAGGCCCTGGGAAGCCGCGCAGCGCTACCACGACGAAGCGGCGATCTTCCAGATTGAGAAAGTGCGCACGCCCACGCACATGGTCGCCGGCGCCGACGACATCCGCGTCGCGGTTCTCGAGGACTACCTTCTCGAGCACGCACTGTATTCGCTGGGCATTCCCAACGCGCTGCTGATCTTTCCCGGCGAAGGCCACGATCTGGCGAAGAATCCCTGGCACGGGAAGATCAAGGTCAGGGAAGAACTGAAATGGCTGCAGAAGTACGGCGGTATCGCAACCGGTGGAGACTAACAGAATCTCTTTCGAGGCTGTGGCGACTAGATAAAAAGGCTGGGCAACGAGCCCAGCCTTAATTTTGTTGAAGCTTTGGAGGATTTTAGAACGAGTAACGCGCGCCGATCTGCATAACACGCGGCTGCCCCTGGATCTGAGTGAAGTTTGACCAGTCAGCCGGAGGCGTGAGCCCATTCAGCTTCGGATCGAGGCCGACACCGATTCCCGTGCGGGTAGAGTCGATCGCCCCGAAATGCTGGGTGTTGGTGACATTAAACACATCCCATCGCAGTTGCAGCTGGTGGCCTTCACTCCACGGCATTTTCCAACTTTTACCGAAACCAAGATCAATACCCACATAGCCAGGCATTCGCAGGTAGTTGCGCGAGCCGGTCTCGCCTGGGTAGGCATTTCTGAAGTTCTGATAGATAGCGGTGAGATTACAGCCGCCAAAAAGCTTGGGAGAGCCAGTCGCCGGTTTGTTCGGACAAGAGTGGATTCGTGTAAGCGGAACCACGGCCGACTGTACGTCCCAGCTCGTGGCCCACCGAGCATCGTCGAATGGCGAAGGTTGCACTGGCAGTCCGGTGTTCCAGCGGAAGATACCGGAGAGTTGCCAGCCGCCCAAAAGGGCGTCCGCCACCCGGCTCGCATTACTCATAAAAGCCTGTCCTTTGCCAAAGGGCAACTGCCAAACACTGTCGATATTGATGCTATGCCGAATATCAAAATCAGAAGTAGCATAGTTGTCACCCTGGCGGATCGCATTGACGATGAATGCGCCATTCCCCACGTTATTGCCGAATCCTGTGAATCCGGTCTCACCCTGCAAACCGGACGCGTCGTCGAGCGAGTGGGCGTACGTATAGTTGAAATCCAACAGCAGGCTCTTAACGCGCTGGCGCAAAGAAAGGGTGAACGCGTTGTAATTGGAGTTTCCGATACTGCTCCAGGTCGAGAGCGCCCCATACTGCGGTTGCATAAAATTGGCTGGATAGGAATCGTTCACTAAATCAAGGTCCAACTCCGCCTGAGTGTCGGTCCAGTCATTGCCGCTGAAATAGCCGGTAAACGGGAAGCCATAGACCGCCTGCGCATTCGTCCACGTAGGGTCCCAACCCCCTCCCTCAAAATCGTTAATGACCGTAGCCAGGTTCTTGCCCCCGTTCGCCGGCATGGGGAACATGTCGTCGAAGTATTGATTGATCTTGGCGGGCAACAAAGCTGGGATTTGGCTGATGTCGGTCCCTTTCTGTCGGAGTTTCTCCAGAGCCGTGCCGGCGGTGTACCAGTCAACGCCAGTCTTGGGATCGCGCAAATCACTGAATCCCATCACGTCGCGTCGAGCCAGCAAGCTTCGTCCAGCCCGCCCGATATAGGAAGCCGTCATGACCATGCCTTTAGGCAATTCACGCTCAAAGGTCAGGTTCCAGACGTATTCAGTGGGCGCATGCAAGCTGGAGTCAAGACCCGATTCGATGCGCTCGCCATAGTCCAGTGGTTGCGACAAAGGAAATGTAATGGGACCCGGAAGTGTCTGGCCCGCGCTCGGAAGTAATTGCTCAATGTTCTGATTGAAGCCGGTGAACGCGGGGGCAAGTGGCTTGTTTTCCGAATTGGCGGTGCCAAAGGTATTTGCCGGCGTGGTGTAGTTCGAGGTAAAGCCCAAGGTATTGTTCAGATCCCAATCGACCGCGAGCGCCTGCCCGAAGTAGTCGTTAGTCAATGCGAATCCGCCGCGGATCGCAGTCTTGCCTTTGTCGGGCGACCAGGCTATGGCAATGCGCGGCTGGAAGTTGTTCTTGTCCCAGTTGTACATCGGTGGCCCGCCATTCGCTGGCCCTGACTTCGTAACGCAAATGAGATCGGATAAGTTGACTCCGTTATATGCAGACTGGATGCGCCGATGGAAGAATTCGCCCATCGATTGGACGGTGCAGGAACCATTCGACTGCAATATCCCCGGCTGGACTTCAAAGCCGTTCTTTTCATACACCGGTCGCTCCAGGCTGTAGCGTAGCCCCAGCGTCAAGGTAAGGCTGGGACGTACCTTCCAAGTGTCCTGGACGTATTCGTCATACGCCTGATTGGCGAAGTCGCGGTTTGTGGGGGAACCCGGGGGCAGAAGACTTCCATTCTTGTCGAAGGTGTAATTGGTGGTGAATTCGGCAAATCGGCCGATTACTGCGGCCGCTGCGTTCTGAACCTCTGCAACCGAGTTCAGCGCCTGACCGTTGCTCTGCGAACCTGGCAAATTGCTGGCATCGAGGTAGTTTTGGAACTGATCTGAGAGGTGAGCGCCGGCACCGAAGTAAAATGATGGGTTAGTACTCGCAAAATCGTAGGCGTTAGCTAGGCTGATTCGCGTATTGCTGGTGGTGCGAATGTTTGTCCCAAATTGAATCGTGTGATTACCCTTGATCCACGAGACGTCGTCGGTGAAGTTGTGCACGGGTGTGACTCGGCTAACAGAGTGAGTCTCACTCGTAGGTTGGAACACAAACCGGAACGCAACGTCATTTCCCGTGCTGTCGCCGCCATCCGTGAACGCCTGTCTTGTGAGGCCATAGCGGAAGCTGTTGACCCAGTTCGATCCAATACTCCACGTGTGACCAACGGCAATGCCCCAGGGATGATTCCAGACAACGCGCGCCGGCACCCCCGGAAGATATTGCGCAAGCGTCTGGTGATCGTAAATCACGTTGGCACGTATGAACGCCGTTTGGCGAGAGGTTAAATTGAAATCGAGTTTTGCGACATGGGAGTTCAGTTTGGTTGGGGTTGGCGAGTTGAAGCGGAACCCGCCGGTGTTGAGCCCGTCACCACTGCTGGTGTCGTTAGCCGGATACTGCTTTGCGGCAGCCGTCAGAGCGTCCAACGCGGTCTGATTGATTCCGACGTCAGGGTAGGCCGCCTGACTTTGAGCGAGATTCAAACTTGCTTGTTGAATACTTCCTGTGCATGCCCCCGTGACCGGGTCGGTAGCGGTGCAGTAGGTGTAATTAATGATGCCCTGGCCCAGGGAGGGCAAAGGGACTATCTGCACCACACTCTGGGCACTGGCATCGTGGCGCCCGGCGTAATCGTAAAAGAAGAAAGCGCGGTTCTTCACGATCGGTCCGCCAATACCCCCCTCGTACGTATTCCGGATCAAGGCGGAACGTGGGACCTGCGGGGTTGCGTGATTGTTGAACCAGTCATTGGCGGTGAACCCTGTTGAACGGTAGAACTCGGAGGCTGCCCCATGCCAATTGTTGGTTCCTGACTTGGTCACCAGATTCACTTGTGAGCCGGACGACCTGCCCTGGTTGGCATTGCCATTCGCCGTCGTGACACGAAACTCTTCGATGGCCTCGGAGTTAAGCCGAAGCACGGGGCCCGTTGTGATGTTCTGTCGGTCCGTATCCAGCTGCCCGATTTGCAGATTGTTACTGGTAAGCGGCGTATCGGTGTTCGCGGTTTGCGAGTTGTTTATATCAACCCCGTCCAAGGTGACGTTCGATTGGTCCGCACGAGCGCCAGTCACGTAGCCTTCGCGCGTTGCCCCTGGCTGCAAGCTTAGCAAGTCGACAACATCTCGCGCTTCGAGCGGTAGTTGCGTGATCTGGACGGAATCAAATGTGTTCCCGAGCGTCGCGTCCTGGGTGTTAACCAGCGCTTGTTGCGACGTGTCTCTCACCTCAACCACTTCTTGCGTCGGGCCTACTTCCAGGGTCACGTTCTGTTCCGTGGGCTTGCCGATCAGCGCAACGACATTTTCCGTCAAATTTTTCTTGAAGCCAGACGCGTCCACTTGGATACGGTATTTCGCCGGGGTAATGAGATCAAAGACATAGGCGCCGGTATCGGTAGACTTTGTGGTGCGCACGGCATTGGTAGCAATATTGGTCAGGGTGACAGTCGCCCCGGGTACTACCCTTCCGTTGGGGTCGGTGATGGTCCCGCGAATGGTGGACGTGCCCGTCTGGGCCAAAGACAAAGATGCGGCAAAAACAACCAGCACAGCAAACCCTAGAATGCGGTGCATAGATCTCCTTCAACACAACGGAATTTCAGCCTCGACGCGAGTTCTCATCCCGAAGCCACAGGCCCGTGCGGCGGCACATAGCAGTAATCGCACGTAGCAGTGTCCGCTCTTGTAGCACCGCTGATTGACGACTGTCAACCCTTGGAACAGGCGATATGGCCGCGGGTCCAGCCGCGGCCGAGGTTTGGCGGCGGCCGGATTGGGTAGGCAGGCGTTGCGCCGCGGTAGTACCATTCATCCGTTCCCTGCCGGTGCTCCGCAAAGCATCGGTCCCCTATGTGATCTCCAGGCCATTTTGGAGGGCTTAATAGATGACTTCAGGACAGGAAATTGATCGGCGGACGTTCATGAAGATTGGCGGCACAGCACTGGCCGCCGGTCTGGTGCCCACTTCGGAGAGTGCAGCACAATCCCATAGCGAAGCGCCCTATCCCGTTAAGTGGTATCCGTTTACGGGTCATCCTGACTCGGATACCTGCTGGGCGCTTTCGGTCGGGCCGGACGGCCGGATTTATGCGGCGGCTTGCGCCGAGAGTGTACCCGGGGGAGTGGTAAAGCCGGTTCGCTATAACGAAGAGCGCGATGACCTCGACTACCTCTTCAATCTCGCCGAGATGGTGGACGATCCCGGCGACTCGGGGCGGGCGACGCAATGCAAGATTCACTACAGCTTCGCTCCCTCGATGCACGACGGCGTGCTGTACATGGCCACCCATCTTTCCGGCCCCCCGATCGATCTCCCCCGCTATTCCCCGTGGTATTCCTGGCACGATGCGAAGCGCTGCTTTCGTGGCTCGGCGCTGCTGGCTTTCGACACCCGCAACGACCGTGTCCTCTGGTGGGACACGCTCATCCCTAAGGAAGGGTGCCGCTGCCTGCTGCACGATGAAGAACGCGGCCTGCTCTACGCGATGAGCTATCCCCGCGATCACTTCATCATCTATGACCTGCGCACGCGCCAGCGGCGCGATATTGGCCGCATCAGTTCGATCAATCCGCAAGCCCTGTTCCTCGACAAGCGGCATCGCGTCTGGACCAGCAGCGACTATGGGCGGCTGGTGCGGTATACCCCCGAGACCGATCGCCTGGAAATTTCTCCGGGTCTGCTGGCCCATGATTTGAATTACCAGAGCGGCTGGCATGGCGTGTTTTACGATGTGGCACCTTCACCCGACCGCGAGTGCGTCTACGCTTCCACCTGGTGTCCTAATCCTCACCTGATGCGCATCTGGCCGAACGAAGGCGAGTGGCCGCGAGTGGAGGATCTGGGAGCGGCGACCCAACCTCGCGACCCCACGTTCCCGGTCGATATGTTTACCGACCACTGCGGCGGGTTGACCTTCGCCGGGGACGGCAAGCTCTATTACGTCGCTTCCCGCTGGCGCGATCCGAAATACAATCCCATGCCGGGAACCGGCAAAGAGCTTCAAGGCATAGTTTGGCGCCTCGATCCGCAGACACTCGAGCGGCAGGAAGTGACGCAGCTCAAGCATCCCACCGGGGTTGCCAATTATGTTTCCCGCGGCGCGGTGGACCACAATGGAGACCTGTTCTTTGGACATGTTGGCAATCGGCCCTCGGGGATCTTCAAGGTTTCCATGCCGGCCGAACGCAAGAAGAAGAACGCGCACCTACCCATTCGGATGTGGGGCTAAAGGGAGATTACGAGAATGCAGACAAAGGGTAGATTCGATCCTAATTCGCCGGCCATCAAGGCCTATGAAAACGAACTGGCGCACCAGTTTGTGCGCGAAGGCACGATGGTCGCATTTCCTACTTGCTTGCCGGGCATGACTGCCCCGATCGTCCATGACGAGTGTCGAATCACCGCCCTCGACATCGACCCTGAAGGGCAGGTCTACGGCGGAACCAGCGGGCGCCGGGCGCACCTTTTCGCAGCAAGGTTCCACGACCTGACTGGGGTTGTGCTGGATGTCGGCGCGGTGGGTGATGCTACGAACGCGGTGGCGGTCTGTTGCGGTAAGTCCCGCGCCATCGCATTCGTGAACGGGGCAAAGGGTGGCCGCGCCGTTGCCATCCCGAAGATCGATCTCGCGCAAGACTGGATCCAGGAGTGGGGCCTCGATCCCTCGGCTCTCCAGGATCTCGGGGAAGTTGTCGCCGGCGAACCGGTGGTGCACGCCATCAGCGATGCGTCCCGCAGCAACATTATCGGTGTGACGACCGGTCACTTGTTCACTATGGATTTTGACTCGGGAAAAGTTACGGTTGTGGGAGAGATATCAGGGCGCGGGCGTCTGGGGATGGGCAGTTCCGGAGTGTTCGGACAGGACAACGGAGCGCGACTCTGGCACTTCGATCCTGCTGCTGGCAACCTTCGCCGTGCGGCCGTTGATTTACCCGAGGGGGAATGGATCGCGGGGTTGGGGTGGGCTCGCGGTGGCGATCGCGGCCAGCTGCTGACGGCCGATGATTCCGGGCGCCTGTTCTCCTTCGACGAAAACCAGGGCTTCCGCTCGGTTGGCAAAGCGCATCTTGCCCCGGTCGGACCTATGGCAGTGATTCCCGATGGCAGGCTCTTTGGATTCTGCGGAACGGAAATCGCGAACCTGTTCTGCTGTGACCCGAGTTCCGGAAGCGTGACCAATCTCGGAGTGGCGGCTGCAGTGTTTGAGAAGCGGCGCTATGGATATCAGTTCAGCGATGCCGTGATTGGCCGGGATGGGGAGATTGTCTTTGGCGAGGATGACAACGGCGGCCATCTCTGGGTCTATTTTCCGAAAATCAAGGCCGGCAGCCGCACGTCGTAGTAATTGACTCGTGGCGCAAAGACGCCTTCGTGTAGAGCATCGCCGCGATGCACAGCACGTAGGCGGGCTGTGTTGTGTACAAGGGTGGTTAAATCTGAGTGGATGGCAGCGACGTTTTCAACCAGGGCTGAAGCGGTAGAAGTCCGCCTTTCATCCAACCTGCAGGTAGGTCGAATACTCCTCATCGCCGATGGCGGTAAACGGGAGCATCTTCAAAACTCCGGCAGCGGTCTCCACTTGCCACGTCTGGGTTCCGGTCTTCTGTGCCGCCAGGAGCTGGCGACGAGTCACCGTAGGCGCTGATTCAGTAATTGCGAATAGCACAATCGGACCGCATAAGAGTGCAGCGATCCCCGGGTGCTGCGGGTCAACTGACTGCAAGCGCATGGTCAGAGGCAGATTCAACTCGACGCGATCGCCAGACTTCCACTGCCGACGAAGGCTCATAAAAGTTCCTGGGGTCTGCGGCGCCGCCGGACCATTGTTCACCGTGGCGGAGGCGCCATCGGCCCACTCCGGGATACGGAACCTCACCGCAAACTCCACTGGCTTCGAAGCGGAAACATCGAAGTGAATCAAACCATCGAAGGGATACTGGCTCTGCTGCGTCAGCGATACCTGGGCGCCATCTTGCGCGAATCGGAGCGTGGAAGGAATGTAGAGGTTGACGAAGACGCCGTTCGGATCGCGGAAATAGGTGTTAATCCGGTAGTCAGCCGCCACTTGAGGCAGGGTGCCTGAGCAGCACGTCCAGTTGACTTCCTTGTAGACCTTTCGGCCCTTGAAATTGTAGTCGGAGTAATAGAAGTTGCGGCCGTCGGGCTGCAACGGTTTCGCGCCCAGCACGGTGTTGTACATCATTCGCTCCATGCTGTCTCCGTACCGGGAATCGCGCGTGACCCGCAGCAGGTAGCGGGTAATTTTAAAATGGGCGTAGGAACCACACGGGGTTTCGAAGCTGGCGTGTGTGCGGGTCAGGCTGGCAGCGACATCGTCGCTATTGGGAGCGGGAAGACGCTCGTCCGGACCCCAACCCCCGGTGGCAAAGCTTTGCCGGGAAAGCATTTCAAACGCATTTGAGGCGGCGCGCAGGTGCTTCTCGCTTCCCAGGGTCAGATACGCCTGCATCGCAGAGCTCAGTGAATTTACATGACTGTACGCGTGTCTGCCGGTCAGATTGTTCTGGCCCTTGGCCAGGGGATCGTAATACTGATCATCGAGATATTGCCGCCCTAGCGCCCGATACCGCTCTCCGGCGCCTCGCTGATAGGCAAGAAAAAGATTTTCCGAAATGGTGTACGACTCGTCCCAGGTCCAAGTCTCATCTTTGTTCGGTCTCCAGGGTTTACCATGCTCAACCGCGGCTTTGGGAAAATGCGGCAGGGCGGCATCGGTCGTGCGCTCCAAAATGGAGAACGCATCCGGATCGCCGGCAAACTTGTGGGAATCGATCAGTCCGCAGACCAGCTTGTCATAGCAGTACGTGGGAAAGCGGTTCCGTTCGTAGTAGTCTGCGGAGATTGTTTTGGCATAAAGGCGATTGAGTCGCAAGACTTTGTCGCGAGTCGACGGGTCGCCGGTGATGGCGTAATTCCGCGCCAGGGCGGAAACCCATTGACCGAAGGGGCAACTTGGGGCAAATCCAACCCCATTCGGGCCCAGGCGGTAATCCGGATCGAAATGATACCAGCCGCCCAGATCCTCGCCAGGAGCAGGCTGGCCCGACATCTGGCGCAAGGGTTTTAACAGGCTGTCTTCACTCAGATTCATGAGCACGGAATGCGTCTGCTGCAACTGCAGCTCATGAAGCTCGCTGTTCAGGCTGACGTCGCGGTATCCAAACTCCTCCAGCGGATGGGGGCGCGGCCTGCTGCCGCCGGCCACAAAAGGCAACCAGAGGTGAGAACCAGCGGATCCGGTAGCGACCAGCGCTGCCGAGTGGATGAATTCCCTGCGCGAAAGGCGGTTCGGCATGACAGCCGCTATTGTAGTCCCGCCATCGGGTGATCGGAATGAATCGCTTTCACTGGGAAGCGGCGTGCGCCTGGCCCTTGGCGGTGTATTCCTCTGGACCTTCCAGGCGAACTTCGCAGAGGTCCGTAACCAGGTTTCCGGCCCAACGATAAATATTTTGTTCCCTGACCACCTTACGCAGACGTTGCATGCGCGCAGTACGTTCCTCCGGACCCATTTCCAAGGCGTGGCAAACCGCATCGGCGGTGCTCTCGATGTCGTAAGGATTCACCAGCACTGAATCCAGCAGTTCGCGCGCTGCACCGGTGAATCGGCTGAGGACGAGAACTCCTTGCTCATCATCGCGCGCGGCGATGAACTCCTTGGCCACCAGATTCATTCCGTCGTGCAAGGCGGTAACCATGCACACATCGGCGGCCCGGTAGTAGCGGGTGATTTCTTTGTGGCTGAAATGCCGCTTCAGGAAAACGATTGGTTTCCAGGTGCTGGTCTGAAAGCGCCAGTTGATGCGTTCCGCTTCCGCTTCGACATCCGCCAGCAAGTCGTGATATCGCTTGATGTGGGTCCGGCTGGGCGCGCCGATCTGCACGAACACGAACTTGCCCTGATAGGTCGGCCGCTTTTCCAGCATCCGCTCAATCGCCAGGAACCGTTCCTGGATTCCCTTGGTGTAGTCCACGCGATCGACGCCTACGCCGACGAAGGTGCCTTCGACCCCAAGTTCGCGAAGCAAGGCGGCGCGATCCAGGTAAATCGAACTCGGCTCCGAGGGTAAATCCCGGGTTTCCGGAAAATCCACGCTGATCGGAAAAGGCTTGATCACAGTTCGGTGTCCCTGGCGGTTGATCGCCGAATGCTCCCAGTCAATACGGCATTCCAATGTGCGGTCCACACTTTGCAGAAAGTTGCTGCAGTGTGCCTGGATATGAAAACCAATCACGTCAGCCCCCAACAGACCGTCCAGTAGTTCGCGTTGCCACGGGCAGATCGCGAAGGCCTCCGGGTTCGGCCATGGTATATGCCAAAAAATGGCCACCCGGGCGTCAGGACGCTTCTTCTTGATGAGACGCGGTAACGGCGCAAAATGGTAGTCCTGAACCAGCAGCACGGGATCGCGGGTATCGCGCAGTTCCTCGAGCACCGCGTCCGCAAACTTGATGTTGGTATTGCGGTAGTGTTCCCAGTCGTCGGCCCGAAACAGCGGTCGCGTGTGTGCAATATGGCAGAGCGGCCACAGGCCCTCGTTTGAGAAACCGTAGTAGTAGCCTTCTTCTTCCTCTTTCGTGAGCCAAACCCGGCGCAGCGTGTACCTGGGCTCGTCTGGAGGAACCGCAAGGCGATCGTTGTGGTCAACCGTCTCGCGGTCGGCATCGCCGCTACCGTGCGCGATCCAGGTTCCGTCGCAAGCCCGCAGGATGGGCTCCAACGCCGTGACCAGTCCGCTGGCCGGGACCACGCACTGCACTGATTTGCCGCTGCGCACGTGGCTGTACGGCTCGCGATTCGAAACCACAAACAGGCGGCTGTGACCGAGCTTGCTGCGGATATGTACCGACAGCCGTTCCGAGGTCCAGGACGATTCACCCGCTTGCCGCAGTTGCGCCTCCCGTTCCGCGGCGGAACGTGCTGCCGTGAGACTCTGCGCGAGGCTGGTCATCTCCCGCGCGAGCGGCCGCAGCAAATCGAAGTCTGGTATCGCAAGGGCCGAGGCTTCAGCCCGCCCAACCCGCAAAGCACGAAGCCACTGCGACACGCGCGTGATGGGAGCCGCGATGCTCCACCTCACGATCAGAACCGTGATCAGCACAATAAGAAAAACCTGCACCAGCACCCGAAAGAAGGTTTCCCGCCAGAGACGCCTGGTTTGATCCTGAATGTATGTGGCATCGTGAACGATCACCAGCACGCCCGAGTGTTGAGAGTCCTCCACGTTCAAAGGCATCGCATACACATAAAGAGATCGGCCACTGATCTTCAAGAAAGCGCTCTGCTTCTGCTGCGTGGCGATTGCTTGCGTGGCCACCGCCGGCGCCGCGGGCATGCGATCGGAAAGACCCGCAGATTGAGCGCGAAGTTGCAGTTGCTGGTTGAATACCGCCACCCCGGCGAGATGCTCGCGGTTGCTGAAGCGGTCAACGATCTGTTGCAGGTTTGCGGTCGAGCCATTCTCGAGATGCGGCTGGACGTTTCCCGCAAGGCTGTCGGCTAACACCGCCGCCCGCCGCTCAAGGTCAGCGCGCAGGCTGCGCCGTTCGCCGCGAACCTGCTTATAGACCGAAAGCACCGAGACGAGCGTGATCGCGACAATTAGAGAAAGGATGAGCCGTAAACTGAAAAGACGCATGACATCCCCACAGCGATTCGGACGATGTTTCGTGGTTTAGAACAAGTGGAACTTTCGATCTCTGGCCCGACCTTATTCTAAGCTGATCTGGCCCCGGTGGGTGCGCATAAGCCAGTTTGAGTTTGCAAACAACACACCAAAGTAATCGTTCCTGGTCCAGGGACCGGGAACATCATGGTTGCTCCAGGCTGCCAGCCCCATGTTTCGCCCGTCGCTGCCCGAGCTCGTCGGGGCAGAAAAATAAACTCTTGTGTATACTTCCCGGCCATGAAACAACTCTGGATCGTCATGATTCTGCTGCCTGGTTGGGGACTCGCCTCTTCCGCTCAAGACCGTGTGGCGACCGCCATCGACTCGCTCCCTTCGATCAGGTCCATCGATCAGGTTGCAATCTCGCCCGACGGAGCCCATGTCGCCTACATAGTTGGAGGGGAACTCTCAGTTGCCGCAACCCTTGACGGCCAATCCCACCGCATTGCTCCGAGTCAGAACGCGACACGAGACGTGACCTGGTCGAGCGACAGCCATCACCTTGCCTGGCTCAACGATGTCCCCGGCGAGAAGCCGGCATCGCAATTGTGGTCCGCCTCTGTGGATGGTTCCGAACTCGCGCAGCGTGGCAGCTTCAATGGCTACGCGCAGGCTCCCCGCTACTCGCCGGATGGGAAGTCCATTTCTGTTCTCTACATCGAAGGCATGCCCCGTGTCGCTGGGCCTCTCCAGCCGATGACACCTCTCTCCGGAGTCGTCGGTTCGAAAATATACGAGCAACGCATCACTGCGATTGAACTGGCGACTAACCAGCTCAAGCAAGTCTCCCCCGCTGACGTCTACGTCTACGAATACGATTGGCTGCCGGACTCCTCCGGTTGGGTGGGCACGGCAGCTTACGGTTCGGGTGACAACAACTGGTGGATCGCACGTCTGTACGCGATGGACGCTTCTACCGGCAACATGCGCGAAATCTACAAGCCCAAGTGGCAGATCGCAGAGCCCCATGTCTCTCCCGACGGCAAGTCCGTGATCTTTATCGAAGGGCTCATGAGCGACGAAGGTCTCACCGGCGGCGACGTAATGATGGCGCCAATGTCCGGTGGTCCGGCGCGAAACCTTACACCGGGAATTCATGCTTCACCCTCTTCGCTGTCATGGAACTCTAACGACCGCATCAGCGTGGTGGCGAATGCGGACGGCAACTCCGCCTATTCGGTGCTCACCAGCGAGGGCCTCAAACCTGGCGCTCACTGGAAGGGCTGGAGCGGAGAGGAAGTTATTGGCACCACCACCGAAGTTTGGGTTCCGAGTGCTTCATTCTCGCGGGACGGCAGCATGAGCGCAGTCATTCGCCAGTCTCCGAAGTCTGCGCCGGAGGTTTGGGCGGGCCCAGCGGGCGCATGGAAGCAACTCACGCATTTGAACGATGATGTGCGCCCGAACTGGGGCCCGACCCGCAGTGTCCACTGGCTGAACGACGGCCATCCAGTTCAAGGATGGCTCACGCTCCCCAAGGATTACGATCCCGGAAAGAAGTATCCACTCGTGGTCACGGTTCACGGGGGGCCAAGCTGGGCGTGCCTCGCGAACTGGGGAGCCGCCTCGATGGGTAACATGCGCGCGGCATCGCTGCTAGGTTGGTTTGTACTGTGCCCCAACCCGCGCGGCAGTTATGGCCAAGGAGAGGCCTTCACCCAGGGCAATATCCAGGATTTCGGCGGTGGTGATTATCGCGATGTAGTAGCCGGGGCGGATGCCATGATCAAGCAATTTCCAATCGATTCTGCCAAGCTTGGCATCCGCGGCCATAGCTATGGGGGGTACATGTCCATGTGGGCCGAAACTCAGACCACACGCTTTGCTGCCGCCGTCGCTGGCGCTGGGCTGTCAGATTGGAAAAGCTACTACGGCTTGAACGACGTTGCGGAATGGATGATCCCGTTCTTCGGCGCGTCCATGTACGACAATCCGGCGGTATATGAAAAATCCGACCCGCTGCGCTACGTGAAGAAGGTGAAAACACCCACGCTCATTCTGGTGGGCGACAGCGATGGCGAAGTGCCCATGGAGCAATCCGTCGAGTGGTATCACGCCCTTGAAACCATGAAAGTGCCTGTACAACTGGTTGTCTACAAGGACGAGGGCCATCTGTTCAATCGACCGGCGGACGCCCGCGATTACACTGTGCGGACGCTTCAGTGGTTCGATCGCTGGTTCTCGAGCGCCAGATGAGTGCAGAAGGTCCCACCCTTCGAGAAAACTGGACCGACTGACACCCCGGCGAGCAGTCTGTCGCAAATGCCTACATCGTTGATCGCAAGTGCGAGGCGACGCCCACACATCGCTTTTCCATCGATAACTGAAGCTGGTTTGAACGACCGGCTGAAGACGGAACAAGCACTGTGATGACAAGCAGCGTGGGATTGGGGTAAATTCTGTGGCCACCGTGATCGCACAGCCTTCGAGGTCTCGATCTTCAAAGCGTCGCGCCGGGAAACGGGTCTTGAATCGCAGACGCATGCGGATATCGAAGTTCGGCAACCCCGGTCTATTGCTGGTCAATCTACTTGCGTCGCTCCTTTTGCCTTCGGTGGCCGCTGGCGCGCAACCGCAACCAATCTCTTTTGGAGCAGATTTCTACGCTGAAGACCACTCGCCCGAACAGATCGAAATGGATGCCAGCGCCATGCAAAGCGCGGGATTCAATCTCGTGCGCATGCTGGATACGAACTGGGCGGCCATTGAACCGCAGGACGGAAAATTCGACTTTGCCTGGCTGGATCGCACGCTGGACATTCTGGCGAAGCATGATATCCGCGCCATTCTCGGAGTACCGTCATACGTGCCGCCGTACTGGATGTTAAAAGCCCACCCAGAGTTCCTGTTGATGGATCGACGTGGAGAGCAGTACAAGCCCGGCGGCATGGGCGGCGTCAACCTGCTCAACCCGCAGTATCAGCAGTACGTTCGCCGCATGGACGAGGCGCTCGCCCGTCATTACGGTAGAGACAAGCGCGTGGCCGGGTGGCAGATCGACAACGAGATCGGAATCTGGGGAGGCCCTTGCTATAACCCGGAATGCATCCGCGCCTTTCAGAATCGCCTGCGCGAGAAATTTGGAACGATAGATGCCCTGAATCGGCGCTGGGGCACAGTGTCATACGGTCACCAATTCACTTCGTTTGAAGAAGTTCCTCTGGATGCTCTTCCCGTGTTTGAAGGGCATCAGGCTGCGCTCGAATACCAAGCCCGCCTCTTCTTCTCGGATATCCAGGTGAAGTCGATCGAGGAGCAGGCGCAAATCTTCCGCCGGCTCGCGCCCGGCCAAATCATTCTCCACAACGCCACCGGCCCCAATGAGACCTGCAACTATTTCGATCTGGCCAAGGTTGTGGATCAACTTGGGTATGACAACTATCCGCAAATGGGGGATCATTTTTCTCCGGCGTTCAATTTCGATCTCGCGCGAGGCTATAACCGGGGCAACCCTTATTTGATCCTGGAAGAGTTAGCGGGCGCGCAGGGGCCCTATACCTACACCACGGCGGAACCGCCGCCGGGGCAACTCCGTTTGTGGGCTTATCAGGCGCTTGCCCACGGGGCCAATGGAATTCTGTTTTTTCGCTGGCGTACGGCCCGCTCAGGCAGCGAAGAATTCTGGCAGGGAATTCTCGATCCGGCCGGCAACGACAACCGGCGCCTGCGTGAAATCAGCGCTATGGGAGCAGAAATACGCAAACTGGGGCCGCTGCTGGCGAACACGCGCGTGCAATCGCGGGTTGCACTTGTGTACTCCTGGAATGCGTGGCGAGCCCAGGAGGTTGGGGGCGTCCGGTCGCACTACCTCGAACACTTGCGCAGTTGGCATACTTCACTGGCTAGGTTCGGCAATACTGACGTGGTCCAGCCCGATTCTGACCTGAGCAACTACGCCGTCGTGGTCGCTCCCGACCTGTTCCTTCTGGACCCCGGAGCCGCCGAGAACCTTAGAAGGTTCGTTTCAGACGGAGGGACGTTAATTCTGGGGCCGCGTAGCGGAATTAAGGACGAAGACAACCGTTTCTTCCTCGGCTCACCCCAGCCGGGACCGCTGTTGCCATTGACAGGCGCTGCAGTGGAAGAGACGACAACTCTGACCGGCGAGCAGCACGCATCTGACGATTACGTGCCCGAACCTGGGAACACGATCCATTCTTCCGCGGCAGGGTGGGCTGGCACATTTCCTGCAATGCAGATTGCTGAAATGCTGTCGCCAACCGGTGGAACCGCTTTGTTCCAGTACGATCGCGACTACTATCGAGGCCGGCCGGCAGTTACCGTCAACAGCTTCGGGAAAGGCAAAACATACTACGTCGGAACCGGCACCAGCGCAGACTTTCGCAGCTTGCTATTGAAACGGGTTTTCTTGGATATGGGGATCACAGTCCGGGAACCGGCCCCGCCGGGGCTAGAGATTGTGGAACGTACAGCAAAACGAAATGCACTGCTGTTCCTGTTAAATTTCTCCGTCCACCCAACCACGATGAACGTCTCCAAGGGGTACACTGACGCCCTGACCGGAGCAGACGCTGGTACCGAAATCATGATAAAACCACTCGATCTTCGGATTCTGCATCGCCCCGAATGACGCCCTTGGGAGCCAGTGTTCATTTAGCCCGCTGCCGAATACCTGCCGTAGGCTGCCTGGGTTAAGATCCTGGCGATGCCGACGACGCGCCATGAAAGCGTGCCCGGAGTCCAGGACCGGGCGTGCGGACCCGGCCTTATGCGTCAAAGCAGCCCGGGCCGGTTTTCATTTTTTCGGCACTGAGGTGCGTGATCAGATCTGCTCTAAGAATAGCGGCGGAAGCAGGCGCGGTTTGCGTTATATCTGATCGAACACGGATGCGACGCCGGGGTTTATCGCGTTAGCGTTTCTGAACCGATGGATGTGCGACCTAGCAGCGCATGGCCGGGAAATACATCCGGGACGATCGCGCCTTGGTTGACGACCAGGGTTCCTGCCACCAGCAGGTACCGCACTCCTACGCTCGGCTCCATGGGTTTCTGGAAGGTGGCCCGGTCGCTGACCGTGGCGGGATCGAACACGACAATGTCGGCGTCAGCGCCCTCCTGGAGCCTGCCTTTCGCGCGCGCCGCTGGGGTAGAACGCTCCAGCATCTCCGCCGGCATCAAGCTCATCTTGCGCAGCGCATCCATCAGAGTGATCGTTCCCTTCTCACGCACATATTGGGCGAGCACGCGGGAATAAGTTCCGGCGTTCCGGGGATGGCCGCGCAGGCCATCGCTGGCGATCATCACCAAAGGATGAGGGATGACTTGGTCGAGCATCTCCTGGGTATTCGAGAAAATCAGCACCGTGCGTGGCACACTGGAATTGTGGAGCTCGTCAAAACGCTGCTTGGTGAGGTGCTCGCCGGTATCGGGAAGGACCAGGTCGTTGTAAGTGATGCCACCTCCCTTTTCCTGCCAGCCGGGATTGAACAGGGCGGAGTTGATGAAGGTCATGCCCGCGATGTAGGGATAGGCCTCGGTCGTGACATCGAGCCCGCGGGCGCGCGCGCCGGCGATCAATGAAAGGCATTCGAGAGCATCGCGCAAGCAGGAACTATTGATGTGCACGATGTGCAGCGGCGCCCCCGAAATAGCCGACGCTGCGATCACCTCGCTGACCGACTCAATTGGGGACCCCGGATCGGTGCGATTCAAGCTGCGGATGTGAGTGTAAACCGGCACGCTGCGCTCCGCGGCCACGCGGAACATGTCAATCACTTCCAGCCGGCTTGCCGCCGGGGTGTACTGAATTCCCATGCCAATGGCTAGTGCGCCGGCATCCAGTTCCGAGCGCAGCCGCTCTTCTATTTTTTCAATTTGCTCCGGAGTGGCGGCCTGATCGGTGGCGGGGCCGCTCTTGGGCAGGATTTCTCCGGTTGGCAGCGGAGTGCCAAAGATCAGCGCCCGCGCCGCCACATGGCTGGCCGAGGTACCGTAATGGATCAGCGAGTGCCCCTGTTTCGCTTTCAGAAACTGGGCAACGTCGGGGACGCCGATTTCCAACTCAAGCGCCGTGGTAACACCGTCAAGGGCTTTGAGGCGCTGGCTGTCCAGATCCTGGGCGTGCTGGTGCAAGTCAATGAATCCGGGAGCGACCACCAATCCATGAGCATCGATCACGCGAGGTCCGCTGAGTGATTCAGCCGAGATGCGGGCGATCTTTCCATCTCGGATGCCAACGTTCCGCACCGCATCCAGGCCAGTTTCGGGATCCATCACCCGCCCGCCTTCGAGCACGAGATCGTACTGTTGTGCGGACAACATGGTCGTCGCTATGACCACAAAGAGCAGGCAGAAAGAGAGCTTGCGCATCGTTTGCTCCGCTAGAGGGGAGGATCATAGCAGAACCGGCGCGGCGCCTGATCGCCCTCTATCAGGACGGGGAAACGTAAGTTGCCGCGGAGAGAAGGCGGCTCAACCTTCGATGCACTGTTTGGCCTGTACGCGGGAGAGGAGTTGGGAAATTTCTAGAGTGATACGAGTTCAAATGCCAGCAGCTCCAGCATTGCTGCCCGAAAACGAACGTGGTGTGCCGGGCCGGCATAAGAAAAGGCGGGGATTGCTCCCCGCCTCAGGCTGGAATAGCAGGTTCGCTACTTCAGGCCAAACTGATAACCTGGCACACCAAAACTGTTCGTACCGCTGATCACTGTGCCGTCTATCAACGTGATCTGGAACAGATATGTCACTCCTGTCGAAGTTAGGTTGGTACTCTTCCCAGTCGCCTGATTGAATATCCATTGCTGCGCGGTTGGATCCCAGCGGAAATACGTATCGGGTGTTGTCGAGTATTGCGTTTCATCAACGCTCGACACCGTTCCACTAGTTGCAGCCGCTACTATGTAGCTCTTCACAACACTGGAGTTCGGGAAGGCGGCGTTCGGCCCGACCGAGTTGCCGAATGCATCGCAAACCACGAACTTCGTCGGTACGGTACTTCCGGCCTTGAACACGCTCGTACCGTCAGCATTGATGGGCTGCAGAATAATGTGACTGGCCAGACCGTTGTTACACATACCTCCGGTCGCGAACACGACGTTGATCTTCACTGTGCCGGAAGTTGGATTATAGTCAACCGTATCTGTCGGCGTGAAGTTGACGGTGAGCGTTTGCGCCTGACCCGGATTGAGCACCGTTCCAGCGCCGGGCGTATAGGTCGCCGTCCCCGGAACGGTAATCGTTGAACCGTTCACAACCCACGTGAAAGTCGCACTCAGCTGCGTGCTGCTGAGAGTCGTTCCGTAGGTGATGTTGGCCGGATTCGACCAGTTTACGTCGGGTGTGGCCTTTGCAATCGTGAACGTTTGCTGAACGGGGCTGGCCGCATTGTAGTCGTTGCTGCCTAGTTGCGAAGCGGTGACCGTGCAGCTGCCTGCTCCCGTGATGTGTACCGTCACCCCCGAAACCGTGCAGCTGCCGGTCGCGGTGAAACTCACGACAAGTCCAGAGCTGCTGGTTGCGTTCAGTGGGAAGTCTAAATCGCCGAACGTATGGTTCGCCAGTGCTCCGAACGTGATCGTCTGGCTTGCCTTGTTAATCGTGAACCCCTGTGTTGCGGACGGGTTGAGCGGGTTGTAATTACCGTTTCCGGCAAAGGATACTACTTGTGAATAGGCTCCGCCATGAAACGGCGGGCTCGCGTTCGAATACGGTGTGCTGTCGAATTGTGTCCCGCTGTAGCTTACGCTGGCATATGCGGTAAGCACTTCAATGCCAACTCCATTAATTGCATACGTCGGAGCTTGCGGGTTGCCGTTATAAGTGAACGGACCGACGTTGCTGAACATTACCGTCACATTCGCCTTGTTGATCGTATCGGTGATCGTCGTGGCGGCGATGTTGTTGTAGTTGGCCGTGCCCGTGAAGCTCCAGGAGTCGGTTGTGTACGTTCCAGCGTTGGTGTGACTGGTGTTGCTCACGTCGACGGTGCCCACTGTGGCTCCGGTCTCTCCGTTCACACCCGTGATGGGGGCGACCGTCGCGGAGTGCGCGTTGCCGTCGTACGTAACGCTGTAGGGCGTCACCACCACAGTTGCGTTCGCCTTGGCGATGCTGTCGGTGATGGTCGTGGACGCGATATCGTTATAGTTCGCCGCGCCGGTGAAGCTCCAGGAATCGCTGCTGTACGTCCCGGCGTTGGTATGTGTCGTGTTCAGCGTGACCGTACCTACCGTCGCTCCCGTCTCCCCATTCACGCCCGTGATGGAGGCGACTGTCGCCATGTGCGACTGGCCGTCATAGGGAACATTGGTGTAGGGCGTCACCACGACAGTTGCGTTCGCCTTGGCGATGCTGTCGGTGATGGTCGTGGACGCGATATCGTTATAGTTCGCCGCGCCGGTGAAACTCCAGGAATCGCTGCTGTACGTCCCGGCGTTGGTGTGTGTCGTGTTCAGCGTGACCGTGCCCACCGTCGCCCCCGTCTCGCCATTCACACCCGTGATCGTGTATGTCGCCGTGTGCGCGTGCCCGTCATAGGTAACTGTGGCGCTCGTGTACGGTGTCACGACAACCGTCGCGTTCGCCTTGCCGACGCTGTCGGTGATGGTCGTGGCCGCGATGTTGTTGTAGTTCGCCGTGCCGGTGAAGCTCCAGGAGTCAGTGGCGTACGTCCCGGCGTTGGTATGCGTGGTGTTGCTTACGTCCACCGTGCCCACCGTGGCTCCCAGCTCCCCGTTCACGCCCGTGATCGTGTATGTCGCCGTGTGCCCGTGCCCGTCATAGGTAACTGTCGCGCTGGTGTAGGGCGTCACCACGACGGTTGCGTTCGCCTTGTTTACGAGTTGCCCGCCGGCCAAGGTTCCGGAGCTGTCGCTAAAATTTCCCGTATGAGTGTAGTTTGCTTGAACGCTATGGGCTGTTCCGCCATTAACTGTCAAACTTGAAGTGGTGTAAGTCGCGCAGAGACTATTCGCCGGAGCACTCACAGGACATGTGCCGGCTGTTCCCGCTATCGGGCTGCCGCCGTCGATCACAAACTGCACCGTGCCAGTTGGCGTCGATGTGCCAGAGTTCGGGCTTACTGTTGCAGTGAAAGTAACTGAGTCGCCGTAGGTCGAAGGATTGGCTGAGGAACTTATGGTTGTGGTTGTCGCCGGGTTGTTCACCGATAGATTGAAGTTTCCGTTGCTGGTGAGGTGGGCGCCGTCGCCTCCGTACGACGCTGTAATAGTATGTGTCCCAGTTCCGAAAGCAGAGGGTGTGTAACTCACAGAGCATGTTGCCGTAGCTCCACCACCGCTCAAATTGCAGCTCCCTGAGGAACTGAAGGAGCCGGTGCCGGTGCTGGTGAAACTAACGCTTCCGCTCAGGGTGACAGCTGTTCCCGAATCGTTGTCCGTGATGGTGGCTGTGCAACTCGTTGCACTGCCGATGTTGTCGGGGCTAGGCGTACAAGCTACAGATGTTGTGCTCGTGCGTTTATTGACCGTGAAGGTTTGGATGCTGGAGGTTGCGCTCCCGCCACCGCTGCCTGGGTTCGTAACGGTGACGTTGTGACCGCCCAGGGTTGCGCCCATGGATATGGCAACGTTTGTCACCGTGATTTGGGTGCTGTTGTTAATCGTAGTCGTGCCAACCGTGATGCCCGTACCGGAGAAGCTAACGGTGCTGTTGGCGACGAAATTGGTTCCGGTGAGTACCAGTGTGGGTATTGTGGTGGCCAAATCCCCGGAAGTGACTGACAGGTTTGTGAGGTTCGGGGCGGTAGCTGCGGTTGCATAAGTTGCGGTGAAAGTGCCGCTGTTTACTTTATTTGCGGCGCTGCCTTCGATGCAGATGGTGGCGTTCGTTGTTGGCGAGGCTAGAACGGGGCTGCCGCCCACGACCGCAATTGTTTCGTTCGTTGTCCCTGTCCAGCTCCAATTTTGGAATGGCCCCCCTTGATCGGACAGCGGCGGTGCTTGGAGTTCGACAGATTCCGGATTACCAACCCCTACATTCCCGTTATTTGGCCTTTGGTTAGGCTGAATACCCGGGGAGCCAGTCGAGTTGGGAGTTCCTGAGCAGCTCGTGGAACTGTTAAATGATTGGAAGTTGAGCGTAAAAGTGACCCCGCTCGGCGCGGAAAAGACCACAATATTCCCATCCGTGAACGTGTTCTGCGCCACCAGCCCTGATGTGCTCCCAACCGCGCTCAGCCAAAAGCGCACGTTCAGGTCGTGAATATCTGTGGTGAAGCTGCTATCGCTGATGTTGCCGTTGCCATCTGCCACCACCGTGTACGGCCCGTGGGTGTCGATCAGCGGAGATTCGACTAACGTTATAGCCACAGTCTCATTCGGCTGGAAGCCGCTGCCGGTGATATTGACGGTTGTGCCTGGAGGATAATCCACCTGGTCGGTTTGAACTGTGGGGTATCCGTAGACTTCGGTTGAGGCGAGGGTGGCGCCGGTCGCGTCGGTGCCGCCGCCGACAACTACCAGACCGGGCTTCGGCGAGGCTACCGCGGTCGGCCCGTTCAGTTGGTTCGCGGATACCGATGCGCCGGTGCGTGCGGTCGTCATCGCGCCGGTCGCGGACACACTATATGACCATGCGCCGGTGCTGGTCGAAACCTGCGGGGTCAACAGTTCCGAAGACGCCAGCGCCGTTCCCCCCGTTGTCCCACCCACGATCAGCACATTATTGTTGTTGGGAAGCAGAAACGCCTGATGTCCCTGGCGCGCAGTGGCGAGGTTCGCACTTGACGTGGTGAATGAGCCCGTAGATGGATCGAAGATCTCGATTGAAGCCAAGTCGACCGGACCGTTGTTGCCATTGCCGGCTCCGCCAATCACGGCTACCTCGCCGTTCAGCAGCGCGGTTGCGGAGTGCGAATATCGTGCTACGGCGAGGTTCGGACCTGCGCTGACGGTACCGGATGAGGGGTCAAAAATGTCGGACGAGGCCAGGGGATTGGTTCCATCAAAGCCGCCAGCGATCAAAACCCGTCCATCTTGCAGCACTGCCATGGCGTGCTGAGTGCGTGAAGCAGACATGGCTCCGGCAAAGTTAAAGCTGCCGGACGAAGGGTCATAAATTTCGAGGGTGTTGCTGGGCGCGCCCGAATTGTCACCGCCGGCAATGACGACGCGCCCATCTGGCAACACGGCCGCAGTTGCGTTCGCGCGGGCCAACGTCATGGGGTTGGTCGCGGTCCAGCTGTCGTTCGATGGGTCGTAGATCTCGGCCGAATTCGTCGTGCCCCCGCCGCTGGTTAATCCGCCTCCGACCAGCACGCGCCCATCGGTCAGCACAACCGCAAACTCCCGGCTACGCGGCACGTTCATCGCCGCTGCGGCTGACACGGAGCCGTCTGTGGCGAACACTTCCACTGACTGCTGCGGTCCGGCACCGCTGTCGCCGCCGATAAAGAGAATGCGTCCATCCGGAAGCATCACGGCCGAGGCACCGGAACGCGCCTGCGAAAGTGGGTTGGAGGCGGTCCAGTTCCCAATGACTACTTGCGGCAGTGTGGCTTTGAGAATTCCGACGGAGGCGATTAACGCGAGGAGAACCCAGAGGGTTTTCGGAGCCCTTTTCATCATTCCACCCCAACGTACGAGATTGAACAGACGAGGGCTCCATCCCTACAACGGGTCGATCAGGACGCGAAACGGCCCGCTCGCCTGGTCAGCAAGTCAAGATCTGAAAGCTGCGAAGTACTTTCAGTCTGTCAACGCAAAGTTTTGCTGGCAGTTCCTGGGGAGGGACTACGGGCGCGCAACAGAGCTAGTTCCCTCTGTGCATGTGCGTTTCCAGAGTCCCTGGACGTTGTCGCGGGGTCATTGCCGGGGATCTTCTCCAGCAACGTAAGTTCCTGGATTTAATGCTGATAGTCGCAAATCCGAGTTAAATCGAGGATGTCTGCAGGCCGGCTTTACTAGCTCCCCACGCGGTCAGGAATTGTAAACAAAAGTGCACTTTCGATGGGGCATTCGGGCCGCACAGTCCAGCAGAAGCGCGCAAATAGGGCTCGTCCTCACCCCAGAAGGCCTTGCACCCGCGCTGGACGGGGCTAAACCCGCGGGCGGTCGATATGGTTTGGCTTGACTCTTAACCTACTAACAGGCGTACAGTATTAGCCAGTTTTACAACTGGGTCCAGCCCTCGTAGGCGCAGGGGAGTGGTTGCATGCCTGCCAGCCAGCAATTCGATGAGCGGCATCTTCGGGATGTGGTGCTTGCGCAATCGGCGCAGATCCGACCCGCGCGACGCTTCTCCGGCCTTGAAGTGTTGACTCGTCCAGTGGTCGCACTCACGGCCATTGTCGCTATTGTCGCAATTGCCCTCGGTGTAAGAGATTATGTTTACACCCCTCCTGCCGCGAGCACAGGTACTCCCGCCATCGAGAATTCGAAAATCGTAACCCGTCCAACAAAGAAGTCCGCGTCGGCAAAAAGCAAAGCAAGGGGGGCGGCGACCGCAGTAAGTACCGCTGAGAGGGGGCAGGCGGCTGCAAATGTCGCGGAAAAGCCACTGATCAAGTGGGACTCTGTTAAGGGTCGCACCAAGACAGCCGCTGCGCTGGACGATGGCCCGGCCAGCCTGAGAGCCGCAGCTGGCGGCGATCAAGCAGAGGCAGGAATGCATCCAGAGGATGGAGCAGATAGCGCAGGCGGTACTATTACCAAGCGCGGATCATCGGAATGTTTGCCTTTGCCGAATGGGACGCAGCCGGAAGATGTAGATGCGCCCTACTACTTCGGCTGGGCGACAGAATATTGTGGTCATGACCTGAGCCGCTCTCCGGGTCCTTCCAAAGTTCCCCATTCCTCGAAAAAATAGTTGGCCTGGACGGCGGAAGCCCCGCCCAATGGTGTGCGCGCGAATGGCGCCAGCACGGTGGTGAGCCCAAAAGAAATAAAGATGCTGTACGTTCGTACTCTTTGAGCCGGCATTGATCGCTGCTAATGTCGGGCAAATAGCGACGAGCTGTGGTTGTTCGTCGCCCCGCCACTCGAAACCAAAGCGACAGGGCAGGTCGGCCATGCCAGATTTGAACAGCTCGCAAGACTCAACCTTCTATCGAGTGCGAATCCAGGATGGACACAGCGCCGCGGGACTGCTGGTGAGTGCGAAGGGCAAACGCTGTATTCCCTCAACTCAGTATTGGCTTACGTTGGATTCTGGGTCCGCGTATCGCTTCTCTCGCAGTACGGCGCTGGGAGTGCAGGTGCGGCTGGGCGAAATGGGGTTCAAGACCGCACTGGAGGAAATTCAGGACTAGCTCGCCTGGGCACTTTGAGCCCTCTGGAAGCAAGGGGCGCCCCAAAAAAACCTCTGGCCGAAGTTCTTCTCGAGTACGCCCCGTTGCGCGCCACTTCGTATTTCCGGACGATGAACCCCTTACCTCGGCGCGTCAATGGCCCATCAGTAATCATTACTAGCTTCGCTGCGAACCTGGCCGTCGCAAGCCACTGCCCCAAAGCCGCGTGCGGCGGCGCGCCCTGTCCGGTGCACCCCTAATCAGAACTCTGCAACCCGCACCAAAAGAGATAACGCCGCCCGTGTCATGAGTCCACCTATGATCTTCTCAACGAAACGCGGCATTAGCCGAAATGGTGTCCCAGCCAGAGAGCGCCAGCGCGTCAAAAAATCACTTCGTAGGATGGTAAAGCCGATGATTCGCAAAACTGTGCTGCAACTCGGAACCATAGCGCTGTTCGCCCTGATGGCATGGAATGCGTACCTGGCCCTCAGCCGGTTTAACGAGCGGGGCAGAATTGCGGATCTCGCCGTCCAAAGCTCCAGAATGCAGGCGGCAATCGCTACCGTGTTGCGGGACATTACCGACATGGAAACAGGCCAGCGCGGGTACCTGCTCACCGCCACTTCGGACTACCTGCTGCCTTACAGCGATGCGAAAGCCAGGATTGCTGCCGATTTCGCGGGCCTGCGCGCTGCGTTGGCCAAGAGTCCGCAAAGCGAGCAGGCCATTGAATCGCAACTGGAGTCGCTGGCCAATTCCAAAATGGCTGAAATGGAGCACACCATCAACTTGCGCCAGCAGGGATATCGTCACCGCGCCTTCAAGCTGGTGGACTCCAATGAAGGTCTCGAGTACATGGACCGGATGCGTGGCCTCTTATCGTCCCTTTCAAAAACCGAAAACGATCGTTTCGCCGGTTTGCAGGCGGAGAAGAACGACCGCCTGCGAAAGGCCTTTCGGGAAATCCTGGTCAACAACCTGTCTTTGTTCGCGTTGGCCATCTGCCTGTTTGCGGGGCTGCGCTATCACGGCCGGCAGCTCGAAGGCGACGCTGTTCAGAGCAGACAGGAACTGATCGTGCGGGATGTCCAGTTGCGAAAATTCACCGCGGCCCTATCCACCCAAGCGCGCGCGAAAACCTCGACCATCGAGCAGAACGCCTATCTGTTGCTCGAGTACTACGCGGATTTCCTGCCACGGCAGGGCCAGCAATATGCCGAGCAAATCAAAGAAGCGTCGACGCAGATGGAGCGGCTGCGACAGGATCTGATTGCCGATGGGCCGGCAAGCGCAGATCCTGTCGCGCATTACGAATCAGTAGCGTAGCCTGATCGCACCAACCCGAACCGCTAGAAATTCGGTTTTGCCACAAACCCGTGCGTGTGGTTTGCGCTGTCGGTATAAGCGCCGACAATCCAACGGCTATCGTTCAGGCCAAAGGGATAGGTGGGCAGTGGCGATCCCGAAGTTGTCTGTCCCGGAAAGTTCACCTTGATGAACTGCGGAGTAGTCTCTCCCGATGACTCCACTTCATTCAGTTCGATGTGCTTGGTGAACCAGCCCTGGATTCCAGTGAAGCCGATCATGTCTACATTGTTATTGACGCCGGTTCCATTGCTATCGCAGCACTGCGCCCCGCCGCTGGGATAGGTGAAAAAATCTTCGTCTGTCGATTCCTTCATCCATGCCATGAAGAAATCCGACTGGAAAACCAGTCCGCTGAGAATCCCGTTGTTGCTGACGCCCATGACCGACTCGCAACATGGCGCCACGCCATTATTCGGATTCATGTTGCTGAATGTTCCGTTCGTCCACACCCAGCCGCCGCCCGGGAATGTGCCGTTCTGACCCGTTGCCCAGAACCCTCCGACGACGATGCCTGCTTTATTGATCCCCCACGGCACGGTGTTGGGTTGGAAGTCGATGGTACGCACCGTATTGTTGTGATACCAGATGAAGCCATGCTCCGATCCATCGGCCTTTTTGTAAAAACCCGTAAGATCGCCATAATCATTCACGCCCATGACCGCGGTGCTGACGGAATTCGGCACCATGAGTTTGACATAGGTGCCGTTCACCAGCTTAAAGCCGGCCGTAGGGCAGTTTGGTACGCGGAAATCGCTGTTAGCACAGGTGGTAGTTTGGTAAAAGCCCACGACTTCACCGCTGTTGTTGATGCCTCGAGCTTCGGTACTGACCGCTCCAGGCACATCGATTCGCGCATAGGTAAAGGCTTGAGCAAATAAAGTTGATGGTAAGGCGAACACAAGTAGAAGCAATACACGGTTCATACCACTCTCCTAATTGTGGAAAGTAGATGCCGTTCTCAGGACGGAGTTGGCCCTTCTAAGGTGCCGCGAAACCCGCTATGGGCAAGGGAAGAAGCGGTATTGTCTTCTAAGATGCTGATGCTCCGGCGAAGAATTCTCCGGCGAGTGGGGGGCCTTCGGTGCTCAGAACATCGCGAGTCTCACAAAGAGGGTAACAGGCTCGACTCTGCGGTTGCCCGCCAACGTGCCTCGCCTCTAGCTCATCCTAAGGTTTCATTATGACTCGACCCAACTTTCTTATGGCTGAGCCGGAACCGCCCGAAGCCATCTCGGCTCGCAAGCTCGTGCTCGAGACAGCAAAATTCAATGTCATCACAGCGTACTCGGGGTCTGAAGCTTTGGAACTGCTGCATCGGTTTCCGGCGTTGTCCGCGTGCATCTTCCACTCCGATGTTCGCGACATTCCGTGTGAGACCCTGGTCCGGCGCGCCAAGGATGCCAATCCCCATATGCAGGTAATCGTCCTCTCCACGAACTCTGGCCGCAGGTGCGATGCCGCCGACCACCACGTCCCTAGCCAGTGGCCTGAGCAGTTGCTGCAACTGTTGCGAGAAGAGTTTGGCGATCCTCGTGGGAGCGCATCGTAGCCGGCGCTTGAGCGAAGGATGTTCAGGAGGGACTGTCTGCAGCGCCCGATGCTACAATCCTGCGCATGCCGACAGGCCTTTCCAACATCATTCGGGACCTCGAACAGGAGCGCGCCCGAATCGATCGTGCGATCGCCGCGTTGAAGAGCATCGGCTCTAGCGCAGCTGCCAAAAGCCCGCCGGCAAAAGCCGCGCCCGGCCGGCGAAGGAGGGGCGGACATCTCTCCCTCGGCGCTTTAGCGCCTAGGGTATTTTCCGCGGCAGCACGCGCGCGGATCGCGGCGGCGCAAAAGGCACGATGGGCCAGGTTTCGCGCCAAGAAAAAGTGAGCTCACCCGGCGGAAGTCAGCGCAACGTGGTCGTATTCGATCTGGGTGGCGTCCTGATCGATTGGAACCCGCGCTATCTTTACCGCAAGCTTTTCAATGGCGACCAACCGGCGATGGAACATTTCCTGACGGCCATCTGCTCGCCCACGTGGAACCGGGAACAGGACGCCGGAAGGAGCTTTGCCGAAGGCTGCGCTTCCTTGAAAGCGATCTATCCGGAAGCCGCGCTCCATATCGATGCCTGGTTCGAGCGCTATGACGAGATGCTAGCCGGCCCGATACAGGGCAGCGTTGATATTCTTCGCGAACTGCGCTCTCGCAACGTTCCCGTGTACGCCCTCAGCAACTGGTCTGCGGAGACATTTCCCTTCGCCGAGCGGCGCTTCGAGTTCTTAAAGTGCTTCAACGGGATTATGCTGTCGGGCGCGGTTCGGCTGGTCAAACCAGATCCGCAGTTCTTCCACTTCTTTTTCAAGACCTTCGGAATCGATCCGGCCAGCGCTGTATTCATCGACGATCTCAAGCACAACGTGGAAGCCGCGACCGCGGTGGGGATGCACGGCATTGTGTTTAGCGATGCGGTCGCACTTCGGAAGGATCTAGAAGCGTTACGCTTTCTTTCCTGATGAATCGCATTCTTAAACCCACTTAACTTCCGATCTTGTTTCCGGTCAGTCCCCAAGCCAGGCGCGCACAACCAAGCAGGTTGGCAGCATCCGCAATCGTGCTGACCGTGATATCCACCCGCGTTGCACTGAGCGGTTGCGCACGCTCAAGCATCGCTGTGCGCAGAGGGTCCAGATAAAGATCGGCCACTGCAGCCATACCTCCCGCCAAGATGACGACTTCGGGATCAAGCAAGCTGATGAGGTTAGCTACCGCAAATCCCAGAAACCGGCCGGCGTGGTGGAAGATGTCGAGTGCCAGGCGATCACCTTTGCGCGCAGCAGCCGCAACGTCGTGGGCGGTAATTTCTGAGAGATGCAACCCCGCTAAGGTGCTGGATTCACCACTTCGCAGGCGTTGCTGCGCACTCCGAGCGATGGCGGGTCCGGCGGCCAGAGCCTCCAATTCCCCACAATCTTCAGCCAGGGGGACGTTTTCGCGCGTAAGCGTGAGCCAGCCAGCGCACCCGGAGAGTTCGTGCGCGCCTCGAATGATCTTGCCGCCGCTCAGGATCCCGGCGCCGATTCCGGTTCCGATCAGCAACACGATAGCATCGGATTTGCCGCGCGCCGCTCCCATCCAGCACTCTCCCAGGACGGCTGCGTTGCGGTCGCTCTCGACTTGGACGGGCAGAAACAGCGAGTGCGACAAATCGTTCGCCAGTGGCACCTGCTCCCATCCGGGCAGGTTCGGGGCCCAGACCGTTCCGTCCGCGCGAACCAGCCCCGGCACCGCCACGGCGGCAGCGACGAAAGCCTCTTCCGGCTTCTTACTGCCCGCAAGATCCTGCGCCAGCTGGAGAATTTGTGAGACAGGGGCCGAGGGAGAACTGATGTCCACCGGCGCGGTTCGGCGGGAAAGAATTTGTGCCTTGCCATCCACGACCGCGGCCGAGCATTTCGTGCCGCCGAGATCGACCGCGAGAACATCCGCCACGTCATTTCCTCTTTGCAATGCTTTTGGAATCGTACTCAGTTTTTGGAAGCTGCAAGCGGCTTATACTCGCGCGATAACCCAGCAATCGACAGGCCAATGATGCCGACCGCTCCCAGAGCCGGCACGATCATGCCCGCGCGGACGCTCACTCGTTGCGAGACTTGCCCGACGATCCAGGGAAAACTCATGCCCCCGATCAGTGCGATGGCAAACAGCAGACCGAAGACGGTGCCCGCTCGTTGCGGAAAGCGGTCACCGGCAATTGCCAGCGTGGTCGGGAAAATGGGAGCGTAAGACAGCCCAATCAAGGCTGTGCCTGCAAAAAACGTGATTAAAGACCGCGCGGAGAGTAGGACGACGCACCCCGCCAGCGAAAGCAATGCCGCAGCCGCCACCAGTTGCGCTTTTCCGAAGCCGCGCAGCACTCGGGCTGCGAGCAAACGACTCAGCATGAGGGCGCCCCAGTAACTCGCTAATACCAGGGTCGCAATCCGTGATGAGTATCCCGCAGCGTCGACGTAAGTGGATGTCCAACCGGCGATGCACGCCTCGTTGCCGGATTCGAGAAATAAGATAAAGGCGAGCAGCAACACGCCACCGTATCTGGCAACTTCGAAAAGTTCGCTCCAGGAGAACGCTTGTTTGGTCTTGGCACCAGGAAACGAGATCGCTGCGTACCAAGCGGCGCAAAGCGCTACCAGGGCGGCGCTGGAGAGAAACAACTGCGGAATGGTGAAGTGTCCTTCTATGCTGGATGCGGTGAGAGGAATGCTGATCGCGCCCACGCCAAAGAAAATCCCCAGCAAATTGAGCATTGGTCCGCGCCGGGCTGGGTAGAGATCTGAGACCAGCACGTTGGTACCGGTGTTCAAGCCGCCTCCACCCAGGCCGAGCAAAAGGGCGGCAGCGCTCGCGGCCGTGAACGAGTGCGCGCCGGCGAAGAAGACCATCGCCAGTCCCACGACTAAAGAAGATGCCAGCAGGTTAACCTTATTTCCCAGATGATCAATTACCGGCCCGACCACCAGGGAAGCAATGAAAATGCCCAGATACAGCAGCAGGAATAAAGTTCCCTGCTGCGCCAGCGTGACTTGCACGCGCGCCCGCATTGCGGGCAAGCCAAAGACCGTCCCCAGGATTGCAAGAATGATTCCAAAGACGAGAATCCCTGCGCAGGCGCTGACAAACAGTAATCGCGGCCGCAACGTTTGGCTCACAGGTTATCGCTTCAGTAGGCGTTCGTATTCTTCGTACACACGGTTGTTGTTGTCCGCCGGTATGCCGGGCACATTGGGCGAAACAAAAACGGGAGGATTCTTGCCCTGCTCCGCCAAGTCAGCCGCCACCTGCGCGACGATCGCCATGGCAATCGTGATGGTCGAAACTGTCGAGCCTGCGGCCACCGGCGCTTTCCAGCCCTGCACTTCGACCAGCGCGTCTTCCGCGGGCACGCAATTATCGATGACGTGATCCGCAACGTCGGGCAGTTTCTTCCCGGACGAATGCGTAGCCGCGCGCTTGCGGTAGTTGTCCATGGAAGTGATGGCTACGGTTGTGAGCCCTCGTTTCCTGGCCTCCTGCAACACCTCGATGGCGGCGGCATTCAATCCTCCGTGAGAAAAAGCCAGCATTACGTCTCCGCGCCGGATAGGCTCGTTTTCAAAAAGGACATCGGCGGCGTAACCCTCGCGCCGCTCCAGCCAGAGCAAACCTTTAGCGCCTCCGGAGCCGATCACGTTGGTCCACATCAGGCGCATGTCCATCAGCGGGCGAAATCCTGGAAATGCGCCATAGCGCGGAAACATGTCCTGCACCGGCAGGACCGAGTGACCGCTGCCAAACATGTGTACCAGGCCGCCGCGCCCAATACACTCGGCCATCACTGCCGCAACTTTCTCGATAGCCGCCGTCTGTGTCGCCCAAATTTGTTCCAGAACTTCGGTGATGCGTTCGCGATAGCGGACAACACTCACAATTCGTCCTCCGAAAATATGAGATGAAGCGATTTACTGCACTCGCCCAATTCACAAGCCGCGGTTCCCGTATGTGCAACTGCCTCGCTGCCTCGATCTCCAGGCTGCAGTTTCGCTCGGATACGGTCTCCTGCAGCGGCTTGAAAGTCGCTATTGTACGGCGAGGAGTAAAGAAGTTCGCCAGCTATTCTACGGTCCGGTCGGGGAAAAGACCGAAAACTCTGGAGCAATCAACCCCGATGGTTTCTGTCATGCCTGCAATCCAGTCACTGCGCCGTGTCTCACGAAATTATTTTTTCCCGTTCAGAACTCCAGTTCGAGAACCAGCTGCACATTGCGAGGGCTGCCATTGCCGAAATAGGGATTGAACGAGTCCGGCGTGCTGGTCAAGCGGAAGCCCGAACCGAAAGTGGTGGATGGATTCGCAAAGTTAGGATGGTTCCATATATTGAAAAATTCGGCACGCAGGCGCAGCCAGTACTCACGAGAAATCTGCTGAGACCTGACAAATGACATGTCAAAATCGTTCAGCCCGGGTCCGCTGAAGGCGTTTCTTCCCAAGCTGCCGTAGGTCCCAGGCAGAGGCTGCGCGAAAGCTGCCGGATTCAGATACGGTCCCAATGGGTTGAAGGCCACGTGAGGATTGCCAATCAAATTCGGGCGGTCGCGAAATTCGCCCGTCCCCGAATTGTCGAACGGCAAAGTGATGTTGAGCGGCCCGCCAGTTTGCAGGGTGGTAATTCCGTTCACTTGCCAGTTAGAGGTAAGGGCGTGCACCCAGCCGGGCACACGGGCCGGGGCCGGAACCCGCCAGGCATAAGTAACGGTAAAGCGATGGCGGATGTCGAAATCCGAGCGGCCATAGTCGCGATGCAGGTTGCGGCTATCTTCCACCGGCCCACGATAAAATCCGCCGGCGCCTGACGCTTCATCCAGCGATTTGGAAAACGTGTAGCTCGCGCGAAAGGTCACATTGGCAGCGGAGCGCTGGGCCGAGATCTGAAGGCTGTTGTAGTTCGAAGTTGCGATATCGGAGAGCGTATTGATGACGCGAAACTGCGGGAAGGCAGACGCAAACGGGCGTCGTGCCTGCTCGCTCACCGGGTCGGAAGTTCCCGGCGTGGGTTCATTAACATCAACCACCACGGGCAAATCGCTGCCGCGCGTGCCGTAATACGCGATGCGCAGAGACTGCAAGGCGCCGAGGCGTTGTTCCAATCCGAGATGAAAGTCCTGGTAGCGCGGATCAGGAAAGCGCGGGCGCACCGCGAATACATCGAAAGGCGGTTGCGGTGCTGCCGGCCCAAAGATCTGGACGCCTGGGCCAAACGGCACGGGCACCGCCGGCGTTATGGTGAAGATCGCACTGGAACCAATCGGGTTGAATACCGGCCCGGCAAGTATCGAGTTGGCGTTATTGCTGTTGTCCATCCATTCATCAAAGGGCTGGGCGTTGAAATACATTCCCCAGCCGCCGCGCAGCGTGCGAGAGCCGGGTAATCCGAGCGAAAACGCGGCGCGTGGGGCAAAGTCTCCCCGGTTTGGCTGATATACGTGCGCAAGTGCGCCAGTGCCCACCTGCAGCAGTCCGGCCCCCGGAATGAAATTACTGAGCCTCCCCTGTTTTTCGGTAGGCACCGAGAATTGATCGTGGCGCAACCCCAGCGTGACCTTCAGCCCAGGCCGAAGCTGCCAGCCGTCTTCGATGAACGCCGCCCAACGATGCTGGCGGAGGTAGCGTTGGGAATCGCCACGGGCGATGGTGGTAACGCCGGGAACAGGCAAACCTCCCAGCAAATCCACGAGGCTGGCAATCGCGAAGTCGCTGGTAACTTGATCCCCGAGCTGCGAGCCATCGAACACCAGCCGCCCGCGCATGCCCGTGTCGGTAAAGGCGTTTTCCTGGAGCAAGGTTATGTTGCCGCCAAACTTCCATTGGTGCGCTCCTCGATTCCAGGCGACGCCATCCGAGAAGTCATACACATTGCTGGCACGGCCGCGCGGCAGCGAGAGTGGAGCGCCGAGGTTTTCGTAATCTCCGGGCGCGATGTCGATTTCCGGCAGGCCGAAGTCACGGGTAGAGGTGACTCCGGTGTTCAGGCCGATGGTGGCCGCATCGAAGCCGTTGTCGCCGGGAAATGTTGTTTCGTTATAACGCGAATAACCAAAGCGGGCAGCATTCAGCAAGCGCGGCGACAGCGCGCGTTGCCACTGGGCAGCAAACAACTGCACGATGGTGTGAGACTGCGAAGCGTAGGCCGGCAGCCGCGACCCTCCTCCCAAACCGAACTGCCCCTGAGGAAACTGCTGGCGATTCTCGCCGACAGCGTAGGAAGCGGAGACAGTATCCTGGCCGCCCTCGCCATGATCCGCCTTCAGCGTGAGTGTATTGCCGTCGCTGTGCCCGACGACAGAAAAGCTGAGCGGGCCCTGGCCGAGCAGGGCGGGATAGAGCGCCAGAATGGGCGCGGCCAGCGGGTTCACGGGACGTCCAGATCCCTGAACCAGCGATGTCGCCGCGGCGATTTCCGCCGGGGTGGGGAATCGGGATGCGAAGGTAACTCCCACTCGTTCGTGCTGGCCTTCGTAGGAACTGAAGAAATGGCTGCGATACGGCAGTGGTCCACCCGCGGTGAACCCGAACTGGTTGTTACGAAACTCGGGACGCGGACGCCCGAAGGCGTTGTTATAAAAATTGTTGGCGGCCAGCTTATCGTTATCGAAAAATTCAAAGAGCGAGCCGTGCAAGTGCTGCCCGCCGCTCTTGATCGTGGTCAGCACTGCCGCGCCCGAGGGACCATACTCTGCACCCGTGTTGGTTTGTACGTCGATTTCCTGGATGGCATCGAGCGGCAGCAGGACTGCGGGAGCGCCGAACGCGCCGCCCTGTCCAATGGCCTCTGCGCTGCGGAACGGGTCGAGATTATTCGTGCCGCTGACGATATAGGTGTTGAAGGGGGCGCGGCTGCCGTTGATGGGAAACGATCCAAACGTGCCCCCGGTAGCGCCAGCTCCCGGGGTGAGGGTCTCGAGATTGCCGGATGCCTGCCCGCGCACCGGCAGCGTGCGCACCTGCTGCTCGCCACCCTCGCTGGTCACCTCGGTAACGGCGTGGGGCAAAGCTCGCCGCGGGTCGATTGTGATCTGCAGTTGCTTGCTCTCTCCCGCCCGCAACGAAATGCCCGCCGCTTCAATGCTGACATAGCCGCTGTGAGAGACACGCAAACGGTAGTCGCCGGCAGCCGCGAGGTGGTGGAATTCGAATTGGCCGAGCTGATCGCTTGCCGCGGTTGCTCTCACTTCAGGCTGATTTCCCACATACAACAGCAACTGAGCGCCGGAAACCGCACGGCCGCGCGCATCGGAGACTTTGCCGCGAAGAGCGCCGCCCGGCGTCTGGCTGGCTGCCTGAACTGCAGCCAGAATAGAAAGAAGAGCTGCGACCCGCCTTTGATTGACTCGGCGGCGCCACGTCGGCAAAGACCGCGGCATGAACTTGCGCAGGGTAGTACTCAAGCGTCTCTTCTATTCTTTCGTGTCGGAGTTCCTCAAAGCTTACAATATCGCCGACTCTGGAAGTGTTAGCTGTGCCCGCAGCGTTTCATCGAAAGAAGGATTCCAGGAAGCTGGGAGGCAAAGCATTAGGAGCTTCCTCCAACTGGGGAGCCTATTTCAGGTGTTCGACCAGGAAGAGATCGGACAGGTTGCGAGTGTAGCCGAAAACGTAGTGCTCTTCATCGCCCGCGATTCGCGGGCAGGCGACCCCAGCAACCCCGGCCACATCCGATGGACTCACTTTTTTCCACGGCGTTCTCGCGCCACTTTGGATATTTACGCGCGAAACAACGCAAGACGTCTCCCCACGCGCTCCGATGAAGAGGGAATTCCCGTCTTTCGTCCAGCGGAGAGGCGCTTCGCCAGGTAAAACTCCACGCAGCGGCTGCGGCTCACCGCCGCTGATCGGAAAAATATAGATACCATCCTGGCCAACGGCTGCGATCCGGCTTCCGTCGGGCGAGAGGTCATGCATATGCGAACCCATACTGAAGCCTTCGGGAGTGATGGCGCGCGGCTGACCGCTATCGAGGTTCATGGCATAGATGCGGGCGGCGTGACCGGGTTCGTGGCCTTCAAAAATGATGCCTTTCGAATCGTTCGTGAATTGGCCGGTTGAGGGAATGATCTTGCCGGTTGAAACCGGCCGCTGCTGCCCAACTCCGGTCGGAAGAACGATGAAATCCGGAGGCGAAAGATTCTGACGCAGAACCAGCGCCCACTTACCGTCCGGCGACAACGAATAAGCCGAACCTTCCCCCAGTCGGACCGCAGAGGTGCCGTTAGTCGCGCGTGTGAACACGGCGTAATCGCCGCCGCCGGCTTCTCCGGCTTCGATGAAAAGCAGGGTTTGTCCATCCTCCGCGATGTCGGCCGGCACAGTCCAATCCTGCCAGCTCAAGTCCCGTTCCTTGGTTTCCCCTGGCGCGAGGCCGATGGCTCCAGCGCGCATGGCGTCGCGTGAAATCAGGGCTCGACCGCCTGCGCCGACGTCGTGCAGGGTGAGCGTTCCAGGAGCGCTCAACAATTCGCGCACTTTTCCCGAGAACGTGACTCCCCGCAGTGACCGGCTGAATCCCGTATCCGTGGCCGTGAACCAAATCTCGTCGCCTGCCGGGGACCACGCCGCTCCCAGGGCGCTGGCCCAGCGAATCGTCAGATCTGATTTGTTGCCATTCAAATCGACCACGCTGACCGTGCCGCCATCGTCCCCAAGAAGGTTGTGATCAATAAATGCCAGGCGATCGCCCTTGGGAGAAAAACGCAAATGGCTAATCCACCCAGGCGTCTGATAAAGCACTTTGCCGATCGGGTATTCAATGCGACTCTGGCCGGCGACGGCGTGTACTACGGCGAGCGCATTGCCATCCGGCGTCCAATCGGCAGCTTCCACGTTGTCAAGAAGGTCTCGGGGAGCATCCGCCCCAATCGACAGTTGCGCGAGCGTACCGCGATGCGTGAACCGGTTGGGACTCAGATTGAAATGACGCAAGACGGCCATCTGTCCCGCTACGGAGACGGACAGCACCTCGGTCTCGGGGAGGCCGAGATCACGGGATTCGGTCGAATTCGGAGAACTGATAAAGACCTCTTCTGGACTGCCTTCCCATGAGGCACTGTAAATTGCCGATCTAGGATCGGGCGCAAACCTGGCGGCCAGCAAGGAACCTCTGCGAAAACTTATCTCGCGAAAAGTTGGCACCAGACGTGGATTCGCGCGCTGTCCCAGGAAAAATCCCAACAACGCAACTGCCGCAAGGGCCAGTATGCCGGCGACAGTAATCACCGGCAGCCTCGACCTTTTGCCCCGCGCCGCAATCTCCTTCGTTGCCGGCTCAGCCGCCAAAGCGGGTGCTACTGCGGTTCCACTGGAGGATGCCGTACCCGGAACGCGTTGAACCGCCGGCTGGCGATCGCGCTGTAAGCGCTTCAGGTCGGCCCTGATATCGGCTGCGCTTTGATAGCGGAGATCGCGGTCTTTCTCGAGCGCCTTGCTGACAATCCGCTCCAGTTCCGCTGGCAAATCAGGATTCAACCGGATGGGGGAAGGCGGAACAACGTTCAAGATGGCATTGAATATCGCCGCCGAGGTGTTGCCTTCAAATGGAAGCCGCCCGGTGCACATCTCGTACAGAACGACGCCAAAGGAAAAAATGTCGGTGCGCTGATCGAGTTCCTCACCGAGGGCCTGCTCGGGACTCATGTACGCGACCGTGCCTAAAGCCTGACCTGGCGATGTCAGGTGCTCCGGGGCAACTCCCATAGTTGCCCCTGCCGTCACTTCGGTTGGCGTCAACACCCGGTTACGCTGTTCGATTTTTGCCAAACCAAAATCGAGGATCTTGGCGTGGCTGCGATTGGTGACAAATATGTTGGCCGGCTTGATGTCCCGATGCACAATGCCTTTGGCATGGGCCGCATCGAGGGCATCCGCAATTTCTATGGCTAAATTCAGAAGCAATCCCATATCCAGGGGACGGAAGGTGATGCGATGTTTGAGCGTCGCGCCTTCCAGGAACTCCATCGCAATGAAAGATTCGGAGGCATGCTTGTCGATGTCGTATATGGTGCAAATGTTCGGGTGGTTGAGGGCTGACGCCGCCCGTGCTTCACGCCGGAAGCGCTCGAGCGCCTGTGGGTCTCCGGCCAGCTGCGGAGGCAGAAACTTCAGGGCGACGAAACGTCCAAGTTGACTGTCCTCTGCCTTGTAGACGACGCCCATGCCGCCCCCGCCCAGCTCTTCGACAATGCGATAGTGCGAGACGGTTTGCCCAATCATGCGAACGAGTATGTTAGGAGCGGCATGGGCACAAGTCAATTTCCAGAGTGGTCAGGCTGCTTAAGAAAACTTCACGCAGGAATGATTCGCACCGCCACAAGCGAGGTCGTGCCAGGAACGGCATTCTCGACGGTGGTGGTCAGCAAAAGCTGAAAGAACTGCGGTATCGTTTTATGGTCAGCGGAAAGTTTGAGCAGCGCTGCCCGCAGTTCCGCCATTCGCTCCGGGTTGGTCAAATATTCGATAGCGGCTTGAGAGCCCTGAGTGTAGATTCCGTAAATCAAAAGCACCCGCCGTTCCCGTATTTCGTTGGGAAGCATGAGGACAAGAGCATAGTCGCGCGTCAAGTGATTGGTGACCGGATCGAACTCTGGCTTGTAAACCGCTCGCTCTCCGGGCTGCGGATTGCGATTCAGGATGACGCCGCTCTGGAAGTGAAAGCCCTGTAGATTCAAAAACACGCGGCCACTCCAGGTCTGATTGCCGCCGAGCAGAATGGCGTTGTCTCCCTTGATCTCCTCCAAATTGACCAGCCTGGACTGTTGTACGCGGCACTTCTGCCCGACGCTATAAAACATCTCACAAAGCCGGACGGTGCCCAGGGTCTCACCGACAGAAGTGAAATCGGAAAGACTGGGCACGAAGATGAACCGCTTTAATTCGTGAAAATGAATCGTGTCACGAAACTCGGGAAGCTTGGCTTTGGGGATCTCGTGACCGCGCGCAAGAGTCTCCGCGCTATCGCCATCGTGAGCTGCGCGCAGAAGAGGGTGGTTGGGAATTGTGATGAGCGGCCCCTGTTCAGTCGAAAGGAATGGATTCCAAAACCACTTCAGGTTTTCGGGAAGTTCCTGGGCACGGGCTTCGGTGTAGGCGCTGCGGCGATTGAGCCAACCGGTGACGACAACCGCGCTCAATCCCAGGCACAAAATGCTCAGAATAAGGATAAGCGCCAGATACCGGCGAGGGACCGCCGGCTGCAGAGCTTCCGCCAGGTTCGCAGCCGCATTCATCTCCTGCGGAGCGGTGCGGCTGAAGACGGGGACGTAGTGGCCCGACGGAAGATCGATACGAATCGGACTGTCTTTGCCCTCCCCTTCATAGTACTTCTTAAGCAACCGACGAATTTCGTGCGCCTGCACGCGCACGATCGGGTCCCGTTGTGGGTTGAAGTCGCCCCCACGCTCGTACACCTCGACCCCGATGAGGTATTCGTTAAGCTTCTCGCCGTTGCCTTGAAGGGTTTGTTCCGCGACGAATTCCAGGAACCGGGTCTTCTTGGGTGAGTTTGCAAAGTGTTTGCTGCGAAGGACTCGACGCAGTTCGTCCCGCTTCTCAAAGAGAGATAAATGCGAACCGGCCGACGTGGAAAATGTCGCCACCCAGGATGCCCGTCTGATGCCTTGCCGGGGACTCAAAACCAGTAGCGACAGTACCACTGCTGGTGATTAACCGTCAACGTTGGTCCGAGGGGAGACTTTCGCCGGAGCTAACGGTTATTTTGCCTGTTACTTGCCGTTAATCGCGGTCGTCAATCATGAATCACCGCGGCGAAGGATCGAACAGATTTTCTGTATCAGGGGTTCGCGACGACAGAATTTTCCGGTAGACGACCCCAAATCTGGCCGAAAGATTGTCGGCAAGCCGACATCGTTCTTCCGTTGAAGTCGTTAGCCTAGCGAGTACAAACAGCGCACTTAACCTCATTTGTAACCTCGATTACCTTGAGAGATTTGTGGGGTGAACGCCTAGACTCTCAACGTTGCCTCAGGTCATTGTGGGTGAGCACAAGCGCGTCCAAGCCTTCGATGGAAGTCCTTATGCGGGTGGGCGGTAGGGGCACCCGTGCGCCTCGCCAAGAATTCGTGACCCGAGGCGGGCAGGACCCGATCCTTACCAATCACGCGCCAGCTAAGAAAGTCTTACTCAAATACCAGCGTACTCGGGCATTCGTAAGGTTCTTCTTAGTTGTTCGTTACTCTTCAATGGGGCCTCTTCTTCGGCCTTCAGTGCTAGGGTGCTTTCTCGTCCTGGAGGAAATATGAAACATACCAGTTGTGTATTCCTGTGCATGGCCGTCGTGTGCACCGTCCTTGTGCTTCCGCAGAACCTGGTCGCGCAGGCGCTGTTTGGAAGCATCAGCGGCGTGGTTACTGATTCGAGTGGGGCCGTAGTGTCGGGGGCGACGGTGAAAGTGACCAATATCAATACCGGCGTCACGGCTACAGCCAAGACGAACGGTGCTGGTGTGTACAACGCCTCCAATTTGAATCCCGGTACATACCGGGTGGAAGCCGAAGCCGGCGGCTTCAAAACTTCCGTGGCCAACAACATCCTGGTGGAAGTGAACTCGAGTCCGAAGGTCAATCTAACCTTGGCAATTGGTCAAGCCAGCGAGACCGTGGTGGTCACGGGAGAAAACACGCCCATCCTGCAAACCCAGCAAACCGATCTGGGGCAGACGGTGGGAAGCGGCGTCCTGCAAAGTCTCCCCATCGAGGCCGGCACCTACAGCAGCGGCCGCAGCCCGTACAGCCTCCTTTCGCTCGCAGCCGGCGTGTCGCAGCAAACCGGATGCACCGGTGGTGGAACCGGCGGCGGAGGGCTGGGCTCTTGTGGGAATGAAGGCAATGTCCGGGTGAGCGGCAGCCGCCCGCGCACCGACGACAATATTCTCGATGGCGTCTCCATTACCCCCATCGTGTTCGGCGGACAAGCCGTGCAGCCGAGCATTGAAGCCATCCAGGAATTCCGCATCGAGCAAAACAGCATGTCCGCTGAATTCGGCAAAAACGGCGGCTTGATTGTGATTCAAGTGAGCAAGTCGGGTACGAACCAGTTCCATGGGTCAGCGTACCTGTACAACCGCAACGAGAATTGGGACGCCAAGGACTTCTTCGCCGATCCTACACTGCGAAAAAATCCGTACAACTACAACGACTTCGGCGGCAGCATCGGCGGCCCGATCATCCGGGAGAAACTTTTCTTCTTCAGCGATTATGAGGCGACTCGCACGCATGGCGCGACCGTGAACCACGGCGTGATTGTTCCGAATGCATTGTTCCGCAGCGGAGATTTGGGAACCCTGTGCACGGGAAACGGCGGAACTTTTGATGCTTCCGGTAACTGCAGCATTGCAGCCGATCAGATCGTTGATCCCGTTTTGGGGAGCAACATCCCTTACAACAACATCGCTGCCTGCGCCGCGTGCACCCCGATGAGTCCAGCCTCGCTAGCGATCCTGCAACTCTGGCCAAGCGGTGGTACGCCCAGCGGCGTCGGCGCGAACGTATTGACCCTCAACCCTACATTCACCAACTCCGATAATCTGTTCAATCCGCGCGTCGATTGGAACATCAGGCAATCCGACCATATATTCGGGGCTTTCCACGGTGAATATGGCAGCGGGATCAACAGCGACATCATCATCGGGCCCGCGGGTCAAGCGCTCTCGCGCGGACGCAATTACGCCACCACGATCGGTTGGACGCACACCATCAGCTTGAACTCGTTGAACGAATTTCGATTCGGCGTGTCGCACCACACCGGAGATCGCATGACCTTTGGCGCGGGCGCGGTTTCGCCGGCGGGACTCGGGCTGACCGGAGTCCCCAACTGCCTTTCAAGTATTCCTGATACGGCAGGTGGAACTAAGTGTGGCACGCCCGGAGTTTCCGTCAACGGTTATTCCAATTTTCAGAACGGCGGAATGCTGTATGAACCTGCCACGGCCCTGCACTTCAGTGACAATGTCACCAAACTGCTGGGCAAACACAGCTTCAAAATGGGATTTCAAGCCGACCATTACGCCATCGATAATTACCAGCCCAATGACGTGACCGGCAACTTTCCCTTCTTCGGCAACACTACTGGCAATGCTTTTGCGGATTTCTTGTTTGGATACCCGAATGCCAGCGCTAAGATCCAGGGTCAGCCTGCATTTGTTTCCTCTCGTGCCTGGTCGTACGCCTTGTTTCTGCAAGATGACATCAAGCTGACCCCGAAGCTGACGCTGAATGCAGGCCTGCGCTGGCAATACGATCAATCCTTCCACGAACTGCATCATGGAGACGCTTTCTTCGATCCGTGTGCGGTGCTCTTCAGCAGCTCAAACTGCGTTCCGCACTGGGAACAATTCGGTGTCAACGGGACACCTGACACCACGCTCGATCCCTACAAGCACCAGTTCGAACCTCGCATCGGCCTTGCCTGGAACCCGATGGCCGGGTTTGTTGTTCGCGCCGGCTACGGAATCATGCATCCGGGATTCGTTGGTCATGGCCGCGCAGGCGACGGCCAGCCTGGACCGGAGCTATTGTGGAGTTCGAGCTTGAGCGGGCAATGGGACACCGCAGCGCCTCCGTGCCCGATCCCAACGGTGGCGGACATAACAAAACCGATCACCCTGAACCCCTGCACCGTTTCCTCTGTTTCATTTGCCTCCTGGGCGCCGCGCAAGCAACCGGCCACCTACACGGAACTGTGGAACCTCACGGTACAGAAGCAGCTTGGCAACAACACCACCGCCCAGATTGGGTATGTGGGCAGCCGCGGAGTTCATTTGCCCATCAACTACGCCTACAACATCTGTCAACAATCGCCAGCGAGCACCGCAGCCCAAGCCACACCAACCAACCCCACTTTCAATTTTGTGGGGCCTGTGAGTACGCCTTACTGTCCGGCAGCGGCAGCTGCACTCAACGCCGCAGCGGGATTCAGTCCCGGGCCAGTTTATTTCTGGCTGACCATCAACCCAGGGTGGTGGGGCCTCTCCAGTTCAAGCTACAACTCGCTGCAGGCCCAGTTTGACCACCGCTTCTCGCACAACTTCTCGATGCTGGCGAACTTTACCTGGAGCAAGCTGATTGACGACTCCTCATCGGACTGGGGCGGGTTCTGGTCGCTCGATGTCTTGGGTCAGGACTTCTATAACCGAAAATCTGAGCGCTCGGTCAGCGCCGGCGATATTCCCTGGCGTTTCACGATGGCTCCCGTCGTACAACTGCCCTTTGGGCCGGGACAGAAATGGCTCAGCAACGGCCTTGCCGCTGACGTGCTAGGCGGCTGGCGCTTGAGTGCGATCTACACAATCAGTGCCGGCACTCCGTTCGGCGTGACCGACAACTCCTATGGGTTCTGCAACGGCGCGGGTATGTTGGAAGATCGTCCCAACGTGATCGGCAATGTGGAGTCAATTTCTGGCTCGCGGCGCAGCGTGGACCTCTGGTTCAACAATCAAGCCTTGGACTTTGCCGGGACGTGCCCCGGATCCGGACTAGTCAATTCCGCCCCGGCGGCGGACTTTTGCTGTGATCTCACCAAGGCGTTTGGCAATGCTCCCCGGTTCTTTTCTAACGTCCGAGCGCCCGGCGTTGATAACTTTGACTTTTCTGTGCAAAAGGACTTCAAAATTCCGGCGGGGGAAGAGACCAAGCTGACTCTGGAAGCATCCGTTTTTAATCTGCCCAATCACCCACAATTCGCCGAACCTGTAGAGGACCCCACGCTGGGTTATCACCCAGCGACGGGGACGCAGCACGCCACTGGATTTGGCGCGATCAGCGGGACATCGTTCTATTCGAATCGCGTGATGCAGCTTGGATTGCACCTTTATTTCTGAGCTGATGAAGCGGCGGGAGCGTTCCCAGTGAGCGTTCCCCTCCTTCCCTAAGCAAGAGTATGAGAGCATGATTAACCGGTCGCGCCGTCAGCGCGCATGGGCGTCACTGGAAGGATAGTCACGGATGGAACTCAGAGCGTGGACGCATTCCCTTGTCCCGATTTTAATTTTGATTCCCGCAACACTCCGCGGTTTCGCACAGACGGCTCCAGCTTTCGCCCCCGACAAGATGGACAACATTCTTTACGGGGTCGCGTACTACCCCGAGTACATGCCGTATGACCGGCTCGATAAAGATGTTGAGCTGATGCAGAAGGCGGGCATTACCGTGGTTCGCGTTGGCGAGTCCACCTGGAGCACGTGGGAGCCGCGGGACGGTGATTTTCAATTTGCCTGGATGCAACGCGTACTCGACCGCCTGCACCAGGCCGGCATCAAGGCAATCCTGGGTACGCCGACGTATTCGATTCCGACCTGGCTGTACAAGGAGCACCCGGAAATTGCGGTGACCCACAACGGTACTGCCCCGCCGCTGAGCGATCCTTACTATCCAACGTATCCGCCATCTCTCACCCCCGGCTATTACGGGCCGCGGCAGAACTATGACTTTCTCAATCCCTATTTTCGCCAGCACGCCGAGCGCGTCATTCGCGAGATCGTCAGCCACTTCAAAGATCATCCGGCTGTGATCGGCTACCAGATTGATAACGAGACCTTCCCCACTGGCGTCCCCACTCCCTACATGAACACGGCGTTTCTCGATCGCTTGAAGAGAAAGTACAAAACGCCGGCGACGATCAACAAAATCTGGGGGCTGGTGTACTGGGGACAGCTGGTGGACAAATGGGAAGACCTTCCACCGCGCGAGGGCATTCTCAATCCCGGTTACAAATTGGAATGGGAAGACTTCCAGCACGACGTGGTCACGGACTACCTGGCGTGGCAGGCGAAAATCGTCAATGAATACAAGCGCCCCGGCCAGTTCATCACGCAGGATTTCAGCGGGGGAGTGCACACCAACCTCGATCAATGGAGCATCGCGCGCTCGCTTGATATCGCTGCCGAAAACCCCTACTTCGAAACTCAAGCCCGCCTCAATGGCCGCACGATCTGGTTAGCGGACGACCTGGGGCGCTCCTTGAAGGGCACCAATTTTCTCGTCACTGAGACGAATGCGCAAACCATCGGCTGGGACTCGCGGTCGCAGTATCCGCAGTACCCCGGCCAGTTGCGGCTGGTGGTTTATACGCACCTCGCGGCTGCGGCCAACATGGTCGAGTACTGGCACTGGTCGTCGCTGCACTACGGTCAGGAGACCTATTGGAAAGGCGTACTCTCGCACGACCTGGAGCCGAATCGGGCGTATGCCGAAGTGTCGCGCGTGGCGGGCGAGTTGAAGCGAATCGGCCCTCAGCTTGTCGACCTGAAGCAGGACAATCACGTTGCCATCCTCGTCAGCGTTGACTCCGCCAATGCCCTCAGTTACATGCCGGTCAGCGACCATGTCAACTACATGACTGTGCTGCGGCAGATGTACGACGCGCTCTACGAGGTGAATGTGGAACCTGACTTCGTCCCGGCAGGAGATCCGATTCCCGCGAAATACAAGGTTGTGCTGGTGCCGCCGCTCTACAGCGCTTCGGATGCAGTGTTGCAGCAGATTTCCGATTACGTGAAAAATGGCGGGCGCGTGGTGATGGCGTTTAAGAGCGGCTTCACCGATGAGCATTCGACCGTGCGCGACGTAATGGCTCCGGGCCCGCTGCGTGCGGCTTGCGGCTTTCATTACCAGGAATTCACCAATTTGGCAGCGCCGGAGCGGCTCACGCCCGATCCCTATGGTGTCGGCGAGCAGAATACGGGGTCAGTGTGGGAAGAATTTCTTGTTCCCGACACCGCCAAAGCAATTACCTGGTTCGACGATCCTTACTGGCATTTTCCCGCTATCACTCGCAACAACTTCGGCTCGGGAAGCCTGACCTATGAGGGCACATACCTTTCGGACAGGTTGCAGCACGCCGTCATCGGCGATGTTCTAAGGCAAGCCGGAATGACTGGCCCCGATCAGCAACTGCCGCCCGCGGTGAAGGTCAGGCATGGACGCAATCGCCAAGGCAAGCTTCTGCACTACTATCTCAACTTTTCCGGGGCTGAGCAGACAGTCTCCTATCCCTATGCAGATGGCGCCGATCTGCTCACCGGCAGCATCATCCAGCGGGGCGGGAGTTTAAAGATAAGTCCCTGGGACCTCGCGATCATCCGCGAACAGTGACAGCGATGGAGAAACAATGAGAGAGAAGTTCTGGGCTTCCCATTCTCCCGCGCCGTGTCTGGCAATCATTCTCATTGCTCTGGTTTCAATGGGCGTTCACGCTCAGAAACCAGATGCGAGCGCGCTATCTCCCGCTTCCTCCCAAGCATGGCAAGTGCCGAAAAGCCAGAACCTCGTGCCGCATTTCGAACAAGCCAACGGGCGCAAGGTGCTTTACGTGGATGGAAGTCCTTTCACCGTGCTGGCTGTCGAGATTCCCTGGTGGGACCTGATTTATGGTCGGTACAAAGAAACCGAAACTGCGTACGACGCTCTCTATCCTGCTGCCGCGAAATTAGGGCTGAACGCGCTGAAAGTGCCCATCAAGTGGTCGATGGTCGAGCCGGAAAAAGGCGTCTACGACTTTTCTTACCTGGACCATGCCAAGATCATGGCGGAGAAGAACCACCTGAAATTGATTCTGAACTGGTTTGGGCATTACGCCAGCGGCGATGGCAATATTTATGGGAATCTGACCGGCGAGCTTTATGCCCCGATGTACATCGTTTCCGACGAGAAGACTTATCCCCGGGCGGTTGATGCGGACGGTGTTGCTCATCCCAACTCCATGTCGTACGACTATGAACCGATTATCGAGCGCGAAATGGCGGCCTTCCGTGCCTTCATGCAGCACATTAAAGACGTGGACTCGCCGACCCATACGATCGTGATGATCCAGGTCGAGAACGAAATTGCTGTATTCGGAGCGGACCGGCGCAATCCGAAACTTTGGCGAGATCACTCGGCAGCCGCGAATCAACGCTTTGCCGACCACCACTTCCGCGACGATCTGAAGTACAGCGCCTGGGACCTGAGCTACAACTGGATCCGCCGCATTACGGACGCGGGCGCAGCTATCTACCCGATCCCCTTCTTTCATAACTATGTCGGTGGCAAGATCGCCGATTGGATGGTGGGCGGAGCGCCGGGGGAAGACGTGCCGACCTATCTGGACAACTGTCCCAATATCTCTTTCATTGGGGTTAATTCCTACTTCTGCGCGGAGTGGCGGCCCGACAACAGCTGTGCCCGCGAATCGCAGGCAACAGTTGAAGAACTCAGAGAACCCTTGGAGCGCTATCACGTCGGCCGAAACCTGCCCGCAATTACGGAGATCAATAGCGGGAAGAGTTCGATTACGTCCCGTCTTGCCTATGTTGCCGTGGGCGAATTCGGTGTTCCGATCTTCGCCCCGTGGGCGTTGACGGATTCCTATCCCGAACCATACGAGCCGTACATTCTTGCCAACGGCGAAGAAGCCAATGGCGCCCCCGCGTTACGTGATACCTACGCATCGCTACGAAAAGCCCTGCCGCAGATCTCATTCTACGCCGCAACTGGCGAGCTTCGAGTATTTATGGCCGATTCCCCAGGACAGCGATTTACAGAGACTGCCGATATCAACGGCGCCAAAGTCACAGTCAGCGGCGAGCATGACGGGCAGGCAATTGTGATTCATCCCTCCGGGCATGAATTTCTGGTCGTCGGGTACAGGGCGAGCGTGTCGTGGGACGATCCGGCGTTCCGCTGGCCGCAAATGAAAACTATTCGCGTAGATCGCGTGGCCTGGGATGGTGACCACTGGCGCCCTCAGGGCGAGCCCGCCTACAACGTGGACCAGAGCCGGCATTCGCTCTCGGTCGATCTGGATACACCGCAAGCACTGTTAGTTAGCTGGTGAACTGAGGTTCTTGCGACTCTGCGCTCTCAGGCAACGGGTCAGTGTGGCAGGGCAAAAACAAAAATATCGCTCTGCGCAGCGATGGCTACGTATTGAACACCATCCAGGGCGTAGGTCATGGGTGAAGCCGCGAATCTCTGGCCAGTATTGAAGTGCCATAGCGGGCGTCCAGTGGCCGCATCCACAGCTTCGAAAGAGTCGGCATCGTCACAGAAGAACACCAATCCTCCGGCGGTGGTCAGAGTTCCGCCCCACGAATTGCCGTTGCCTACTTGCGGATATCGCCATACCGGCTTTCCATCCGCTACCGAAAGCGCCAGCAGGATTTTCTGCCAGTGCTCGTTCGGCGGGTGCTTCGTGCCGGTGTTGTAGAAAGTCTCGCCCCTGGCAAATCGCCTGGGGACGGCAAAATAGTTATCACAGGCTTCCAGAGCCATCACGTAGAACAACTTGGTCCCCGGATTGTAGGAAGGCGAGAACCAGTTTGTGGCGCCCGTAATTCCCGGGCAGATGTATGTGCCCTGCGGGGTGGGGATGCGATCGGTAAGCACCGGACGCCCGGATGCATCGATCCCTTTTGCCCAATTCAATTTGCTGACGAACGGAGTTGCCCGCAAAAACTTTCCATTGGTGCGGTCCAGGACATAGAAGAACCCGTTGCGGTCGGCTTGAACCAGCAGATGGCGGGTAACTCCATTCTCTTCGGAATCCACCAGCACCGGCGTTTCCGTGGCGTCGTAGTCGTACAAATCGTGGGGCGTGAACTGGAAATGCCATTTCAGCTTGCCGGTATCAGGGTCAAGCGCCAGGACGCAGGCGGTGTAGAGATCGTCGCCGGGGCGCGTGTCTCCGACAAAATCCGGCGCGGCATTACTGGTGGTCCAATACAGCAGATTGAGCTCGGGATCATAGGTGCCGGTCAGCCAGGTGGTGGCGCCGCCGTGCAGATAGGAGTCGCCCGGCCAGCTGGATGAGCCAAATTCTCCCGGCCCCGGAATGGTCCACAAATGCCACTTCCGTTTTCCGGTGGCGGGGTCGTAGGCCTCGATGAACCCGCGCACTCCGGAATCGCCGCCCGATTCACCCACAATCACCGAGTCTTTGACCACCAGCGGAGCATTGGTCCCGCCGTACTGCTTGTGCTTGTCGGCAAATTCCACGTCCCAGCGCAGGCCGCCCGAGCGCGCGTCGAGACAGAGCAGATGCCCATCGTCGGTTTCCATGTAAACGGAATCGCGCCATACGGCGACCCCGCGGTTCTTATGGGCCGCTGCATCGTCGATCAACCCCGTACTCACCGGCCGGTCGTAGTGCCACAGAGTTCGCCCGGTCCGCGCATCGATCGCAAACACGTTATTGGCGGCGGTGACAAACATGACCCCACGGACGACGACGGGAGTGACTTCCAGATTCTGCGAGTTGCCGGGATGGAAAACCCAGGCCGCGCGAAGCTGCGCGACATTGTCGGTATTAATTTCCCGCAAGCTGCTATAGCGCCGGCCAGTGTAGTCGCCGTTATAAGAAGTCCAGTTTGCGCCAACGGGTTCGGCGGTCAAGTCTTCCGGCCCAACGTTGATTGTGGCCGCTAATGGATCCTGGCCCTGCTGTGCAATGGCAGGCGAACCCGCGCACAGAAGATTGACCGTCACCAGAATGAATGCCGCGCAACGCGAACTCATGTCAGCGAACGCCCCCGGCGATTTGCACCTCGTTCAAAGAACCGCGATCCACTCCGGCTTGATCCTGCAGGTGAAGGGAAACCCGAGCCGGCTTGCCGGGAGGAGTAACTGCATTGTCGAGCGAGACCGCCTCGGTTGGATTCACATCCGCCACCGGCACCTCGCCGAGGAAACCACCATGTTCATCATAGAAGCGCGCCAGCAATTGGCCGGTAAAGAAGACTCCAAACGAGCCGGAGAGTTTGACCTTACCATTCTCGAAAACGGCTGCGAGCGGCCGAATCAGGATGCCCGGGTCGGATGCCCCGTGAAATTCGTCGCCGGCCCGCGTCGGAAACCACTCGGTTGCAAAGCTGCAGCTCTCGCCTGGGCGCAGTTTGCACATCGGGCTATTCAGCTCAGCTTCCAGATAATAGGGACCGGCGTCGGTATCGGCGCTCAGAGATGGTACGCCATCCGTGCCCAGCCGCATCTCCGGGCCATTGGTCCAAAAAATGACGGACGCCTTACCCGGGTAGGACTTGGTCTCTTCATAGTCGAACCGTTCCACCATGGCGTAATGACTGTTTCCGTCCACCACCGCCAGCCAGCCGTCAGTCGAATCCAGCCACAATTCAGCCGCCATGTGCACGTAGTGCACAGAGAAGAGTCCATCCGCCCTGACCCCCACTGCCGAGTTCTGCGACGGCCCAAAACGAACGTGATAGCGATTCAAATAGCTGCTGGATGGGTTCGCAGGGGTGAATGTCCAGAAATTGCGGCTGAAGCCGCCGGGCGCAGAGGGATCGGCCGTATTGTATTGCGACACCGACTGCATCGACCAGTTTAGGGTGTGGCCGGACACGTTCTTCATGAACGCGTGAAACGAGATGCGGGGAGAGTCCGCCTCGAGGCGAATGGTGCGTGAAAACTGGACGCCCGTCTGCGGGTCGGCGGGGCCGGTGAGCTCAACTTCGCATTGCTTTCCCTGCGAAAGCGTTCGAAAGGCAAACGGGCCATCGTCCAGAATGTCCGAGTTGCCCACCCAGTGCTGTTCGTCATTGTTCCCTTCGGGCAGCAGCCACAGCTTGTCTCCGCCATAATTGAACCATTGATGGTTGGTCGGCGGAAAATACTTGCCGGCTAGCTGAGGATTAACAAACAGAAATGAATGGCCGGCGAAAATCACCTGCATCAATCGCCCGCCGTTTTGCGGCACCAGGATCAACTGCACCCAGGCATTGGACATCCGCTGTGCCTGCCAGCCCTGGTAATCCACGGCTTCGACGCGGCAGTCTGCCGGCGCCTGGGTGTTGGGATGGTTCTTCTGCTGAGCAAAGCCCAACCGCGGCGCGACACAACAAACCAGCAAGATCAAACCGCCGGATGTGGTCGAAAGCCGGGAACAAAGCTTCATGAGTGATCGCCTCCAGGAAAACTATTGAGCGTAGCACGCAGACCGCGGGTTGTGAGAATCGGGTTCGTGGGTGCCTCTCGCGCTTGTACCAACGAAGATTACGGAAGGTAAACACAATCAAACGAAACATTTCGATTTGCGTCAAGCCCATTCTGTGATATACCGAAAAATTGCCAATGGGCGAACGACCCTGCACCCTCGCACTCACGCTTCTACTCTTCCCGCTGCTTCTGTGGTTGACGCCTGCACTGCCCGCCGGGGATCGCAAAGTTGATCCCACCTGGCTGCATCGCTACGTCCCGCAACTCAACGATCGGCAAGTTGACCTGACATCTCCAACCTGCCGCTACAAACCTGTGTTTGGAGACGGCGATAGCGAGAGTCGAATCATGATAAGCGTTGGACGTTTCGGCGAAGCCACCCTCAACCCGGGCGGGGAGTGCCGGGCGGTTCAGTACGACCGGCAGGAGGAACTTTATTTTGTTCTCGAAGGCAAAGGCACGTTGCGCTACAACGGCCAGGACTACCCCATGCGCAAACAGGATTTCACGTACATTGCCCCGGGGGTAAAGCATTCCCTCGCGAACGCGTCTTCGCAGCCGCTGCGAGTGGCGGTGATGAGCTTTAAAATTCCGACATCCGTCTCAATCAGCGCGCCTCCTTCAGCGCCCAAGGTCGTCAACATGGACGACCTCAAAGAAGAAACCGTGGAAGGTCATCCCAGTTCAGTTCTCTACAAGCTTCTCGCCGGCCCGCGAACTGGGAGTCGCGACGCGATCGATCAGGCATACGTGATGGTCAGCCTCTTCTGGATGGACTTTGCACCGGGAGGCACGAACTTTCCTCATCACCACGAAGCCGCGGAAGAAATCTATCTCGTCGTCGATGGGTCAGGTCAAATGGTGGCCGGCGGCGGAGTGGATGGTGTCGAGGGGCGCCATCCGGCCAAGGCGGGAGATGCGTATTATTTTCGGCCCAACTGCACGGTAGGCTTCTACAACCAAAACAAAGCCGGAGCCAAGTCGCACATTCTGGCGGTGCGGTCACGGATTCCGTTGCCCAAAAACGAAGACTAGACGGTCTTCCTTGCCCGCGTTTTGTCAGCAATGATCTCGCGGATGATTTGAGAGATTCGAGGAGGTTTGTTAATGGAGATCCAGAATTCCAGCCGGCGGTCGTTCATGAAACTGTTCGCCGCGGCGCCCCTGCTGACCCAGATCGCAGCTCGCGATCTGTACGCGCAGGCGGCCGCAGCCGTGGGCAAAGATCCTCGCCGGAATATCTACACCCGCCTGGGCGTAAAGACGGTCATCAACTGCCGCGGCACATGGACGTATCTAAGCGGATCACTCGAATTTCCCCAGGTTCGTCAGGCCCAGGTTGAAGCCGCGCAGCATTTCGTCAACATGTTCGATCTGCAGCACGCGGTCGGGCGGCGATTGGCCGAACTGACCGGCGCGGAATCCGGAATTGTCACCTCCGGCGCGGCGGGAGCCATGGCCGCGGCAACGGCAGCTTGCATCGCGGGCAGTGATGACAAGAACATCTGGCAACTCCCTGATACCACCGGCCTGAAGCATGAAGTCATTATGGTGGGAGGGCGCAGCGCTTTTGACAGCGCCATCCGGCTGGCCGGGGGCAAATTGGTCCTCGTCTATTCTCCCGACGAACTTGCCAATGCCATTAACGAAAACACCGCGATGATCTACACCACCGACCTCGGCGACAAGCTGCAAAAAGAATTAAGTATCACGAAAGACCGCAGGGTCCCGATGCTGCTCGACGATGCGGCCGGGATTCCGCCAGTCGACAATGCCAAGCTGTATGCCAAGATGGGCATTGATCTTTATTGTTTCTCCGGCGGCAAAGGCCTGTGCGGGCCGCAGTGCAGCGGCTTGCTCCTGGGAAGAAAGGATCTGATTGAAGCCGCGTTGATGAATTGCAATCCGCGCGAAGGAGCGGTATGCCGGCCGATGAAGGTTGGCAAGGAGGAAATCGTCGGCTGCCTCACCGCGCTCGAGACCTGGTTCAGCCTCGACCTGAAGAAACTCGACGCCGAATGGAACGCCCGGGTGGATCGTATTCGCAAGCTGGCCGACACCGTGCCCGGAGTCAAGACCGATGTCTACATTCCAGAAGACGGCAATCGTTATCCCACGCTGAGAGTCTACTGGGACACGCAGGCCTGGGGTTACAGCATTTCCGATTGTGTGAACGAACTGCGCGCGGGCGATCCGGTCATCGAAGTGCTGGGCCCGGACAATCCGAGCCTGGTCAAAGCGGTGCGCGAGGGGAATCCCAATCCCCCGCGGAAAGAACGCAAAGCTCCCGACCACATCGAATTAGTTTCTCTGACCATCAAGCCCGGAGAAGAAATCATCGTCGGACAAAGGTTGCGTCAAGTCTTGCTCGCTGCCAGGAAAAAATCCGCGGCCGCTTGAAGGTGCGAGGAAAGGCAATCAGTTTTCTTGAAGATGAGCATTCGAAAATTTCACGTCCCGTTTCGCGTAGCCGTATTCCTTGTCTCATCGGCGCTATTCGCACAGTCACAGGTTCGCGCTGTGGAACCGGCGCAGGCGCGTTCTTCTCCGAACCGCTTCTCATCTCCCGCCGTCAATGCCGGAGACTACGTCTACATTTCCGGACAAGGTCCCAGGCGGCCTGACGGCAGCTTGCCGGATACCTTTACGGAACAGGTGCGCCAGGCCCTGGATAACATCAAGCTCATCGTCGAAGCCGCGGGATTGACCATCGATCACGTGGTCTACACCCAGGTCTATCTCGAAGACATCAGCAAGTATGACGAGATGAATCGCGTCTTCGGCGATTACTTTCCCAAGACCCCGCCGGCACGCGCGGTGCTTGGCGTAGCGCGAGTTCCCGCTTCCGCGATCGAGATCAGCGCGGTGGCAGTGCGCGATCTGACCGGGCTGCGAGCCATCACGCCCCCAATCTACCGGGCAAGGGATGCGTCTTCGCCGGGCATTCTCACGCACGACCGGCTTTTTATTTCGAGCATGGCGGGCGCCGACCCTGCAACCGGAAAAGTTCCGGACGATCCTGCCGCTCAGGTCGATCTCGCCCTGGACCGCATGCAAGCCGTCCTGAAGGCGGCCGGCCTCGAAATGGCCAACATGGTTTTCGTCAATCCGTATTTGACCTCGGATCTACCGTCTCGAGTCATGAATCAGCGATACGCGCGGCGCTTTGAGTTCGGCAACACGCCCGCTCGAGCGACCATAGCAGTGATGAGCCTGCCGGGTGGCGCGCATATCGAATACACCGGGGTGGCGGTGCGTGATCTGGCACAGCGCAAGGCAGTTCGTCCGAAGAATATGCCTCCCAGCCCGACAGCGAGCCCCTGTGTCTTTGCCGGCGACACGCTCTACTGCTCCGCGAAGGACGGCTTTATTCCCGGGCCGCACGGCGGCGTTTACGCCACCACCACCCAGCACCAGCTGCGGCAGACCATGCGCAATCTTCTGGACAACCTGGAAGAAGCCGACATGAATTTTGACGAGGTTGTCTCAACAAACATCTATTTGGATAACTTGTCCGACGCGGCGGTGTTTGATCCGATTTATGCGGAATACTTTGGCCCGGAGATGCCGGCGGCAACTACCATCCAGCAGATCGCGCCCACTGAGCGCAAGCCCGATAAGGACGATCACTTCCCCGGATTAGAACAGGTCTCACTTATCGCCATCAGGAAAACCTCCCGCTAAGCGGGATAACCTGTGCCGGAAGGGCCACCGAAGGGACCGGCATTCCGCAACGCGGATAGCAGGCGACTAGGGTGAGCCAGGCGCAGGCGAAACCAGGGATATCCTTAATCCCATCAAGTGCTGCAGCGCCAGGCTTCCGCCGATCAGAGTAATTGACTCGCCGGTTTCACAGAAGTAACATTCGCGCCAGTGATAGGCCAAACCATCTCGCATTATCGCGTCGTGGAGGAGCTTGGCGCGGGCGCGATGGGGCTCGTCTATAAGGCTGAAGATGTGAAGCTCGGCCGCTTGGTTGCGCTGAAGTTCCTCCCGGACAATGCATCCAAAGGCCCGCAGGCACTCAGCCGGTTTCAGCGCGAAGCCAAGGCGGCTTCTGCGTTGAATCATCCGAACATCTGCACCATTTACGAGATCGATGAGGCGGACGGCCAGACTTTCATCGCCATGGAATTGCTGGAGGGCCAAACCCTTCGGCACCGCATCAGTGGCAAGCCTTTAGACATCGAAAGCCTGCTCGATCTCGCCATCCAGATCGCGGATGCACTGGACGCTTTTCATTCGAAAGGCATCGTGCATCGCGATATCAAGCCCACAAACATTTTTGTCACTACGCGCGGACACGCCAAGATTCTGGATTTCGGGGTCGCGAAGTTTTTTCTCAGAGCTGAGAACGCCGGTGCCAGCGAATCCGACGAACAACTCACGAATGTGGGGGTCGCCGTAGGAACCGCGGCCTATATGTCTCCCGAGCAAGTACGGGCGCAAGAGTTGGACGGGCGGACGGATTTGTTCTCCTTCGGCGTTGTTCTCTACCAGATGGCCACCGGGAAATTGCCGTTTCAGGGACCCAGTTCCGGCCTGATTACGGATGCGATCCTGCACAGCGATCCGGTCGCGCCGATTCAAGTGAATCCCGAGATTCCTCCGTCGCTCCAGGATGTAATCCGCCGGGCACTGGAAAAGGACAGGAATCTGCGTTATCAGCACGCAGCCGATATGCGGGCGGAGTTACAACGACTTAAACGAGATACGGATTCAGGAAAAAGGGTCCCGCAAGAATCGGGTCGAGGGTCGGCCGGCCATTCGCTTTCCAGGAGCAAAGAAGCGCGGGGCCCAGCGACACAAAATACCGCTGTGCGTCCCCCGCGAGTCTCGAAGATCATCGATTCGATTGCGGTCCTGCCCTTCAAAAACGCGAGCGGCGACCCGGAACACGAGTACCTGAGTGACGGCATTACCGGCAGCTTGATCAATAATCTCGCTACGCTGCCAAAGTTGCGGGTCATGGCGCAGAGCACGGTTTCCCGCTTCAAAGCCAGGGACACGGATGCTCAGACCGTTGGCCGCGAACTGAATGTACGCAGCGTGCTTGCGGGAACCATCATGCAGAGCGGCGGCTCCTTGCGCATTGGCACGGAATTGGTCGATGTTGCCACCGGCTCTCAGCTTTGGGGCGCGCAATACGATCGCAAACCCGGCGACATATTCGTCATCCAGGATGAAATTTCGCACGAAATTTCCGAGAAATTGCGGTTGAAGCTTAGCCGGGCGGAAAGGAAACAGCTAACCAAACGCCACACCGAGAGTGCCGAGGCCTACCGGCTTTATCTCAAAGGACGTCACCATTGGAACCAGTGGACCGAAACAGGCTTCTACAAGGCTATCGAATATTTTCAGCAGGCCATCGAGCAGGATCCCAGCTACGCCCTGGCGCACGCTGGGCTGGCCGATTGTTACGTATTGCTTGGCTGGAACAGCTATCTTCCTGCCAAGGACGCATTCCCGAAAGGCAAAGCGGCGGCAATCGCCGCCCTGCAACTTGATGCCGACCTCGCCGAGGCGCATACGTCATTGGCGGCGGTGTTGTGGCTTTACGACTGGCAATGGGAGGCGGCTCAAACTGAATTCCTGCGCAGCCTGGAACTAGGTCCCGCGTACCCTACTGCGAACCATTGGTACGGCGAATACGTGATGACGATGGGCCGACCGCAAGAAGCTATGCTCAGGCTGAAAAAGAGCTACAATCTCGATCCGTTATCGCTGATCATCAATGACGCGCTGGCATGGCACCTGTACTTCAACCGCCGTTATGAAGAGGCGATCCAACAACTGCGGCGAACCGTAGAGTTGGACCCGAACTACCCGGTTACCTACTGGATTCTCGGCGTGTTGCTCCGAACCACCGGACATTACGAGCCCGCCATTACTGAAGGAGAAAAAGCCGTATCCCTTTCCGGGGGCAGTCCGCTGATGCGCGCCGCGCTCGCGCACACCCTGGGCGCCGCCGGCAGAACAACGGAAGCACGTCAGATACTCGCTGACATGACAGAAGTGGCGAAGCACAAATATGTCGCGTCGTACTTTTTTGCCGGAATCCACATTGGCCTGGGAGAACCCGAGCCCGCCATGGACTACCTGGAGAAATGCTACGAAGAACATTCCCATTGGTTGATCTATATCGCCAAGGATCCTGGACTGGACGGCATACGAGGCAGCCAAAGGTTTCAAAAATTATTGCGGCAGGTTGGGATTCCTTCCGCCCTCTGAGAACGGATGAATCACCTATCCTCGGTCCACCGCGAGGTCTGATCCGATCGAAGTCTATTGCCAGGGTAGAAGCAATGGCACGTTTGTCCCATTTACGCAGCTTGCCGACGGTAGCATTGTATTTCCTGTGCGGCGCGGTGGGGGGAACTCGACCGCACAGGCGTCCAAGCAGAACGTTTTCGGACGCCTCTTTTTTGGGGAGGGCACAACCTTGCGGATGTGTGCGATTTTACTGGGGCGCTTTCAGGCCAGCGTGCTGCAAAGGCGCATCGGCCTCGCGAACACATACAGGGGTGGCATCACCATGACCACGCTCATCCTGATCTTCGGGCACAACACTCCTCGACTTCTCACATGGATTGCCAAGCGCCTGGCGTGCGTTGCGGAATAGAGGTTCACCTTGTCTGCTAAGGTGCTAACTGGCGCGCGAGGTTGCGCGTTTCAGCGAACTCCAGAACCCCGAGCCCGAAGTTTCGACCGAGGAAAACAGGTTGTCAGCATTGGCGGCCGCCGACGATGACAGCTGAGAAATGGTTTCGCGTAGAGAGCTCCTGGAGGACTGGTCGGAATGAGAGTCCGAATCGCCGGAGGTATCTCCGTCTAAGAGCAAAGACGCGACCACGTTCAGGCTTTCGATTTCTTTGCGAACACGTGCCAGCTCCGTTTGCTTCTGTTGCAGAACTTCATATGCGTCCTTCATCGCGTTCCTCCGAAAACTGTGAGCAGTGCACTCGTTTCGTGAAGCGTACACCTTAAGGATTTTTCTCTCAATCGGAGGTGTACTAGTGAGTTAAAGCCGGGCCCGACGGGTGAGTTGTGGAAATTGCCGAAAAGACAGTCACAACCCGTCAAAATCATTGGCCTTGTTCGATGCCGCGCCGGGAAAGAATTTCCCCGGCCGGCAATGGACAATCTGCACGCCTGATTTATCATGGCAGCTTACAAAGAGCAGCGTGGGGAGGAACTCTATGGGCAATCACGCGGTAACCCTTCGAGTGGCGCCATTTCTCCGTGTGGAATGCAAGTTCTGGCTCACGGATGACGGCTGGAACGGCAGCTGTGACCAACCCCCCATCACGGTTCGAGCGGGCAGTTTTGAACACGCGAAGTCCGAAATGGAAATTGAGCTAGGGAAATATATTGAAGGCCTTTTGCGCGACGCCCAGGCGTCACGCGCAGGGCACGCCGCTTAATCATCTGCCTTGAAGCCATTGCGATTCTGGCCCTGTATCATTTGTCGCGAGGCGAATCTTATGTCTAACTGGGTCAAGCAACTATTTTTTGCAAAGTCTTGGGTTGGGGTCGCGGCATTCGGGTATCTGACTCTGATCACGCTTTCAGCGCCAATGGCTTTTACCGCCGATAAGCCCATCCGGGTTATCGCCTTCGGCGCACATCCTGACGATTGCGACCTGGGTGCTGGAGGGCTGGCGGCAAAGTACGTTGCCCACGGCGATAAAGTGAAGTTCGTCTCCTTGACCAACGGTGATGCCGGGCATCAGACGCAACATGGAGAAGAACTCGCGAAACGACGTCGTGCGGAGGCGCAAGAAGCCGGGCGACGCATCGGCATCGAATACGAAGTGCTCGACAACCACGACGGCAAGCTCTTGCCCACCCTCGAAGTTCGTGAACAAGTCATCCGGGAGATTCGACAGTGGAAGGCGGACATCGTCATCGCGCCCCGGCCGAATGACTATCATCCCGACCACCGCTACACAGGAGTGCTGGTGCAGGACGCTTCCTACATGGTAATAGTTCCAAGCCTGGTGCCGGACACGCCGCCGTTGCCGCGGAATCCCACTTTCCTCTACTACAGCGATCGCTTTACGCGGCCGCAGCCCTTTCGCCCCGACATCGTGATATCGATTGATGATGTTTTTGACAACAAGATCAATATGCTGGACGCACACGTGTCGCAGTTCTACGAGTGGCTGCCGTGGACGGAAGGACAGCTGGACCAGGTGCCGAAGGATCCCGCGCAGCGAAAGAAGTGGCTGGCAACGACGACTCTCGGGGCGAGAGAACTGCAACCGGAGTGGCGGGAAGCCTTGCAGAAGCGATATGGCGCGCAAGCTGAGCACATTCGCCACGCGGAGGCTTTTGAGATAACAGAATACGGTCACCAGCCCAGCGAACCGGAGATTCGGCAGATGTTTCCATTCTTCCCGGAGATGGCGAAATCAAGTGCTCCGAGCAACTAGAGTTCGACTTTTGGGTGTGGTTGTTCATCTCGCTGGCAGGAAGGAAAAGGAATCTGATTTGCGGCCGAGGTTTCCTGCTGCATCGCCGTGTCCCGCTGTCCAGGCGGAGGCACGGGACTTTGCCAGGCGGACCTGCTCGGGAAGCATCACCCTTTCAAGGCTCTTCATTCGGTCGGCACTTTTACGTCTCCCACCCGCTGCGGCAGCGGCGTACCAGGTGTACGCGCTGACATAGTCCAGAGGCACCCCTTTCCCCTGTTCGAGCATGTAGGCAAAGCCTTCCTGCGCTCGTGGAAAACCTGCCTCCGCAGCCCGGCGCACCCACTTCGCGGCTTCAGCGTAGTCGAGCGTGACTCCATCACCCCGGTAATACATAAGCGCAAGCGCAGTTTGCGCGCCAGCGATCCCTTGCTCTGCCGCGGCATGGAACCAGCGTGCCGCTTCCCGGTGGTTCGGCGGCAATCCCGCCCCAAAAAAATACATTGAGGCTAAATTGCACTGGGCGATTGGGTTGCCGGCCTGCGATGATGCCAGATACCAGCGGAGAGCCTCGCGGGCATTCTTGCTGGTGCCGCGCCCGTCCTCGTACATCGCTCCTAAATTATTTTCGGCTATGGAATTGCCCTTCTCGGCCGCTGACCAGTAGAGGCGAAGCGCTTCGCGGTGGTCCTTGCGAACCCCCTTGCCATGCTCATAGAGATAGCCCAGAATCACCTGTGCTTCGGGAAGGCCCTGGGCAGATGCGGAGGCATACCACCGGGCGGCAACTGCGTAGTCTTGTGGAACACCCCGCCCCTCCCGATAGGCGTTACCCAGCATCCACTGGGCTCGGGCGTCACCCTGATTGGCTTTCTTCTGTAGTTCAGCCACCTGAACCGCGGCAACGCTCTGGTTTTGCGGCGCAGTATTCTGCGTCGTGGATTGGCTACCTGCAAACCTGGAAAAGAACAGGGCAATCACCGCCAGCGTAATAGACGACAAGTTATGCTCGCGCATCTTGATTCGCCTCTGGGTCTGACTGACAAGGCCGGGAGCGCTCCGCAATGCCGAGCAAACTGTCCGTTTTTGTCTTGCATATCTACGCAGCGTCCAGCCTGAATGTTCCATTTCTCGCCTATGGCTCTCCAGCACCTTGTTTACCCACACTTTTGCTGGATGCCGCGATTGATCTCGACGGGGTATTTCCGGCTTGAGCAGAAGTCGAGACCGTTGCGCTAGATTTTCGGGAGAACAACAGGAGCGCGGTCCACCCGCAGGATATATACGGCTCCGAGAAGAGCAGTGACGATGGTGGAGGCCCCGGCCACAACTGAAACCGCAACCCACGCTTCGCTCACCACGTGCAGGCCTGAAACGTGGAGTCGCGCGGGCAACCATCCCAGGGATATTGACAACCGCAGGATCAACCAGAAGGCGGACGCGATCATAATCACAGTCCGCCGCCTTCGCCGGCTGAATAACCTGAGCCCGGGTCGAGCCTGTGGATGCGCGATTATTTTTGGCTGACGAGCGAACCGGCCTCGGTAATGCTGCCCTTCACCAGCGCCGTTTCAATTTTCAGCTTCTGGTGGGGCCGCAAGTCGACCATGGTTTCAAAGGGAAGATAACCGGGCAACGCCAGGCGCACCCGATGCTTTCCCGGCGTAAGCAACATGGCCTTTCCGGCGCCATCAAACTCATCGACGTGGCCTGCGAACTGTTCGTCAACGAATACCGCGGCCCGGGTGGGGGTGGCCGAGATTCGCAGTTCACCGGTAGCATCCCGCGATGGCATGCGGGCCTCCTTCACCAGGGAAAGAGTGACGACGTGCACCTCGCCGGGTTCCAGCACGGCCTGCTCCACATAATCCCGGTACCAGGGCTGGCGAACGATGATTTCGTGTTTTCCAGGAAGAAGGAGCATTTTCTTGTCGCCGGCGAGTTCCTTTGCGTATCCCACGTATTGCCCATCGATCCACACGCCGGCGGTCTTTTCGGCGTGGTTATGGGTAATGAACCGCACTTCCGCCAGAACCTGATTTTCCGCATGCAGCATGCACGAACTGCCAAGGAAGATGGCACCAAGAAAGAATGTGGTTCGCCCCAACATGAGAACCTCCAACAGGAAATTTAACTTCTCCAGGAAGTGTTTTCGGCCAAAACTGCAGCGGTGGACTGGATCCGCAGCCGCCTCGCGAATTCTTTTCGCTATCGTGCGCGTCAAGGAATTGCCAGGTCAATACTCGGAAGGGCAGAGTTGCTCTTTGGTAACATTTGCCATAAGCAACGCCCACTCGTGGCACGTATTGAGCTACTGCGATGGGCGCAGTGTGCTAGCTTCGACCAACTGCTTCACGGGCTCAACCACCATGAGCAGCAATTCGGCCTTCGCACTCTTGGCGGCATCGAGTTCAGTAACTCGTTGCTTCGCCCATGCTTCTGGGGCCGCCTGAGACTTATCCAAGTAGTCCAGCGCCTGCAAGCCGGCTGTTCCCACCATCGAGAGTTCCTGCGAAAGGGGTGTAACTTCCCGCAACAGAAATGATTTTTCCAGAATGGGCTCTAATTTGGCGTCATTGTCATGCCAATTCGTCAGGAATGTGCGAATGGATGTTTCCGCCTTGCGATCCTGAAACCGACTCTGAACGTAGCGCTGAACAAGGTCTTGAAACATTCGGGCGGTTTCGCTCTCCGGATTCGCAGCGTCAACCAGGTGATTCAGCGGGGCCCTGAAGTTCCAGTCGCCGGTCACAGCTCCCATACGTGAATAGTCCTTTACCGGCTCGACGACAGCGGCAAGCGTGCGCAGAGCCTCTATGTCGTCCATTCCACTCATGCGCTGCAACATCGGTATTTCGTGCGATCTATGGGTAAGGCCCAACCATTCCAGGCGCCAGCTGATGTCTTCCAGTCTCCCGTACATCGACGAGACATCCTGAACATTTTGCGGAGACCACAGACGTTCAGCGATTGCCGCTGCCCGCGGCCAGACCCGCGAATCCATGTTCTCCGGGCTAATCCACTCGCCCCACATACATGCCTCTCCGCCGAGGATTCGGCCCTTCTGCTCAGGGTTCAGCGTAGAAGCCGGGCCCGACATGGGGTCGACGGCGTAATGTCTCGAAGCCGGCCACATCAGGTCGAGATAGTAGCCGAATGAAAGAATTCCGCTGTAGCCCTGCTGCGCGGCGGCGGCGAGCGATTCCTGCCCGCGCCATGACTGCACCACAATGGTCTTCGGCAGATCCGGGCGCAAAATCTCGTCCCATCCGACCATAATCTTGTGGTGCTTTTTCAAAATCTTTTCCAGGTGCTGATTAAAGTACGCCTGCAAATCCTGGTTGTTCTTGATCCCGTGAGAACGCATGAAGGCCTGGATTTTCGGGTTATCGTCCCACGGCTTGCCGTTGACTTCGTCTCCGCCGATGTGAAAGTAAAGGTCAGGAAAAAGCTTTGCCATTTCCCCGATAAATTTATCCAGGAACTTGTAGGTCCCTTCCTTGGTGGGATCCATCACCGTGTAGGGGGTAGCGGGATCGATCTTGTAAGTTCCAGGAGTGCTGGCCAATTCGGGGTAACCTGCAAACCAGGACAGGCTATGGGCCGGCATATCGAACTCCGGCATGATGCGAATTCCCCGGTCTTCCGCGTAAGCGATCAGGTCGCGAATCTCGGCCTGCGTGTAGTACATGCCGTCCGAACCCATCTGCTGAAGCTTGGGGTAGCGTTTGCTCTCGACGCGGAATCCCTGATCATCGGACAGATGGAGATGTAGTACGTTCATTTTCACCGCGGCCATTCCATCGATGTTGCGCTTGAGCACGTCGACGGGAATGTAGTGACGCCCGACGTCAATCAACAGTCCCCGCCAGGCAAAGCGCGGGTGGTCATCGATGACCACCGCGGGAACGAGGAACCCGTCTTTGCCCGTTTGGACTAACTGCAGAAACGTTTGCAGGCCGTGCAGAATGCCGAGAGAGTTGGGGGCGGACAATGTCGCGCCCGAGGCCGCCACATTGAGCTGGTAAGACTCATCCTCGCCAAGCTTCTCGACTTCAGTCTTTGCGCGCTCTACCTTGATGGAAAGGGTTGACTTGGCAGATTTCGAAGCTGCCGGAAGCAGCATTCCGGTTTGTTTAGAGAGTTGCGCCACAAATCTTTGCACGCCCCTATCGACCATCCCGTCCCGAGGGCTCGCAATCGCAACCGAGAATGACTGGTCGATCGGCAACTGCCCTGGCCCGAGTCGCACGCTTGCTGGCATAGGCATGAGGTTGAGGTGTGGCGTCGATTGGGCCATGGCAGCCTGGCCAAGAGAAAGAAGACCGATTATCAGGAGGTGGGTTCGCATATTCTCCAGAAGAATGCTAAAGCAATTAACTCTCGTCAAGATGAGCGTCCTCGGACCGTGCAGTTTACAGCTATTCTGGTAGTGGGCTGTTTTGAATCTCAAAACAGCCCACTACCGCTATTCTGGAACACTTGATAGCTGCGTCCAGCTGAGCAACAATGTCAGGTTCGGCGGGGCAGCGCGGAGAATCAGCGTCAGTTTGAAGAGAAATCGTATGGCAAGCCAGCGGACGAGAAGCGGTGGGCAGTTGGGAGTTGGCGAAGCGCTGGCGATTGATGGAGGAACGCCGGTCCGAACCGAACCTTTGCCCCTCGAGTTCCCGGGCGTTCATCACATGGATGAGGAGGAGGTGGAAGCGGCCGTGCGCGTGGTCCGCAGCGGCTCCCTCTTTCGTTACTATGGGGTGAATTTTCAGGGGGAAGTAGCGGCGTTTGAATCCGAATTTGCCCGTTTCCTCGGAGTACCTCATGCTCTCGCAGTCGGTAGCGGAACCGGCGCTTTGCATGTGGCGCTCTCGGCTCTGGGGGTGGGACCAGGACAAGAGGTCATCGTTCCGGCCTACCTCTGGGTATCGGTGGTGGCGGCGGTCGTCAACCTGGGAGCGATTCCTGTATTGGCCGACGTTGACGACAGTTTCACATTGGATGTTGCCGACGTGCAGCGCCGCATCACACCCCGGACCAGCGGAATCGTCCTGGTTCACATGAGCGGCGCTCCCGGCAATGCTCCGGCTCTGCTTCAGTTGGCGCGAGAGCGCGGCCTTTTCCTGCTGGAGGATTGCGCGCAGTGCGCCGGCGGCAGCATGGGCGGAAAAAAGGTTGGCACGTTTGGTGACCTGGGCATTTTCAGCTTTCAGATGAACAAGAACATGAGCAGCGGCGATGGCGGCTGCGTCGTTACCCACGATCAACGTCTTTATCATCGCGCCGTGGCGTGCCACGACACGGGCTATGCCCGCGATGAGAACGGCCGCGCCATGTTCAATGACCTGGATCTCTGCCTGTGGGGGCGGGGATACAGGCTCGATGAACTGCGCGCCGCCATTCTTCGCGTGCAATTAAGAAAGCTGCCGGCGATTATCGCGCACATGCGCGGCAGCAACTATCGCATTCGGCGGCAGCTGGAAAAATATCCTCAACTGCATTTGCGCCGCATCCACGATCCGCAGGGAGACACCGGGTGCTTTCTCATCGTGAGCTTTGATGGCGCGGAAATGGCCAGGAATGTGAATCGCGCCTTGCGGGCCGAAGGCATCGTCACCTCATCCCAAGGCGTCAACAACGTGCTCATGACCGATTGGGGCCTGCATATTTATTCCAACATCGTCAGCCTGGTGAACAAGACCTCAATCGATAAAAGCGGATTTCCCTGGAGTTTGGCCGAGAATCGGGATTCAAAGCCGAGCTACGCAAAAGGAACCTGTCCGGTCGCCGATAGCTTATTTGAACGTAGTATCCTGCTGGCCATTCCTTCGTGCCTTACTGGGCGGGATGAGGACGATATTATCCATGCATGGGACAAGGTCTTGAACAGCCTGACTTGAGGCATGAGCCGATTTCACAACCCGTTCTCACATTTACTGCTGCTGCTGTGCGGGGGCCTGCTTGCGGGATCGACGTGGGCGCAGACCGCTAAGCCGCATCCCCCGAGTGAGGTTCCGGCTCGCCGATCAACACAGCTCCTCGATGGATTCGGGGTAAACCTGGACCTTCCGCGCGATCCGCGTTTGCCCTGGACGGGGCACTGGTGGACACAGCTGCCCGACTCGGGAGTGAAGTGGGTTCGGCTGGGACAATACGAAAATAGTTCCGAAAAAACTGGTTGGGACTGGGTGGAGCAAAGTCCCGGGCAGTATGAAGTCCTGCCTGAAGTTGACGACGCCGTGCGTTCCCTGGTCGACAACGGCATTTCAATTGAGATACAGCTTTGCTATAACAATCCTCTTTATCAGGGAGACCCCGCCAGGCGGCCGCGGCATATTGATCCGGCTCCTCCGTCCATCGGCCAGGACGACAAGCCCCCCAACCCCATTTTCGAGGGCCTGAACACCGAGGACGAGATTCAGGGCTTTCTGAACTACACCCGTTTCATGGTGGATCACTTCAAAGGGAAAGTGCGGGCCTGGGAACTGTGGAACGAGGAGAACATCGGCTATTGGCATCCTGACGCGAATTCGCCCGGGGAGTTGATTGCCAAAGCCAGGCAGTACGGCAAAGCGCTGTGCCGTTTCGCGGACGTGGTGCATGAGGTGGATCCGCAATCGAAAGTGATCTTTGGCGGCATCAGTTCAGTCGATGTCAGCTTCGTGCAGGCTGCGATTGCGGGGTGCCCGTCCAAGATCGATGTGATGGCCTACCACGCCTATCCCGGGTTCGGCTCGAATCACGCTCCGGAAGAGGCTAATAGCCTGGTCGGAGCGCACGACTTCCGTGAAGCGGTGTTACGCGCTCCGGGTGTACGCAAGGACATTGAATTCTGGGAAAACGAATGGAACGTCAGTCCCAGCTGGAAAAATTCCAATGATTCAGTCCAGGCGCGCTATCTGGCGCGGTTTTACCTGGAAGATAAAGGGCTTGGCGTCAGGGGCGCGGTTTGGGAATTCGTGCCGGGCACCGACGGAAACGAGCACGATCAGTTTGGCATTCTGCATGGCATGACGAATACCCCCGATTCTTTTCAGCCACGCGAGGCCTATCGCAGCCTGGAAGTGACATCGGCCCTGTTCGGCCAGACTACGCGCGACCGCAACTGCGAAGTCCTGCAGGACCGGAGCCCAACCGTTCCCGAGGAATATTCCCATGGAGAGTTAAGAGACTACTGTTTCCGCGACCAGGTCTCCGGAAAGCCGATCTATGCCCTTTGGCTGGCGGTTTATGCGGCTCCCGACGACCGCTTCCAACCGGTCGCTTCGGAAATTCCCATCCCGGATGAGCAGATTCAGAACCCCGTCTTAATTGATGTTCGCAGCGGCAAAATCACCCCCGCCGCCTGGCTTGACCGGAAGGCGAGAACCATACGAGTGGAACTCAAAGATAGCGTATTGGCCGTGGCGGACGCGTCCTTTATGGACTGGTCTCCTGTTCCTGAAGCGCCCTGGGGCCTGACTGCGAAGCGGTCGGGAGAGCAGGTTACTCTTCATTGGAAACCAGTGCAGTGTGATGGCTTCGAGGTCCAGCAGTCAATCGATTCGAGTGCGTGGAAAACCATTGCACATGTTCCGTCCAAGGCAACGTCGTTTTCCGAACACGTGCCAGAGGGCGGGCACGTCAGCTACCGCGTACGGGCCGTCGGGGTGGGAGAATCGGCGTGGTCGAATCCCGCCTGGGTTACGCAAGCTCCCTGAACTGGTCAAACTCTTTGTGGGAGGTCTGGATGAAAAACTTCTGGATCTGCTTTTTCCTGCTGTGCGCGCCATATGCGGTGTCGGCTCAAAACTCCGCAACCAAGGTGACGGTGAGCCGCTGGCCGGGGGATCGCGAAGCTGCTGTCTCCCTGACATTCGATGACGGCATTGACTCGGACCTGGACCATGTCGGCCCGATTTTGAAAAAACATCATCTCCAGGGCACTTTTTTCGTCAATACCGGCCGCGAGCCATGGAAGCAGCGCAAGGCGGAATGGAAACGGCTGGCCGAAGAAGGCAATGAAATAGGCAATCACACGGTGAACCACCCCTGTCTTCTGACGGAGATCACGCCCCATTCGCAAGACTACACGCCGGAGAGGATGGAATCCGAGATTCGCGATGCGGCAAACGACATCACACAATTTCTCAACTTGCGGCGCGGCCTCACCTTTGCCTATCCCTGCGGAAACATGAGCTTCGGCAAACCCGGGGATGAAGCGAAGAACTCAGCATTATTCATGGATTACGTGGCGAAGTATCATTTCGGCGCCCGAAGCGTGGGAGCTGGCGGACCGGAAGACCCTGACCAGCTCAATGTTCTGGATATCGGAACGCTTCCCTCTACCGCAGGCAAGGACTTTCTCGCGTTAGTTGACATGGCCGAACCGGCTATTCGCCAAAACGGCTGGGGCACTTACTGCTTCCACGGGGTGGGAGGAGATTGGTTAGCCATAACACCCGAGGCGCTGGATGAACTCGCCGGTTATCTGGAAAAGCACTCTGAAATCTGGACGGCCACCTTCGGTGATGTGCTGCGTTACACCCAGGAACGCCGGGCAGCCGTAGTCCAAGCCAGCGGCAATAGCGCCGATTCGGTGGATCTGTCTCTACAGTGGCCAATGAATCCGCAAATTTATGATCTGCCCCTGACGCTGAAAATCGAGGTTCCCGCCGGGTGGACGGCTCCAACCGCAATAGGCGATGGAAAACCCTTGCGCCCAAGGGTGCTCTCTCAAAAAAACGAAACCGTCATTCTGGTGGATGTGCCGCCACAAACCACCCGTGTGCGGGTCGCCGCCGGCAGGTGACTACCACGTGCGCCCGGATTGAGGCTTGGGGGACGCAAGTGCCTTCCGTTTTTCGTGCGGGCCTGCGATGCGCCTAGACCTGTAATAAGTCGTCAGGCCGGGCGATGGTCTGGTAGAGCGTCGGCGCCACAAAAATTCCCAGCAACAGGCGCGAAACCAGTCCCGCCACAATCACGATGGCAAAAGGCTTCTGAGTGTCCGAGCCCACGCCGGTGGCTAAGGCCGCGGGCAGCAATCCCAGGCAAGCGACCAGGGCGGTCATCATAATGGGGCGTAGCCGCAGCAAAGCAGCTTCATGCGTGGCGCT
>DASVAJ010000093.1:0-22415 GCA_036376415.1 Terriglobales bacterium
GCCGGGGCCGGCATAACCCCCCGCCTCATCACCTACATCATCTTGAATTACGGATGGCAATGGGCGTTCTGGGTGAGCGCGATGATCGGGCTGTGCGCCGGTGTGGCTTGGTTCGTTATCTCGCGCGATAAGCCGCGGGAACATCCCTGGATCACTGCGGAAGAGATCAGTTACATCGAATCCGGGCTTCCCCCGGCCAGCGCGGATGTGAAGAAGCAGAGCTTTCCCTGGCGAGGAATCTTCACGAACCGCAGCGTTCTGGCGCTTACCGGTAGTTACTTCTGCTACGGCTACGTGGCCTACATCTTCTTTGCATGGTTTTTCAAATATCTCAGCCAGGTCCGCGGGCTCAATCTGAAATCGAGTTCCTATTACGCGATGCTGCCGTTCATCGCCATGGCTATCTGCTCGCCGGTCGGCGGCTGGATCAGTGACATCCTGGTCAAGCGCGCGGGCGAACGGGCCGGCCGCTGCGGCGTGGCCTGCGGAAGCATGGCGCTGGCTGCGGTTTTTGTTGCACTGGGAACCCGGGCCGCTGATGTTCGGCTCGCCAGCGTGGTGCTCGCGGGCGGCGCGGGCGCGCTCTACCTGTCGCAAAGCGCATTCTGGTCGCTCAGTTCTCGTATCGGTGGCCGATCCGCCGGATCGCTTTCCGGAGTGATGAACATGGGCAGTCAGATTGGAGGCGCCGTTACCGCGTCGCTGACCCCGTGGATCGCTAAGTATTTCGGCTGGGGAACCTCGTTTTTCGTGGCGGCCGGCGTGTGCTGTGTGGGCGCAATCCTGTGGCTGGCGGTTGACCCGGACTCGACGCTTCAGACCAAGCTGGAACCACTGCCTGCACAACCGGCTGTTTCACCCGGGCGTATGTAGATAAGGAAGAAGCTTATGACTAGACTACGTGGTTATCTTCAAATCCGTTACTCTGTGGCTCTCACTGCGATCGCTGCAATGGTTGGCGTGTTGCTGGTGCAGCGGGCATCTTCACATCCTGTGGACGCCAGTTCGGATACCGCGCTGCTCGACGGCTACCGTCACGTTGAAGTTGCGTCCGTCTCTGACGCGATGGAAAAACTCACCGGGCAGCGCACGTATCTCTCTCACCGCATGCGGCCCATTTTTCATACGAAGTTCGCCGGGTTCGCGCTTACGGTGAAGCTGCGCAAGGAGGAAAACCAGGACGCCCATGCGCTGGACGGAATGCTAGCCGCGATCGACCAGGGCGGACCCAATTCCGTCTACGTGATGGTGGTTGAGGACGGCGCCGATATTGCCGGCATGGGCGGCCTCATGGGAACAGCCATGCAGGCGCGGAATTTTTCTGGCGCGGTGATCGATGGTGGCGTGCGCGACGTCGCCTATCTGACCAAGATTGGTTTTCCAGTTTACGCACTCGGAATTGTGCCTTCGACTTCCGTCGCTCACTACCGCTTCGAATCGTCGAATAAGCCGGTCGAGTGCGACAGCGTGACAGTATCGCCTGGAGACATCGTCGCTGCGGATGAAGACGGCGTGGTGATTGTGCCGCGGAGCAAGGCGTCCGAGGTTCTCGCCGCGGCCCAGGAGATGGACTTCAAAGAACACTCCATGTATGCCTACATCGAGAAACTCAAGTCCATCGAGGAAGCAGTCAAGAAATTCGGGCGGCTGTGATTACCGGGGCCCAAAACAATTTTGGATTCATGACGCGAAGAAAAAATTGCCGCCAGCGAAACTGAAGTGACGCCAGCCCGCGGAGTGCAGCTTCGTCACCCGCAGTGCGCAATTTACCGCGGCTGCCTGAAGCCGCGCCCGCAACACAACTGCGATGGGCGCGACCATGCGTGGCGGCTCTGGTCTCGCACACTCGCGGCAGAAGCTTTTTAACCGCAAAGAACGCTAAAGAAGAACCGTCAAGGGCGAACGAAAGCCATTCGCGGTGCAGGTCAATTCTCATGAACGGGAGGGACTTATATGGGCAAAGGAAACGGCTTTAATCGTCGCGAAGTGATGAAAACTTCCGCCATGGCTATGGGCGGCGGCCTGCTGCTGAATGAGCCGAGGGAGGCGTATCCGAAATCTGTGAATACGAACTCGGCTCCCTCCGCGCTGAAAATTACCGATATGCGCGTAGCGACGGTGGTGAAGCCCGGGCCGAGTCCCTGTCCGATCATTCGTCTCGATACCAACCAGGGTGTCTATGGTCTGGGTGAAGTTCGCGACGGCGCCAGTGCGACCTACGCGCTTTTTCTCAAGAGCCGGGTGGTGGGGGAAAATCCGCTGCAACTCGACAGAATTTTCCGCAAGATCAAGCAATTCGGCGGGCCCGCGCGCCAGGGCGGCGGCGTGTGCGCCATCGAGATGGCTCTCTGGGACATCGCCGGCAAGGTCTACAACGCGCCGGTGTACGCAATGGTCGGCGGCGGCAAGTTTCGCGACAAGATTCGCGTCTACGCTGACACCACCGAATCCAAAGACCCCAAGGTTTACGCGCAGCGCATGAAGGAGCGCAAGGAAGTCATGGGCCTGACGTGGCTCAAAATGGACCTGGGCGTCGAAATGGTTTCCGACACGCCGGGCACGTTGACTTCGCCTTCGGATCTGAGCCAGTGGGATGAGAATTGGTTGCCGCATCCTTTCATCGCCAATGAAGTGACGGACAAGGGCATCAGCATGCTGGAGCAATACGTGGCTGCGGTGCGCGACGCGGTCGGAATGGAAATTCCATTATCGATGGACCACCTTGGCCACCTCGGGGTCAAATCCATCATTCGGCTCGGCAAAGCGTACGAGAAATACAACCTATCGTGGATGGAAGACGTCATTCCGTGGCAATACACCGATTTGCTCAAGCAAATTTCCGATCAGAGTCCAACTCCCATTCTCACGGGGGAAGACATTTACTTGAAGGAACCATTCCGGGTCTTGTGCGAACAGCACGCCGTCAGCAAGATTCATCCCGATCTTGCGACCTCGGGAGGGATTCTTGAAACCCACAAGATTGGCGATATGGCGGAAGAGTTTGGCGTTCCCATGGCGATGCACTTTGCGGGAACTCCGGTCAGCTGCATGGCCAATGTCCACTGTGCAGCCGCCACCCAGAATTTTCTCGCAATGGAAAATCACTCGCTGGACGTGCCTTGGTGGTCTTCGCTGGTTCAGGAATACGCGAGCACGCCGATTGTGAATCATGGATGGATCCAAGTGCCTGACCGGCCCGGGTTGGGCATCACTCTGAATGACGATGTGGTGAAGCAGCATCTCGCCCCCGGCACGGCTTACTTCGCGCCCACGCCGGAATGGGATCATGAGCGATCGTGGGATCGGCTGTGGAGTTGACTCCCCAAGCGGCTTCAGGCGCCCGGCTTCAGGACCTCTGCTTTTTTGTGCACTGTTCCTGGAGCCTGTAGCCGGACGCCTGCCGCCGCCTTATGATTTATCCATGTTCACTCCGCGTCCGATCGGATTCATCAGAAGTCCCTACAAGAACACTGCAGACATTCCGAAAGGCTTGGGCGCAAAGCACGAGACTGAAGGAGTTCTGGAAATTCTTCCAGAATTTGAACCAGGATTGCGGGACATCGAAGGCTTCTCTCATCTGTACGTCATCTGGACCTTCGACCGCAGTCAAGGCTTCGAGCTCCAGGGCAAGCCGCCCAGCGATGACCGCCCACATGGCGTATTTGCGACCCGCTCGCCGCGCCGCCCCAACCCGATTGCGCTAACCGTACTCGAGTTGCTCGGCCGCGAAGGGGCGCAACTGCGAGTGCGCGGCATCGACATGCTCGACGGCACACCGATTCTGGACATCAAACCCTACCTGTCGAATGTCCCGGCAGACAAGCTGCGGCGTGGTTGGCTGGCGGAGGCGGAAGCGCGGAAGAATCGACCGTCAAGTTGAGCGCTGTGCCGAAACGCTGCTGGAAGGGCAACGCAGCGTAATCAGCGTCACCTCGGGCGGACAATTGATGCGGATTGGGGCGCGGATGGTTCCGATCCCCAAATTGGTGTACAGCGTAAGATCGCGAATTCGGTAGAGCCCGCGCGGATACTTCCGGGCTTGCGGCGGAAGCCAGGGTGCGCCGAGTACGGGAATCCACACTTGCCCGCCATGCGAGTGACCAGACAGTTGCAGATCCACGGGCGCAAACGCCGCCTGGTCGGCGAAGTCCGGCTCATGCGCGAGCAGGATCGTAGTTTCTCCCGGCGGGATCCCCGCCAGCGTCGCCGGCAGATTCGGATGGCCCTTCAACACGTCGTCAATTCCGGCCAGCCAAATTCTGTCGCCGCCACGCTCGACCGGAACTGCCCGATTGCGCAGAACGGGGATGTCATTGCTTTCCAGCGCCCTGATAATTTTTCCCGGGTAACCTACCGCATCGTGGTTCCCCAGGATTGCGAACTTCGTCCCTCGTAGCCCCTGCAGAATACGCGCGCAGGGAGGTGCCGTCGCCGCCGCTTGCACCAGGGATTTTTGGGATTCGAACACCGGCACCGTGACAAAATCACCGGTCAACACGATCAGGTCAGGGGCAAGCTGATTGACCATTTCTACAGACTTGCGAATCGGGACTGCCGAGAAGCGCTCTTCGTAATGAAAATCACTGAGCTGCGCGATGGTGAATCCATCGAACGCACGAGGCAGCCGCGCGAGCGGAAGCTCGATTCTCACAAGGTGCGGCTGATATGACTCAGAAAGCCCATCCACACCCAAGAAAGCTGCGCCGGCGACGACCGCCGCGCCGGAATAGAGAAACTTTCTCCTGGTGAACTGTTTCAGGTGTGACAAGCTTCGGCCGTTCGACTGGTGAAGGAACTGTTTTTGATTTTACTGGATGACGGGCCCGGCGGGCGGAGGATGGTGCTTCTCACGACGAGGCAAATAGATTCGCAGATAAAACATGAATATGACGATGGCGACGTTGACGAGAAACACGCCGACGTGCAAGACGGTCACTCGCCGCGCCATGAACCGAATTTCCACGGGCAGATAAATGGCGCCGGAAATCAAGGCGATCCACTCGGCCCAGGCTCTCTCGCACCACAGTCCATAAGCTTCCGCGAAGCGCAAGCCGGAATAACAGCAGGCCCCGACTACCACGTGCCATATGGTGATGTCGCTCAGGCGGTCGGCGAGGCTAAAGAGCAGGTGCGCGAAGTGATGATCGGGGCTGATGTGAAGAAAGTTCAGGAAGGCGTCGGCAACGTCGCTGGGATCCAGCCAGTAGAGGCTGATGGCGGCGGCCAGAACCACGGCTCCCTTGGCAAATTCGACAAGAGCCACGCTGCGCAACGCCTGACGTCGCGCGCGATGCTCTTCGCTTCCCGGAACAGGCTTAAATCGGTCTAACCTCATCGGCTATCTGCCGGTATTCCGCACACTGGCCCGGAGCTCTTCCACGATCTCGCCGGCAGCGCGGCGGGCCGCCGCCTGCTCCGTCACATTGAAGGAGATCGCACCCACGCGCGCGTGGCCGCCGCCACCATAGCGTTCACACACCTTGGCCAGATTCACCAATGGAGGCGCGGGGGCCCAGGGATTGGAGCCCACCGAAACCTTGACCCGGAAACTGCTCTTACTCAGTCCCACACTGTAGATCGACTCCGGATGCAGGTAGTAGGGGACAAACTTGTTGTAGCCTTCTAGTTCCTGATCGGTCACATCAAAGAACAAAGTTCCGTCCTTGCACTGTGTGCGTTCCCCCAACAGGGCGATAGACTTCTGATGCCGTTGAAGCAAAGGAGGAAGCAGCGGCGCGACCAGAGGCGACCTCACCACGTCGGCCAAAGGACGGGTCGCAAGCAGCGGGATCAGCTGGGGAAGGAAATCGGAATCCTGCGTAGACTCAATGACCATCGTGAGCTGCATTGCCGGTTCTTTCATTTCGATCGCGGTTTTGGCATCTTCGTACAGGGCGCCATCGATGATATCGGTCCAGCGCACCAGTTCGGCTACCGGAGCCGGGTTGAAGCCGAAGCGCTGCTCCGCGATGGTGGCAATGAAGCTGGTGCAGGATTTGAACGCCGGATCGTAGAACTTGCGGTTACTCTGATCCTGCTCGAAATGAGCGGCATCGGCGGGACTGAGGAAGGCGCTCTCATGATGATCGAACCACCAGGTGATCTTCGGCGAGCTCGAGTACTTGAAGTCCACAATGGCGTTCTCATCGCCGTCGAAATCGGCTTCATTGAATAAGGAGCCGGCGCGGTGGAGCAACCCACAATAGACAAACGAAACATCATTGCGAATTCGCTCGGCATAAAAACGCGAAAACAGCGCGGCGGAGGAAGCCCCGTCGAAGCACCGGTCGTGGTAAAAGACTTTAGCCTTCAAGCGTTCCCTTTCTCGAACCCAGGGTTCCCAACCCAGACCCAGGATGGGGCAGTAAAAGGAAATAGGAATGCCATCCCTGAGGCCTTCGTGTCAAGCCGCCGCCGGACCATTGAGCATGCGAAATCAGAGGGAACTCTCCTTGCTGGTAAGCTGCCAGGCCAGCGGCCCGATCCAGGGCAGTTCAAAAGCGTCTCCCAGGGCCGCTTTCACGAAAAGTACTCCCCACAAGACCACGATTGCCAGCCCCACTAAGCCGATCAAGAGCCATGCCAAGAGATACCCCACAAAAGGAATTACCGGCAAAACGAAGAACAACAGTCTCGTGAGAAGGGCAGCAATAGCGCTAGCCAGAGCAAAAAATAGGGATTGCCACGAATGAAAGCGAACGAATCGGCTGCTTCTGAGCGGGGGCACAGCCAGGAAGACCATGGCCGGCAAGAGCAAAACATAAGCAAGGGCGCCCAGCAGCGAATCCCGCAAACTCGCGGCGGAAATATGCTCTTCCGCGCCAGGATGTTTGATCGATCGTCCACAGGCGGGGCAAAAAGCGCTGATTTCAGGCATTTCAGCAGAGCAGTAGGAGCAGATCATGCGGGCAAGTGAACCATGATACCGGGGCGGGCACAGCGAGGTCTACCGCGCAAAAATGGAGTGAATACATCCTCAGCAAATTCAACGAATTCGATGGTTGAATCAACGGCATTAAAGCATGGGCAGCAGGCTAAGCTGAGCGTTTTTAATGATTCGATGATCCGTTGATTCCATCATTCCATTTCCCATGATTTTCGTCACGTTGTCATTCGCCAATCCACGCCCTAGAATCGAAGATTCTCATGAGCTCTCATATCGCGGTGCGGGAGAAGGCACCACCACGCGCGCGAGGCTGGCGCTGGCTGGGTGTGTCGCTGGTGGCGTTGGTGGTGGTAGCCATAGCTCTGGTCGCGTGGGCATTGAGCATCGCCCATTCCGCCCTGCCGCAACTGGATGGCTCCGTCTCCGTCTCAGGACTATCCGGTCCCGTCAGCATTACGCGCGACAGTCATGGAATTCCAACGATCGACGCAGCCACGCTGGATGATCTCTTTTATGCGCAGGGCTACGTTGCCGCCCAAGACCGCCTGTTTCAGATGGACTTGATGCGGCGTGCTGCGGCCGGCGAACTCTCCGAAATTGTGGGCGACGCCACACTCACCCATGATCGCAGGCAACGGATCCTGGGCATCCGCGCCCAGGCGGAAAAAGGGGTTGCTGCGCTGGATGGCGATGACCGTCGTTATCTCGGAGCGTATGCGCGCGGGATAAATGCATACCTTGACGCGCACCTGAAACGCCTGCCGCTCGAATTCCGCATCCTGCATTACGCCCCCCGCCATTGGGAACCGCTGGATTCGCTGGTGATCTTTTATCAGATGGTCGAGACGCTCAGCACCAGCCCGAACTCTGCCATTGAACGCGAAAAAATTCTGGCGAAGCTTGGGCCGGAGCTTACCGCCGACCTGTACGTAAACGCTTCGTGGCGCGATCACCCGCCGACCGCGCCGGTCCCCAGTCTCGATGTCATACCGTCACAAACCCAACCCGGCTCGCCTGCTTCGGTTACCTCCATCCTTTCCGAGCCAACCGCGGCACTCTTCGCGCCGTGGCTCAATCCGTTTCTGCGCCATGAAAGCGCCGCGCTGGGCTCGAACAACTGGGTCATTTCTGGCGCTCACACGGTCTCTGGAAAACCTCTGCTGTCAAACGACCCCCACCTCGGGCACCAGATGCCGAACCTCTGGTACGAGGTGCACTTGCGATCGGGCGAGTTCGACGCGGCCGGGGTGGCTCTGCCCGGCTGTCCCTACATCGTCCTGGGGCATAACCGGCGAATCGCATGGGGATTCACCAACCTCGGCCCTACGGTGGAAGATGCATTCGTTGAAACCTTCAATGCAACAGGCGAGTATTTAACGCCGGAAGGATGGAAACAGCCCGAGCGACGTCGCGAGGTCATTCATGTCAAGGATCACCCCGATGTAGTCATGGACGTCGAAAGCACCCGTCACGGTCCGATCATGAATGAACTCATCCCCGGCGAAGCGCGGAAAATCGCGTTGCGGTGGACTTTTTACGATGGAGTTCGCATCCCGCTCTTTCGCGTCGATTCGGCGAAGAATTGGGAAGACTTTCGCCGCGCACTATCGGAGTTCGACGCCCCTGGACAAAATGTGGTCTATGCCGACGTCGACGGCAATATCGGTTACCAGGCGACGGGCAAGGTTCCCATTCGGGCTGCAGGCGACGGCAGTCTTCCCGTGGATGGAAGCAACAATGCTCATGAGTGGACGGGTTACGTTCCTTATGACAAGTTGCCGAGCATTCTGAACCCGCCCTCGGGAGTCATCGCCACCGCCAACAGCCGCATCACTCCCGACGGCTATCCCTACTCCATCAGCGTGGAATGGGAAGCGCCCTGGCGCACCGACCGCATCTACCGCGTGCTGCAATCGGGAAAAAAGCTTTCTCGCGATGACATGCTCGCGCTCCAGATGGATGTGTATTCGGAACTGGATCAGTTCGTCGCCGACAAACTGGTGTACGCAGTTGATCACGCGAGCAAGGCCTCGGCCCAGGCGCGTAAGGCCGCCGATGTTCTTCGGCGATGGAACGGCCAGATGGAGGCAAACTCCGCCGCGCCCACCATTGAGACTCACGCTCGCAATGAATTGATGCAGATGCTCCTGGAAGCAAAGCTCGGCAGCGAGTGGGCGAATTATCACTGGACGATGGAGACCGTGTGGCTGGAAAGCGTGTTGGACCACCAACCCGCACGCTGGCTCCCGCCGAATTTCCCGAACTACGAGGATTTTCTTACGGCTGCGCTGGAGGCTGCCCTGAAACTGGCACCCCAAGACCTCGCTTCGTGGAAATGGGGCCCGCAGCAGTCCGTCACCATCCAGAATCCTGTGTTGGGAAGGAGCCCAATCCTCCGCCGTTGGACGGGCCCGGGAACAGTTCCCCAGTCCGGGAGCGAGTTCACGGTCAAAGCCGCCGGCCGTGACTATGGGCCTTCGGAGCGCTTTACCGCAGATTTATCTAACCTGGATGCGTCGACTCTGAACCTGGTAACCGGCGAGGCCGGCAACTTTCTCAGTCCCTATTACATGGATCAATGGAAAGCGTGGCACAACGGTTACACCTTCGCGCTCCCTTTTTCGAAAACTGCAGTGGAAAATTCAGCCATGCATCGGCTGATGCTGCAGCCGAGGTAGATGGAACCAGTGATCATCGGGTCATCTGGGATTGAATCATTGCCGATTGGTTCAATTCTTCAGAAGTCCACCACCTTCACATCCACCGCCTGACCGACGATGTCGGGCTGACCGAGAGGGAGAGCGAGAAGCTTGTCGGTTTTCGTGTCATAGATGCGAAGCCGCCCGCCAACGCAGACATACACTACTGAGCGATTCGGGATGGGAGCGATTCCGGTGACACTGCCGCCGTCTGTGGGCCACACCACATTCGACGATGTAACCGTACCCGAACTCGTATCGAGGATGTTCAGACAGGTGGCTGATGTGCAGTTGATCGAGCCCACGAACAGCTGCGCGTCCGGTCCCATCTGGATCGGTCCGTGGGTTCCGTCGGAAATTTGAACGGAGGTCGAGGTGGTCATCATGGTGGTATTCACCAATGTCAGCTGACCGCAGCTCGGCGTATTCGCGGGCACGCCGGTGCCGCAGGTGTTTTGCGGCGCCGGCGGAGTTCCGGCAACATAAAGCGTCGTGCCCTGCAACAGGGCAGTCGTCGCTCCGCCAGGAATGGCCGCAACTTGCCCGGTAAACGACGGCGCTGTCGTCCCGCCGCCCATATCCAATACCGAAATCGCGGCCACGCTCCCGCCACACTCGGGACCGCAACTGATGATGTAGGCTGTGGTCCCTGTGGAATTGAAAACCGCGCCGGTGGGATGATCCAGGCTGGGGTCGGCTACCGTGCAGACGGCTACCTGCGTGGAAGAACATGGCAGAATCGCCCCCTGCGGGCCTACTCCAATCAGGCTGGGAGTAATTACGCTTACCTGGTTGGAATTGTCGGAGAAGGCGAGAATCTGGCTTCCATTCGGACTCGGCGCGATGTACCGCGCTGCGGGAATCGGAAGCGTGGCGGTGATGCTTGCGCCTTGTGCATCAATTCTCAGCACCGCACCTGGCGAGCCGCCCGTTACCGCCGCGGTCGGCACCGCGGCAAACACCGTCGTGTCGTCGGTCCATACGAAAACACTCTGGGTCGGCCCCGGAAGCGTCACCGCACTGGAGATGGATTCGCCCGCATTGTTCACGATCGCCAGCTTGTCATCGGAGGGGCTGACCACAATAGTCCGGTCTTTTTTGGGGCTCAACACCATCATGCCGGCGTCGCTTACGCTCGAACCGAGTGAGGCAAGGCTCACCACAAACCCGGATTGCAGATCCCGGGATGCATCCATGATGTTGAGCACTGGACTGTGCCCCAGCGCTGAGGGGCTCACCGGATTGGAAACAAAAGCTCGCAGCGGCAAGCCGCTGGGATGATTACGCGTGCTGGAGTTGTTGTAGCTGCCGCATGCCCATAGGCACATTGCCAGCAACGCAGGCATGCCAAGAGCAGACAAGGTTCTCTTTACCCCTGAAAATCGGAGAAGCATGAAAGGATAGAAGGTTAGATGCGAAGAGCGGATTATATCAGAGCAGCATCGAGTGAATTTTTCCGGAGATGGGTTGTCAAAAGTGCATCCGCGGAAACGGTCTTGTATTCTGAGTAACATGTCCTCCGAGTTTCTAGCGCGACTGAAAGACGGCCCGGCGTTGTGCGACGGAGCCATGGGCACCCTGCTCTATGCCAAAGGGATTTTCATCAACCGCTGCTATGACGAACTGAACGTTTCCCAGCCGGACCTGATTCGCGGCATTCATCACGACTACCTCCAGGCCGGAGCCGAGGTAATCGAAACCAACACCTTTGGCGGCAACCGCTGCCGCCTCGAGCGGCACGGCCTGGCTGACAAGGTGCGCGAAGTCAACTTCGCCGGCGCCAAACTGGCAAAGGAAGAAGCCAAGAGTTTTGGCGCCTGGGTGGCGGGTTCAGTAGGCCCCCTTGGCATCCGCATTGAGCCCTTGGGCAAGACTTCCTTTGACGAGGCCCGCGACGCCTTCCGCCAGCAGATTGCCGCGCTGCTCGAGGGCGGCGTGGATCTGCTGATTCTGGAAACCTTTGGCTATGTGGATGAAATGCAGCAGGCATTCCGCGCGGCCCGTGAACTCGATCCAAGTATCCCCATTGTGGCCCAGGTGACGGTTGACGAAGACTCGAATTGCCTGGACGGCTCGACTCCCGAAGTGTTCGCGCCGCGCATCGAGCAATGGGGTGTGGACGTCCTCGGATGCAACTGCAGTGTGGGCCCCGTTGCCATGCTGGATGCCATGGAGCGGGTACGAGCGGCCACTTCCCTGCCGCTTTCCGCACAGCCCAACGCAGGCATTCCTCGTTCCGTAGAAGGCCGAAACATCTATCTGTGTTCGCCGGAATACATGGCCAGCTACGCTCGCAAATTCGTCGCCGCGGGCGTACGCCTGATCGGCGGATGTTGCGGAACCACCCCGGAACACATTCGCGTGATGAAATCCGCGTTGCGGGTTTCGCAAGCGCGGGCGCGCACTGACGCGCAGGTGAAAGCCCAGCCGGCGCTCTCCGTCGTCAATACCACCCCCCTGGAACAACGATCGCAGCTCGGCGCCAAGATTGGCCGCGGCGAATTCGTAACCATGGTCGAGATCGTGCCGCCCAAAGGAACGAACATTCAGAAGGAACTGGAGGGCGCGAAATTCCTGAAATCCGTCGGCGTGGATGCGATCAATATTCCCGACAGCCCGCGCGCCTCGGCGCGCATGAGCAATCAGGCGCTATCGATTCTGCTGCAACAACAGGCGGGCATCGAAGCTATCCTGCACTACACTTGCCGCGATCGAAACGTGCTGTGTATTCAGTCGGACCTGCTGGGCGCAGCCGCCGTGGGCATTCGCAATTTGATCTGCATTACCGGCGATCCCCCTAAGATGGGCAGCTATCCGGATGCAACCGCCGTATTCGATGTGGATGCGATCGGCCTGGTCAATATTGTTCACAATCTGAATCGGGGCCTGGATGTCGGAAATAACCCCATCGGCACCGGCACGAATTTTGTGATCGGGGTTGGCGCCAACCCGGGGGTGCCGAACATCGACGAAGAAATCCGCCGCTTCGAGTTCAAAGTGGAGGCTGGGGCGGAGTTCGCGGTCACGCAGCCGGTCTTTGACCTGTCCCTGCTGGAAAAGTTTTTGCGCCGGATCGAGCATTGCCGGATTCCGGTCATCGCGGGTATCTGGCCGCTGGTAAGCTCGCGTAATGCTGAATTCATGAAGAATGAACTAAGGGTTTCCGTGCCCGACAGCATCCTGGCGCGCATGACACGAGCCACCACGCCCGAGACGGCGCGTGCCGAAGGGGTCGCCATAGCCCGGGAGATGTTGACGGCGGTCCGCGGCATGACCCAGGGAGCCCAGATCAGCGCTCCGCAAAGCCGCTACTCCGCCGCCGTCGATGTTCTTGAAGCGCTGGGCAGTTCGCAAGCCGAAGCCGGCAGCGCGATATTTTAGCTTCCAGAAATTGTTAGATTCTTTACTGAAGAAAGTATCTGTTCCGTGATATAAGGACCCACCGAGGTTCTAACCTTTGCAGGGCGAAAAAGAAGAACGCTGGATGGAACTCTGCCGCCAAGCCGCCGTGGAGCGCGACGCTGACCGGTTGATGGACATTGTGGACCAGATCAACCGGATGCTTTACGAAAAGGAACGGCGGCTCAAAGAGGAACATCCGAACCATTCAAGCGTGGCCTGAAGTTCTGCTGGTCGCTGGGGGGCGTGACCGCCAGCGACGGTTCGAGTGGCAAATCGTTTCTGTGTCTCCAAGGAACACTTCCCACTTTGAAACCTTAGACGAGAAAACGTTTCATCTACGGTCTTCACCGGATGGTTTCTAGGGTTGTCGGGTGTACACTCTGCACATCAGGAGTTTTCCTCCTTGCCAAAATTTGAAGAGTGCATTCAACGACTGGAGAAGATCGTTCAAGAGTTGGAACAGAGTGACGTCCCCCTGGAGAAATCTCTTACTCTATTCGAGGAAGGCATGCAGCTCTCCGGTTCCTGCCGCAAGCAGTTGGAAGAAGCCGAAGGCAAGGTAGAGATTCTCCTTAAGCAAAACGGAAAATTGCAGGCCGAACCGTTCGAGCGCTAAGCGCGGGCGCGTAAAGAACGGCGTGTTCGGGTGAACCCACCTCGCTCTTGCGGATCTCTGCTCGAGCTTTAACAGCCGTAGTCAGCGGCAAGGAGTAGCGTATGCAGCCAGCCCACATAGTCCTGCTCCAGAGCGATCCCCAAGTCGCCCAGATGCTTGCCGCATCTTTGAGCACGTCATTTCATGGGGTTCATGTGGCCAGGTCCATCGATGAACTTCGCCATACGACCGCCAAACACCGCCCTTACGCCATCATTCTGGACCTGGAGTCCGCGAGCATCGCAGACATCGAGGTCCTGAAGCGGGATTTCGCCACCACCAGGATCATCTGCAACCACCGCGTGGCGGATGAGGAGATGTGGACCAAGACTTTAAGCGCCGGCGCCGACGACTGCTGTCCATCGTCCGACACGCGCGGCATTCTCAGCTCCGCCAGCATGCGGCAGGCAAATGCCAGCCGCGATCTTGCGGCGTAAATCTCTTTTGAGGCGCTTCCCCGTACCAGGCATGGCTCACGGCCATGCCTTTGGTTTCAAGGTTCGCAGGCGGAGCCATGTGGTTAGTTCCCATCCGCCTGGTTCCGGCGTCGCGCGCGCTCAATTGGATCACTGAGCCACTCGCCGATTCGGTTTCCCGAGAGACTCATTTGTACCGCAGTCAGGCCGTCTTCCTGGTCCGCAGTCACGATCAACATGCTGACATGCCGGCCGTTTGACTTCGTATAGATCAGGGACCACTCCGCCGCGCTTTTCGACCACTCTTCAATAAACGGATGCCAATCGGGGCCGAGAGATTTGGCGAGCTTATCCCGCAACCAGTAGCTGTCGTTGAAGGGAATGCGTAACCCATTGAACTCTTCCAGTTTCACTCCTCCGGTTCCGGACTTGATCAGCAACGGCTTCGCGAGGAATAGGCCTGGAACTCCGTGATGACGAACCCCGTAGCGCGATTCGACCACCTGTACTACAGTGGCGATGCCGGTCTCGGCTTGCGCCAGGCTCGAGAGTGACAGCAGGACTGCCAGGCATGCGCGCTTCATGGCTTCGCCCCAACCGCGTCTTTGGATTGATCAAGATTCCCTTTGGGCGCGGCATGAATATCCTTCGGAATGCCAAAATTTCCACTCAGCGCGTCCAGGTCCTGAGGGTCGATTTCTCCGTCTAAATGAACAAACGTCAACTCCGTCGGTTCTTCCGCGAGGATCACCATGCCCGCGGGCTTCCCGTTTGAGGTTCGCACGTAAATGATGACTTTCTCTTTCGAGCTCTTGTCATTCACTTCGACGATGTGCGACCACTCCGGCCCCTGCAACTGCGCCCGTACGGGTTCAACGTCAGCCTCGGTGAATTCCCCCGGATTTTTGAACTCCAGGTGACGCACGTAAATGCCGTTCAGCTTTCCGAGAAGCTTCTCAACCTGCACGGTGTCCTGATCGTTGTCGTCCTTGACGAACTTCGCGGCCAGCCCCAGCATGCTTTTATCCAGCGTGACGTTGTCAACCTCGTCCGCCTTGGCCGCCAGTTTGTCCCAGCTCGCCGGAATCTGAATTTTCTGGCCTTGAGCGCCCAACCCACTACCCAAAATAAGAGCAAACCACATTACCCATTTCATTCCTTCCTCCCGGTTTTCTTTGCGGCCGTTGCGGAGGTTGGCGCACTTTGCGGCTAAGAGCTTTTGAACGCAAAGCACGCCAAGGTCTCGCAAAGTTCCCAAAGAACAACTATTCCGATAGATGTCGCACCTTCGACTCAGCCAACTGCATCTTGGCTCCTGCCAGCCGCAATGCAACGTACACCTGCTGTTTGGCGACCTCGCCGCGCGCACGTTCCTTTTGCTCGCGTCGATACAGGATTCCACTCACAACGCCAATGCAGAGCAGAATTGCCAGCGCCCATTGCAGCTTCGGGAACCAGAACCATCGCTGGCTCGAACGCTTCTCTTCCTGCGCCGTAATTCGTGCCCTCACGCGACCGGCAAATCCCGGCGTGGGATCTTCGCGTCGCAGCGCATTCCTGAGCTGTTCCTCGATTGGGTCCATGCCTATTCCTTCTTCCCCACTCCCGTCTTCTCCCGCAGAAGCCTCAAACCGCGCTGGAGTTGACTCTTCACCGTGTTTACAGGCATGTCCAGCAAGCTTGCGATCTCCATCGGCTCGAGATCCTCCTGGTAACGCAACACGACCATCATCCGTAGCTTCTTTGGCAACGAGGCCACTAGCCGCCGCAGGCGCACGTTTATCCATTCCTCCCGGTGCGCGGTCGAGGCTGGATCGCCGGCAGCCTCGATCGAAATTTCCTTGCGCCTCTGTCGTCGGCGGGCTTCATCGATGCAGCGGTTCGCCGTCACTCTCCTGAGCCAAAACACGATGTGCTCGGGCGAGTGGATTTCATCCAGGTGAAAGTAGAGTTGCAGGAATGCGTCTTGCGCGACCTCCTCGGCGGCAGCCCGGTCGTGGAGAAAGTGATACGCGATGCTGAACACCATTGCCTGGTGTGCCTCAACCAAGTCGTCGAACCTTATCGCGCTTGCGGCGTGTTCCGCCACGCTGGGCGAGGCCATCCTGAAAACCTCTTTCACTGGATACATACGACCCAAACCAGAGTAGCGAATGCAAAATTAAGGGAAAGCACTCAAGAGATGCCCTAAATACTGCAAATCCAGAAACTTACCCTTAGAAATGAACTTGCCTCCTACAGTATCTCTGGTACTCTCAGGCTAATCAGCTCTGAATCTCAGGGCTTCTGCCGCACTTCCTACCCGATTTCCTGTACGCCGTGGAATTCCGCGCAGCGGTGTGTCCGGACCAGCCCAGGATTCACTTTCAAGAGGTACTCGGTGCGCAAGCTACTGGTTTCAATTCTTCTTGCATGTTTTGCGGCTACTTTCGGCTGCGGTGGCGGTCACTTCGGCGGCGAGCACGTCGCTGCCTCCGGAAAAGCTTTTACCACGAAGTTCATGGCCGGAATTGCTCATGTCGCGGGAAATTATGGCTTTACCCACGATAACTTCCTGATGGAAGGCGCCCAGAAGATCAGTTCACTGGGTTCCGACTCGATCTTCGTTTACCTCACTCCCTGGTTCCGCACCCAATACCCTGACCAGTCTGCGAACCAGTGGCCCTCGGGCGATCCTCCAGACTTAGCTCACCTGGCGCAAGCCGCACCTTACGCGAACGTCTTCGGCATGAATTTCCAGACGATCGTGCTCACGACCTACACTTTCGCCAATGCCGACAGCGTGATTGGCATGGCCAGCTCGCCTGCCCGCCTGAAGGCGGAAGAGAATGAGTTCTATCAGCTCACAAAGTATCTCTACTCGCATTACTCAGGCTCGGGGAAGACTTTCCTCTTGAAGAACTGGGAAGGCGACTGGATCGGCCTGGGTCAAGGCAACACCACCGGAAACATTCCCGGCAGCACGGTGCAGGACATGATTGCCTGGCTCACAGCGCGGCAGAACGGCGTCACCCGAGCTCGCAATGAAGCGCACGATACCAGCATGCAGGTGTTGAACGCAGTGGAAGTCAATCGTGTCCTGGACTACGCGCAGCAAGGGCTCACCCGGGTGATCAATGCGGTGGTTCCAAAGGTTGGGGCGGACATGGTCACCTACTCGTCCTACGATTCCACCATTGCGGGCGACAACGCGCAAACCGTTCAGCAGAATCTCACGCTGGCCCTGAACACCATCAACAAGCTCGCGCCCGATCCCCTGGGTTTGGGCATGAAGAGGATCCTGATCTCTGAATACGGCATGTACGAGAATCAGTTCACGAACGACGCGACGTGGCGGTCGAAAGCCGTACTCAGCACGGCTAGCCAGGCCGGGATCGCGGGAGCGTTCCTCTGGAACCTGTACGACAACGAGTGCGTCGAACCGAATGGACAGGCAGCTCCGGTGGATGTAAGCCCTGGCAATCCAGCGCGCCCCGGCGACGGCAACTGCCGCGGCCTCTGGGTGGTGCGCCCTGACGGCAGCGACAGTTCGGTGGTTTCGGTGCTGAAGCAGTACTGGTGAGCAATTCAGCCGCGAGCTACGATCTGCGAGCGGTGAGTAAACGAAGATGAACGCGTGCTCACCGCTCGTTGCCTGATGGGCGGTCGCGGTCACCGCAGATACCAAGCCCAAACCGCTTGTTATACTCACCTCCATGCTGGAGCAGACCCTGCGCCAAGGCAGAGTACTGACTGATGCGGCATTGGAGCGGCTCCTCCCCAGCGGGGATGTCCGCCCCCGCTCGATCCATCAGGCAATGCGGCACAGCGTCTTTGCGGGCGGAAAAAGAATCCGCCCCATTCTGTGCATGGAAGCCGGGCGGGCTGTCGCTGGAGTTTTGCCCGCGGGGATCGAAGACTTGGGCGCAGCGCTCGAGATGCTGCACACTTATTCGCTTATCCACGACGATCTTCCTGCTCTGGACAACGACGATTTGCGCCGTGGCCGGCCCACTTGCCACAAGGCTTTTGGCGAGGCGATCGCGATCCTCGCGGGCGATGCCCTACAAACTCAGGCGTATGAAGTGCTCTCCCGCCTGAACTGCGCCGCCGAGGCGCGCGTTCTGATCATTGCGGAAATCGCCGGGGGCACTGGCACCGTCAACGGTATGATCGGTGGGCAGGTGGTCGATCTCGAAGCCGAGCACACCAAAGTTGATCCCGAGACTCTCGAGTACATCCATCGCTCGAAAACCGCAGCCCTGATCACCGCAAGTGTGGTCAGCGGCGGCGCATATGGGGGCGGCACGCCGGATCAACTTAACCAGCTGCGCTGTTATGGCCAAGCCATCGGCCTCGCTTTTCAGATCGTCGACGATATCCTCGACGTCACCCAGACGTCCGAACAACTTGGCAAAACCGCGGGCAAAGATGTTGCTTCCGAAAAAGCCACCTACCCCGCGCTGTTTGGCCTGGAGGCTTCCCACAAGAAAGCCGCCGCCCTGCTTGCCTCAGCATCTAACGCGCTTGAAAGCTTTGGTTCAAGGGGCGATGTCCTTCGCGGCATGGCGCAATTTCTGATCGAAAGAAAAAGTTGAGAACGTGTGCTTTTCCACAGAACTGCGGATCGGAAGTCAGGAATGCTCATTTTCATGGCAGTACAGCGCACCTGAACGTTATACTTACAAACAGCTGAGTTCCTCGAAGCGCGCCTCAGGACCACATCTCGTTTATCAGCGAAGAAAGAAATAGATATAGATGAAGAAGACCACTTCCCCCCGGGTAGCTTATTTCTCGATGGAGATTGCCCTGGAGCCCAACATCCCCACGTACAGCGGCGGCTTGGGCATTCTGGCTGGAGACACGCTTCGTTCGGCGGCGGATCTTGGCGTTCCGGAAGTTGCGGTTACGCTCGCGTATCGCAAGGGATACTTCCGCCAGGTGCTGGACGCATCCGGCAATCAGTTTGAACAGCCCCAGGAGTGGGCGCCTGAGCACCAGCTAACCGAAGTCAAGCACCGGGTTACCGTAGAAATCGAAGGCCGGGTCACGACAATTCGCGCCTGGAAATATACGATCAGCGGAATAAGCGGCGACACGGTTCCGGTGTATTTGCTCGATACCGATCTGCCGGAAAATTCCGAGTACGACCGCCAGTTGACCGATTGTCTCTATGGCGGTGATCAGCGCTACCGCCTGGCGCAGGAGGTGGTGCTGGGCTTTGGTGGCTTCCGGCTGCTGGAAAAGCTCTATCCCGGGCAGCTTGAGATTTACCACATGAACGAAGGGCACTCTGCCCTGCTCTCGCTGGGGCTGCTCGAGCGCCGCCTTGATCAAAGCTTTGCCGGTCGCCTCAAGCAGCTCGACATCGATGGCGTGCGCAACATGTGCATTTTCACGACGCACACGCCGGTTCCCGCCGGACACGATCAGTTCCCACGCAGCCTCGCCGTCCAGATTCTTGCCCGCGACCACATTTCATTGCTGGACGAAGCCGAGGCCTGGGAAGGCGACGCCCTCAACATGACTTATCTCGCGCTGCGCTTCTCGGGGTACGTGAACGGGGTCGCCATGCGGCACGGCGAAGTCTCGCGGGGAATGTTCCCGACCTACGAGATCAGCGCGATCACCAACGGCGTTCACGCGATCACATGGACGTCGCCGGCCTTTACTGAGCTGTTCGATTCCTATATTCCCGGCTGGCGCACGGATAATAACTATCTTCGCTACGCCATCAGCATTCCTCTTCCGAGCATCCGGCAGGCTCATGCCGAGGCCAAAGCCGAGTTGTTCGAGGAAATAAACCGATCGTTTAGTGTTCAGCTGGACCCGAAGGTCTTCACGATAGGCTTCGCTCGCCGTGCCAGCACCTACAAACGCGCCGATCTGCTTTTCCATAATCCCGAGCGGCTCAGGAAGATTGCGCGGGAAGTAGGCCCGCTCCAGCTCGTTTATGGCGGAAAAGCTCATCCTCATGATGAGGGTGGGAAAGACCTGATCCGCCACGTGGTGAGCAGCGCATCCGGCCTTACGGACGTCATCAAGATCGTCTACGTCGAGAATTACGACATGCGATGGGGCCGGCTGATCACCTCGGGAGTGGACATCTGGCTTAATAACCCCTTGCGCCCGCAGGAAGCCTCCGGAACCAGTGGCATGAAAGCAGCTCTGAACGGAGTTCCCAGCTTCAGCGTCGTCGACGGTTGGTGGGCCGAGGGCCACATCGAAGGAGTTACCGGCTGGGCCATCGGAAGCAGCGAGATGGCTGAGGACGCTTCCGTGGAAATCGAAGCCCTCTATGGCAAGCTGGAACGCGAGATCATCCCCATGTTCTATGGGCGGCCCAACCGCTATACCGAAGTTATGCGCTTCGCCATCGCCCTAAATGGCTCATTTTTCAACACTCAGCGCATGGTCCTGCAGTACCTGGCAAATGCCTACAAGATGCAGCGCGATGTGGCAGTAACGGCGTAAGAAGCGGCTCGCGGCTTCAGGCCCAGTGCCCAGGGTTTGCCTGACGCAATACCTCTCCCAAAGCGTGAGATCCCCAGCCTGACGCGGGAAGCCCGGGTCCCAAGCCTGCCCGAAGCCGGACGCCGGAAGCCGCTTTTTTCTGGTATCTTCTACTTACCTTTCCAGCATCTAAACGCGTGCATGTTGGCGAGGCGCAAGCGACGGCCGGAGGACGAGGAAGAGTTACTAGTCCCGCACGGCCTAATCTGGCAAGCTACTGAAAACCGTATGCCTCCCCAGCCAGAGGTAGCGAATCCGGAAGCGCCTAATCAGCCGGCCCAGGCAATCGCCATGCCTGCTCCGCCCGCGTCAGAGCAATCTGACCGGGAGAGCGCTGGCACGAAGCACAAGCTGGGCGCCATTTCTCCACCGTTGCCGTGGCCTTCCCCGAAAATTCAAGAGATCGCGAGACCCGCGCGCCCGAGATTTTCACCGGTTCTGCCCGATGTAGAACCGCCTCAATTCGCGCCGCCAGCCGCTGCCGAGCGGGAGCTGGCCGCTCAGACTAGCGCGTTGAACGCTCGTCCGGAAACAGCAAGCCGCCAAATCTTGCTTCGCCGGCTTACTGCCCAACGCGACGCCGTAATGCAGTGGTTGGCGCGTTGTCGCCAACGTACGTCCGCAATATTCTCCAGCGCAAAAACCGGCTGGGGAAAAGTCCCAGCCCTGGCGATGGAAGCTTACCTGAGCTCCAAGTTGCGCTGGGAGATTCGCAAGGCTGAGAAGCATGTGGCGAGGCAAGCACCGGAATCGCAAGCCGACGCAATGCCTGCGATCGACAGGCAATATCCCAACGCGGAGAGGGCGCAAGCTTCCTCCAAATTGGTGAAGGTGAGAAGCGCCGCCGAGCACGCGTTTATCTGGTTGCGCGTGAATCGGGAACGGTCGCTTGCGAGTGCGCAGCATTCGGTGAGTAGAGCCGCTGATGCCGCCCGCTACTTCCGGGTCAGGATAAAGTTGCGGCGACCGAACAGTACCGCCGTTCAGGCTTTACTCGCGCGCTGGAGCGCGGCCAGGCCGCATATTCCGCAGCGCGATTCGCGACTCTGGACATCGATGGCGATGGCCGGGCTCTCCGCGATTTTAGCTTTAGTGCTTTTTTCGGGGCTTCGTAGGTACGCGCCCAACGCCGCTCCGTCGAAAGTTTCCGCCAGCACGACGGCCCCGGTTCTGCAAACGCCGGTCGCCGCGCCCAAACCCTCGCCCCTCGCTCGAAGTGCTACTTCGAAAACGCAATCGGCAACCGTGAAACCGGCATCGCTGGCGAGCGCTTTAAAGCCCGCCGCACGCAAGGTCGCGCACCCAAGAGTTCGCCGCAATAGCGAAGATGACGATTACGTGGCAAAGAACACGTACGTCTACTACGGCCCGAACGGGAAACGGTCGCACTGATATTTCGATCGGTTCCGTTCTTCGAAAAAGCCTTTGACCGCAAAGTTCGTGAAGGCTGCCGCAAAGAACGCAAACAGAATCAGTTCTTCACTGGCACGAGGCGGTTCACTTCTTCCGAGTAGTCTTTCTTTTCCAACCCGTGCACTTCCCGGTTGTACTCGTCGACTTTCGAGGAATAATTCATCGAGCAGAATTTCGGGCCGCACATCGAGCAGAACGCGGCCTCTTTGTAGTAATCGTCAGGCAGGGTCTCGTCGTGCATGGCTCGCGCGGTCTCCGGATCGAGGGACAATGCGAACTGTTTCTCCCAATCGAACTTGTAGCGCGCAAAGCTGAGGGCATTGTCGCGGTCCTGCGCGCCGGGACGATGCCGCGCCACGTCGGCGGCATGCGCGGCGATCTTATACGCGATGATTCCGTCCTTCACGTCTTTTTCGTTGGGCAGGCCGAGGTGTTCCTTGGGAGTGACGTAG
>DASVAJ010000094.1:0-53825 GCA_036376415.1 Terriglobales bacterium
GCCAAGCCCGATTTCGCCGCGGAGCTTCGCGAAGTCCGGACGCGCCTCGAACGGAGCGAGTCCGCGCATAATCTAAAGACGTGGGTGGGCGGGAGCTACGACATTGACTACATTGCTGGAATGTTACAGGCGCAGCATGGAATCTCGTTCGTCGGCAATCTTCCGGAGCGATTGTGTGTGCTCCAAGAGAAAAATTTGTTGAGTGAGGGGCACTACCAGTGTCTAAGCGAGAGCGCTCGCTTCTTGCGCACAGTTGAGCACATTGTGCGCCTGGTGACGGGACGGGCCCGTAAATGGCTGCCCGCGGCGGAGCATCCTCGCCGGTCGGTGCAGAGATTGCTCTGGCAGAACCTCCAGACCAGGGACAGCTTTGACCCTGAAATACAACTCGCCGAGGTCATGCGGCGTACCCGCGAACTCTATTTGGAGTACCTGGGCGACTGATCGGGCCCTCGACCTGCTTCACACTAACATGTGACGCGTGAACATTGCTTTCGATTGAACCTCACAACCGACGGTGATAGCTTAAAAGGTTCGGTTTCGAGCGCTTTTGCTCGCGGACAGTTACAGCTTCCTTACCTTCGAAGCGTGTCGCTGTTTGAATTCGGCAGTTCTATTTTTCTCGAGGTGCCTAGTGGCGTCTTCTTATAACGGAATTCCTCTTCCTTCCAGCGCAACCAAGATCACTTTCGATGGCAAGTTCGTCATCCCCGACAACCCAATCATTCCCTTCATCGAAGGGGACGGCACGGGCCGTGACATCTGGAAGGCTTCGGTTCGCGTATTTGATGCGGCGGTTGAAATTGCTTATGGCGGCAAGCGTCGCGTGTCGTGGTACGAAGTGTTCGCCGGCGAAAAAGCCATGGATCGCTTTAAGACGTGGCTCCCCGATGACACGGTCGCTGCCTTCCGCGAGCTGCGTGTCGGAATCAAGGGACCGCTGACCACGCCGGTGGGCGGCGGCATCCGGTCGCTCAACGTGGCGCTGCGCCAGATCCTGGATCTCTATGCCTGCGTCCGCCCGGTGAAGTACTACCGCGGCATTCCGTCGCCGGTGAAGCATCCCGAGCGCATGAACATCGTCATCTTCCGCGAGAACACGGAAGATGTCTACGCTGGGATCGAATGGAAGCAGGGAACACCGCAGGCGAAGGAACTCATCGATTTCATCAACACGAAGATGTTGGCCGGCACGAACAAACGCGTGCGCGAGGACTCTGGCATCGGTATCAAGCCGATCTCCATCAGCGGGACGAAGCGCCTGGTTCGCATGGCGATTCAGTACGCGTTGTCGAACAATCGCAAGGCCGTGACGTTGGTTCACAAGGGCAACATCCAGAAGTTCACCGAGGGTGCATTCCGCGAGTGGGGCTACGAGGCGGCGACGCAGGAATTTCGCGACCAGGTCATCACCGAACGCGAAAGCTGGATCATCGACAACCTCGATCGGAATCCCGGCCTGTCGATTGAAGAGAACGCCAAGATGGTCGAACCCGGGCTGGAGTTTGCTCCTGCCGACTTCCGCGACACGTTGTACAAGGAAGTGAAAGGCGTGGTCGACAGCATCTACGCAACGCATGGCAAGGCTGCCTGGAAGTCGAAGCTGATGATCAACGACCGCATCGCCGACAGCATCTTCCAGCAGATCGTCACCCGCCCCGATGAATACGGTGTGCTGGCGACTCCGAATCTGAATGGCGACTACATTTCCGACGCAGCTGCGGCGCAGGTGGGCGGACTCGGGATCGCACCCGGCGCCAACATCGGCGATCAGCACGCCATCTTCGAAGCGACGCACGGGACGGCTCCCAAGTATGCCGACAAGGACGTAATCAATCCCGGCTCGGTTATGCTCTCCGGCGTGATGATGTTCCAGTTCATGGGCTGGCACGAGGCGGCGCAGCTTATCGAGAGCTCACTTGAGCAGACGATCCAGCAGAAGAAAGTGACCTACGATTTCGAACGCATGCTGGAGGGCGCGACCAAGGTGAAAACCAGCGAGTTCGCGTCGCACATGATCCAGAACATGTCGCCGGTCGCAGCGCTGGCGGCGAAATAGTCGTATTCTGGAAAGGGGACGGCTGCACCGGTAAGTTGGCAGTAGCCAGCCGTCAGTAGCCAGTTCAACGGACTAGATGGGGAAGGCCGAGCGCGGAATAAGTCTTGAACGCGGGGGCGGATCGTCGGACTGAAGTCCGCCTCGCCGTCGCCAAAAAGAAACGCTTACCGGCACGGCTGAACCCGTGCCCTGATACAAGGCTCACGGATTTTTTCCCAGCGTCTGTTCAACCGTGGCACATCAATCATGATTTCGTAGTTTCATCCCTTGTGCCCGAGTGACGGGCAATCTTTGAGAGGAATAATGCGCAAAAAAGTAACAGTAGTTGGTTCTGGGAATGTGGGTGCCACTGCGGCCCACTGGCTGGCTTCGAAGGAACACGCGGATGTGGTGTTGATCGATATCATCGAGGGCGTGCCGCAGGGTAAGGGCCTCGACCTGGCGCAGGCGATGCCGATCGAGAAGCGCGACTCGTACGTTCTGGGCACGAACGACTACGCCGACACGGCCAACTCCGACATCGTGGTGATCACGGCCGGAATCCCGCGTAAGCCGGGCATGAGCCGCGACGACCTGCTCAACACCAATTACAAGATCATGGCGGATGTGGTCGGCAAAGTGGTTCAACACTCGCCGAATTGCATGCTGATCATCGTCTCCAACCCGCTCGACGCCATGACCCAGGCCGCCTACAAGCTGAGCAAGTTTCCGCGCGAGCGCGTCATCGGCATGGCCGGCGTGCTCGACTCCGCCCGCTTCCGCGCCTTCATCGCCGACGAACTGAAAGTCAGCGTGGAAAACGTGACGGCATTCGTCCTGGGCGGCCACGGCGATACCATGGTTCCGCTGCCGCGCTATTCGACGGTGGCTGGAATTCCCATCACCGAACTGATCGCGCCCGACCGCCTGGCGCAGTTGGTGCAGCGCACGCGCGATGGCGGCGCCGAGATCGTGAAGTACCTGAAGACCGGATCGGCGTATTACGCGCCGTCGTCCGCGGTCGCCGAGATGGCCGAAGCCATCCTTAAAGATAAAAAGAAGATTCTCCCCTGCGCTGCGTATCTCCAGGGCGAGTACGGGATCAAAGGCCTGTTCGTCGGCGTGCCGGTCAAGCTGGGTGCGAAGGGGATTGAGCAGATCATCGAAATCAAGCTGATGCCCGAAGAGCAAGCCGCGCTGAACAAGAGCGCGGATGCGGTGAAGGAGTTGGTGGGGGTGATCGGGGTTTAGCGTCGTCCGAAGCTCCGGAAAGCACGACTGGGAAGGGCGCGGCTTCCACTCGTGCCGCTTTCCTTCGCTACGCACCCTCGAGGCGCTGAAGTCGCTCCTAAACAGCCGGTTCCTGTTCGACTCCCTCGCGGGGTTCGGTCGCTCAGGGGCTGTCGACTCCGCAGGACCATCTGCAAAGCGAATATCCTGCTCCGGTCGGAATGACAGAGTAAAAACTGACTATCGCGCAAACGCGATCGGATTCGCCGACACGATGCCTTTGCCTTCGTCGATCACCACGAATTGATTCGTTTTCACGCCCGAGAAGCTTTGTTTTTTTCCGCTGGGCCAGGTGACATCGACCTTAACCTTCTTCTCCTGTGCCGTGGGTTTGCCCAGGCCAAAAGTGAGCGGGAACTCGCTTTGCGAGAGATAGCTGGAGCCGCTCTTGACCATGGCGGAGAGGTGCTCGCCGCCGGCGGTGGTCAACGTAACTTTCGCGCCGATGGCGTCGCGATTGGATTTGGTGCCGGTCAGCTTCAGGCGCAGCATGTCAACCTGATTGCCGTTGTCATTGCGCAGCAGGCGGGCTTTGCCGCGATTGTCCATCACGAGGAGATCGAGGTCGCCGTCGTTGTCGTAGTCGAGATAGGCGGCGCCGCGGCCGACGATGGGCTGCTGGAGCGCGCGGCTGACTTTCGCGGTCACATCCTCAAACTTGTTGTTGCCGAGATTGCGGAAGAGTTGCGCGGGCTCGGCGTACTTAACCGTCGGCTGCAGCTGATTGATGTCGTCGGCGACATGGCCGTTGACCGCGAGAATGTCGAGGCGCCCGTCGAGATCGTAGTCAAAAAACAGCGTGCCGAAGGTGAGCGACTGCATGGTCAGGCGCGAAAGGCCGTTGCTGGTGGCCTGGTCGGTGTAGAGGCCGGAACCGTCGGCGCGGTAGAGCGCCATGCCTTCGTTGGCGAAATTGCCGATCAGGATGGCGGCCCGGCCGGAGTTATCGAAGTCCCCGGCGTCGGCGCCCATGCCGGCACGCTTGGTGCCAGCGTCACTGAAGGCGACGCCCGCGGGAACGGCCACGTCGGTGAAGGTGCCGTCGTGGTTGTTGCGGTAGAGCTTGTTGGGCTGCGTGTCGTTGCTGACGAAGAGGTCGAGGAAGCCATCGTCATCGTAGTCGAGGAGCGCGATGCCGAGCGACTTGGAGGTTGAGTCCTGCAGGCCGGCGCGCTTGGTGACGTTCTCAAAAGTGCCGTTGCCGCGATTGTGGAACAGCTCGCTGCTCTCGCCTTTGTAGGCTTCGGGTGTGCAGTAGGATTTTTGTTTGCCGGTGAGCGAGCAGTATTGGTCGGTATCGATCGACCACTTGACGTAGTGGGCGACGAAGAGGTCGAGCTTGCCATCGTTATCGTAATCGACGAAAGCCGCGCCGGTGGCGAAGCCGGCGCTGGCAACGCCGGCTTTGGCGGTCACGTCCACGAATGTGCCGTTGCCCTGATTGTGAAACAGGTGGCTGCTGCCGACGGCGGTGATGTAAAGGTCGTCGCGGCCATCGTTGTCGTAGTCGCCGACCGTGCAGCCAAGACCGTACATTTCGATGGCGAGGCCGGCCTGGCGGGTCACGTCGCTGAAGGTGCCGTCGTGGTTATTGTGATAGAGAGCCGGGTAGGACTTGCCGGTTTTATGACCGGGCCAGTCCATGGAGTTGACGAAGAGGATGTCGGGCCAGCCGTCGTTGTCGTAGTCGATGACGCAAACGCCCGGGCCCATGGTTTCCGGCAGAAGCTTCTTTCCGTATGCGCCGCTGTTGTATTTGAAGTGAATGCCGGCTTGGGTGGTGACGTCGATGAACTGAACTGGGCCGGAGGGACGGGCAGGAGCGGGTTCGGGAGCCGCCTTCGTTCGAGGCATCGCGGCTCGGGGTGCAGCCGGAGCGCTTGCCATTAGCGGGTGTGCGCCAGATGGCCCGGATGTCGCCGTCTTTGCTTCGGAAGAAATCGCGTGCGCCGAGGTGCGAGTGCAGCTGGGCGATAATGCCAGTGCAAGCATCAAGAGAGCAGGGAAGAACTGTCTGCTGATTTCGAACATGAGTCTATGGAGTTGTTTGCTCACGCGGTTTTCGCCACCGCCGCTGTGTTGGAAGGTTTACGCCGCGAGTCCATCCAGATTTCGATCGCGTTGGCGATCGGCCCCACAATAAACAGCGCGTAGAACGGGGCGTATACGCTCTGGAAGAAGCGCAGGACGGTCTCGACCACCGCGATCAGAAACGCCACCAGGCACTGCCCGCGTTTCGAGCGCACCGTGGTCTTTGGGTCGGTGATCATAAAGAAGATGAACAGCTGATACATTGGCCCGGTAATAGGCGCGACTTCGGATTGCCAGGGCTCGTGCAGAATCCAGCTGCGCAGGAATGCGAAGGCGAAGAATGATATTACGTACGTCGCGGTAATGTGCAGCCGGCGCACGCGCCAGACAATGAGGAAACCGAGAATCCAGATGACCACCATGGGCAGCAGGTAATTGCCCCATTGAATGCTCAGGCTGGCGACGGTTGCGGGCGCGAGGAAAAGCATCGCGGATACGCCGAAGTTCGAGGGATTCCACAGGTGGCGGTCTTTGACCCGCAGCACGTACTTCGAGGTGATGGAGATCAGGCTGCACAGGGCATACGGCCAGTACGCAGGCGAACGCAGCAGAATGCCGACGCTGATTCCGGAGATGTAGGCGCTGGCCGGATGGGGCCACTTGTTGAGGAAGAGTCGGCCGAGGATAAATTCCGCGGCAATGCTGGCGCCGATGGCGAGCAGGGTGCGCGGATAGCTTTCGAGAATACCGAACGTCAATTGTCCGACGAGAAGAATACAGGTGATGAAAATTGGGGCGACGTAGCGGCTGTCGATCAGCGCTCGCCGGGACGGCGCGTGCGGGGGAGACGGGGCTACAGGGATGCTTACGTGGCTCATAACGGCTCTTGAACTGTGTACAGTTGGTTTGAGGAAAGCTTGTCGAGTGTCTGGGTTTTGCCGGATGGCCAGCGGATCACGGCCTTTTCGATTTGCGGATCTTTGCCCAGGCCGAAGTGAATGCGGCGGTCATTCTGCGCGCAGAAGCCGCTGCCGCCGGAAACTTCCTGCACCTGTTTTTGTCCATTCCAGAACAGCGTGACTTCGGCGCCGATCGCGCTCCGGTTGCTGTTGCTGCCTTCGAGTTGGAACTCGATCCACTTATTCCCGGGCGTGACGTTGTTCTTGTAGATCAGCAGCGGGCCGCGCTGATGGGCGACAACCACGTCGAGCACGCCGCGATTCCACAAATCGGCCATGGCCACCGAGCGGCCGTCGTGCGTGTCGGTGACGCCGACCGCCTGGGCGACGTTGTCAAAATGCCCGGCGCCGTCATTGATCCAGACGTCTTTGTGCTGATAGCCGGAGAGGCTGCGGCCATCCATCGCCGGCCAGTTGCGCGCGTCGGAAATGATGGAAGTATGCCCGCCCGCAATCTTCGAAAAGTCGTACCAGTAATCGCGATTGCGGTCGAGCGAGACGTATCCGTTGGTGAGGAACAGGTCGAGGTTGCCGTCGTTATTCAGGTCGCCGAATTGGGCGCCGAAGCTCCAGCCGCCCAGTTCCACGCCGAGATCGCGGGCCAGGTTTTGGTATTTGAGGCCATTGCCCGAGGTCCCTTCTTTCGGCATCCAGAGATTGTTGCCCTGAATCAGAACTCCGTCTTCGGAAATGTTGCTGACGTAAACCGCGTATTGGCCGCGGTTGAAGATGTCGCCGAAGGCGGCGTTCATGCCGCTTTTGGGAGCGAAGCCCACTCCGGTCCGCTCGCCGACCTCTTGAAAATGAGCGCCGTCGTTGAAATAGAGTTCGGAGACGCCGTAGTCATTGGCGATAAAAAGATCCGGATGTCCGGTCCCGCGAAGATCGGCGGCCGCCGCCGCCAGCGCCCAACGATGGCTGTTCAGTCCAACCTGTCCGGTCACGTCTTCGAACTTGCCATTGCCCAAGTTGCGCAGAAGATATTTGCGGCCACCGTTCTTGGCGTACTCGAAGCTCTCCGGCATGATCTCGGTGTTCTTGAGATGCCAGAGATCGATTTTCTCCGAGTAGTACCCGCCAATGAAGAGATCGAGCTTGCCATCGCCGTCGTAATCGAACCAGACGGCCGTATTCGCGTTAACCCAGGGTGGCAGCCCAGCCTGATCGGTCACACGAGTGAAGCCACGGCCATGATCGTTGTGAAAGAGTTCCGGCTTCCCCCACTTGTATAGAAACAGGTCTTCGTAACCGTCGTTGTCGTAGTCGCCCCAGACCGCGCCCATAGAGACGCCAGTCCCAGGCTGATTCACATCGGCGACGCCCATCGCTTCGGCAACCTCGGTGAACGTGCCGTCGTGGTTGTTGCGATAGAGCGCGTTTTTGCTGCCTTCGCCGCTGTTGGTGACGTAGATGTCGGGCCAGCCGTCGCGATCGAAATCCACGATGGAAACCGCCGCGCCCATGGACGCAACTTCGGGCATGATGGGATCGAGTTTGTGATCGAGCGTTGGGCCTTTGTGCACGAAGTTCACGCCCGCCGCGTGCGAGACTTCCTGGAAGTAAAACCCGTGCCGGGCTAAAGCTGTCTGGGGATCGATGGCGGCGTTCTGGCTGTGCCGCGCCGACCACCAGCGCACGGTCGCGGGCGTGGCCAGCAGGCCGATAAAGAAGAGGATAAGGACCATTTTTTTGAAGCTGAACTTCATCGCGTATTTCTCAAAGCCTGATTGAAGACATCATCAGAAACATAGCGTGTCTGATATGCCTGCCAGTCTTCGGGATGATGCCGGTACACCCACTCATCCTCCAGCCGGCCCGGCGGCGTTATGTACAGGTTTTTGGCGTGATACGGCAAGGGCAGCACAGTTTTTGAGAACGTGGAGTTGTAGTCGCCGTCTTTGATCCAGCCATCGCCGGCAATCACATAGTCGCGCACCCAGCCGGCTTGTGGCGCGGGCTGCGCCGGGAAACGCAGCGTCATTTCGTCGCCGGAATTCATGATCACGTAGCGGTCGTCCACCTTGTCGAGCAACTCGCGCACATCGCCGTACCGCGTGTAGTAGCCGGTCAGGTCGCGATAGCGCTGCTTGGTTCCTTCCAGGTGGTTATAGTCGGGCAACTCTGGCGAGGATGGATTGGCCTGCTGGATTACAGAATACCCGCGATAGTGCAAATCCGCCATCTCCGGCGCCATGCGCGTGATCTTCAAAGGCGCGCTGGGCAGGCCTTTTGCCCATTGCATCTGGTCCCAATAAATTTCCAGGTTCGTGCGCAGCCGGAGTTTGCGTGGCGTGCCGGGACGGAAAATATTGGTCAGATCGAACAAGCAGATTTTCTTTCGCCCCGCCGGAAAGCCGAGGTTCGGGCGAGCAACCACCCAGCCGCCTTTGCCGTCGGGAACTTCGAGGCTCAGCGCCTTCGCCTGCTCGTGATGGCCTTGGGCGATGGCGACATTGATGGAGGAGTCGGTGGGATGCATCCAGCCGCGGGCGATCAGGTAAAGCGGGCCGCTGGCGGGGGCATCGTCACCGAGCTCGATTTCGACATAATGATCGCGGGTCACCCCCTGATACTGGCCGCGCCCGAAACTGTCGAGGTACTTGCCATCGACGCGGCGCAGAATGCCGGTGACATCGGTGCCGTTGTCATCCACGGCACGAGCGATCGGATGAGGCGTTTCGACCGTGGTGATCGCAAGTCTCGCCGGTGGAATGACGAAGCGCTCGTCAACGTAGATATCCGTTCCCGCCGGATGATCGACAGTCATCAGGTTCAGATAGTCGTAGTAGTAGGTTTCCCAGAGTTCGGCGGTGAAGCGCAGGTCGTAATAGCCGTCGTGCGGCGCGAGTTCATCGGCGCTGATTTTGTACCATTCCTCGGTGGCTGCGACGCGCGCCGTGCCAATGGTGTTGATCCGCAGGCCAATGGCGGAACCCCACGGCACGGCGTCCTTCACGAACTCGAGCTGTTTGCCGTTATAGGCAAACAGAAATGGGCAGGAACCTTTAAGGCGTTGCTCGGTCACAACTTCCTGGTCCGCTTTCAAATCGAACTCGGCGCGGACAGAGCCGTTCGGCCACACGACTCGGGCAACGTCGACATGGGTCTGGTCGCCAAGTCCGAAGTGGAGCTGCGGACCCGTGATCGGCAGCTTCTGCACCAGCAATCCCGAGCGCACTTCAATTTCTCCGCCGACGCCGAACGGATTGATTCGTTGATCGCCGGCCGCCTGCTTGGCGTGCGGACGAATAATTTCCCAGTGATAATTCTTCGATCCGTGATTCACCGCCAGCTGCGCCGAGCCGTCGCTGCTGATGCCGAGCAGGTCGAGCCGGCCGTCGCCGTTCAGGTCGGCGGTGTCGAACACGCGAGACGGCGTTGGACTCTGAACCGCAGTAAAGCGTCCTTTGCCATCGCCGAGCCAGATGAGCGCGCCACTGCCGCCGCCGGAGCCCGAAACACGCCCCACGATCAAATCGAGCGCGCCGTTATTGTCGAGATCGGCCACACGCAGCCGAAGGTCGTTTTTCAGGAAATTGGCGTCGGGAACGGTTGCGATGGCGGTGGTCTCGAAACTCTTGCCTTCGTCTTTGTCGGAAAGGGCGATGATCTTGCCGTCGGCCAGGACCGCAAGCAGATCAAGAATTCCGTCGTTGTTTGTATCCGCGGTGGCGATGGCTTTGATCCCGGGCAATCCCGCGGGAAGCGGGCGTTCTTTGAATTGTCCTGTGCGCAGGTTGGTGAACACGTGCAAATGGCCGGAGCCATCGATGAACGAAGCATCGGGATTGCCATCGCCATCGAGATCAGCCCAAACGAATGCGGTCAGGCCAGAGACTCCCGCAAACGGATGAGTGATGACGAAGGTGCCATCGCCATCGTTGCGGAGAACCGTGGGCAGGCCAGTGGCCGCGCCCATTACGATGTCAAGGTCGCCGTCGGCCTCAATGTCGGCGGTCCAGGCGCCGGAATATTTCGCGGCAAGCATCACTTTCGACAATTTGGTTGCGGCAGTCACATCGGTGAAGGTTGCAGGACTGTCTTGGCGGTAGAAGCGGAGGCCTCCAGCTCCGGCCAGCACGAGATCAGTTTTGAAGTCGTAATTGAAGTCGATGCCGAGAACGCCTTCCGGCGAAGGCGCGGTGTTCGCTCCCGGGAAGGCCAAAGTTGGACCGGTTGTCAGGTGTAGCTTCCGCGCATCGGCTTCTATTGCAGTTGCCGGACCGGTGACCCCGAGTGAAACCGCGCCCACCCAATCCCAGTGACCAGCGCTGCCGTTCGGCAGCGGTTCCGGCGTGAACGAAAGGGAAGGGTCAGGAGCGGCAGGCTCGAACGGCGGAGTCTGCATTTTCAAAAAGTGCGTAAACGGCTGGGCCTCGTCTCCCGGAGGCGCTTTCAACGCCGAGAGGCTCAGGCGATACTCTGGCACCCGCATGAGCACGTTCTTGAGAAAAACGGTGCGCGTTCCGGCGGCGCGCGGGCCGGCGGTGGCGATCGTGGTCTGGAGTTGCTGTAGCTGTTGCTTAGCTTCCAGGGGCCAATCGGAAGAGAGCGCGTTGATCCGCTCGACCGCCGATTTCAGCGTGCTCTCGTCGCCGCGCTTGGCGGCGATTCGGCTGAGTTCGACCAGCGCGGCGAGATTGTCGGGATGCGAGTCGAGGATTTTCTGCAGGGTGCTTTGGACTTCGGCGCCGCTATTTTCGCCGCCCTGGCGTTCGACTTCTTGCGCCAGCTGATAAGCGGCACGGAGATTCTGTGGATTGAGGTCGACGGCTTTGCGAAGATGCTCAATGGCGGCAGCGGAGTTCCCGCGCTCGCTCTCCAGCAGTCCTTGCAGATATTCGACGTGATCGTTTTTCGGCTCGAGGTCATGCGCTCTTTTCAGCCGCTCGGCGGCGGCGTCGTAATTGCGCTGGCGTAATGCGAGCACGCCCCAGTTGCCCCAGCCGGCCGGTTCTCCTGGAACGACTTTGGCGAACTCGGCAAGCTTGTCCTGCGCCCGCGCGTCGTCGCCGACTTGCAGTGCGGCCAGTCCGACATAGAAGGTGGAGAGAGCCTGGGTATAGGCCGCGCTGCCGGGTTGTGGGAGTTTGGAGCGCGAGCAGGCGCTGAGCGCCACCATCGAGGTGATCGACACCAGGGTTTTAACCTTCAGTTTTCTCATAGCAGAGGTGAAGAGAACAGCGCCCAGCGATTATAAGAAATTGCTGCACCGTGCTCCCTGCAGCGCGCCGCAGAATGTGGCCGAGAGATGCGAACTTGCGCGTCTTTATCACGCTCTTGCGAAACTTGTGACCTCCGCGGAAGCGGACTTTGCCACCACGCAAGTTTCCGAGCGCGCTTACGCCGCCGCTATAGCGACTCTTGCACACCGACCAAGGCCAGCGAGGTCAGTTTGGCCGCGCCGAAAGCATTTATCTGTGGTGGCGGCAGCACAAACGCCAGCGACTACCGCGTGGAAAGCGTAATCTCCGGACCCGCACGAAAACGAGATAAGCATCACATTCACGCGTCGCAACGATCAATAATCCTTTTGTACTATTCACAATCGTAAGTCTCTGATTTCATAAGCACCTGCCAGGAGAGCGAGCGCGCTTCCCGGTGGTTCGCCCGGTTACCTTCACGATGGCTATACAGTCTGACGTGTCTTCGGTTAATTCCTAGCGTTTTTGCATTATTGATTTGCTCGGGAGAAAGCGTCTACATTCCTCGACACTCGGGGTTGGCTCCAGCAGGCGTTAAGCATCACCATTGGCGAAGTCGGCTGCCAATACCGTTTTTTTTCAAGACTCAAAATCCGGTTCAGATTGTGGGAGGGCTTCGTGCGTCGAATTCTGTGGATCGCCAGTGTGGCGTCGTGTTTCGCTGTTTCCGGATTATGCCAAAGCAATTTTGCGGTATTGAGTGGCAGCGTGACTGATCCACAATCCCGCGCTGTCGCTAGCGCGGTGGTCGAATTGATCTCGACGCAAACCGGGGCAATGCGGCACGTTTCGACGAATGATCAAGGTCTCTATCAAATCCCAGGACTACTCCCGGGCGATTACAACATGAGCATCGCGGCGGCCGGCTTTAGCCCTCATCATCAGAGACTGCGGCTTGAAGTGGCGCAGAAGCTGGCCATTGACGTCCGGCTGAATGTCGAATCGCGCAAGGAAGTTGTGGAAGTGAGCAATGCCCCGGAGGTGATCCACACGAATGAAGCCGCTATTGGCGAAGTTGTGGAGCCGACATCGATTCAGAATCTGCCGCTCAACGGACGCATGCTGATTGACCTTGTGCTCACGGTGCCGGGCGCGCACGTCAGCCATGGCGCGCAAACCGGCACCATGAATCCGCTCTACTGGCGGCCGGGGCAACGGTCGGCGGTCAGCGTAGGCGGCAGCCGGCCGAACGGCAATTACTTTCTCCTCGATGGAACCTCCAACACTGATCCCACTTTCAACACACAGAACTTAAGTCCATCGCCGGATGCCGTGCAGGAGTTCAAGGTGGACACCGGAAGCTACTCCGCGGAAATGGGAGGCGCTGGAGGCGGCCAGATCAACATCGTGACGAAGGGCGGAACCAACGAATATCACGGCACGGTGTATGAATTCCTGCGCAACGGGTTCATGGACGCGACCTCGTTCAACTCCATGGGGAACAACCACATGGTGCAGAACAATTTTGGTGGGTCGTTTGGCGGGCCCATGGTGAAGAACCGAACATTCTTCTTTGTCAATTACGAGGGCTTCCGGCATGCGATGACTGACACGATGATCGACACCGTGCCGACCCTGGCCGAGATTCAAGGCGATTTCAGCCAGGCAGGCGTAAACGGGGCGCCGATCCACATCTTCGACCCGGCCAATGGCGGGACCGAGTTTCAATACAACGGCAAGATGGACGTGATCGATCCCAGCCGGATCGGCCCGGCGGTCCAGACCTTTCTCCAGAAGTACGTGCCCCGGCCGAATGTCATGCCGGGAATGGGCATGCCGTGCGGTTCTGCCGTCAACGGTACGCCCACGCCGGGAGCGGGCAGCGCCGACTGCAACAACTACATGGATGTGCGCAATGAATTGATGGTGAACAATCAGGGCACGGTGAGAGTGGACCAGGTCTTAACGAATGGCGACAGCATTGCGGCGCGCTATTCGCTCAGTTCAGAAACCGGCTTCATGCCGGGAGAGATGCCGCCAGGCGGCGTGGGTACGCTTCTGCCGGGCTTTGGTTCCTTCAACGACAACTTCTCCCAGCAAGGAAATATTTCATGGAATAAGGTGCTTGGGCCGGCGCGGGTGAATACCGCGGCGATTACCTTCTCACGTCTTGCCATGCACCGCTACAACCAGGACGCCTACAGCAACAACATCGTCTCGGATCTGGGCATTCAGGGCATTGGTTTTGGCGGAGTCGGCGCCTACGGCGCGCCGTTTTTCAACGTGCAGGGCTACTCCCCCATGGGCGACAACTACTCCGCGACGCCCATGAAAGCATGGGACACCTTGCTCGAAGGGCGCGATACATTCAGTTGGCAGAAGGGCCGCCATAGCCTGAAGTTCGGGGCGAGCTACAGCAAATTCATCTGGCCGATGTGGGGCTTCTTCCAGAACCGCGGGTTTTACCAGTTTACGAATGGCTACACCAGCGACGTGACTCATACTGGCGGCTCCTCCATGGCCACCTTCCTTTTAGGGCTGCCCGCGGTCAAGCAGCGGCAAGCCGGAGTTCCGCAGATGCAGCTGCGGCAGTGGTACGCGGCTGGATTTGCCCAGGACAGCTTCCGCGTAACGCGCCGCACAACCGTAGAGATGGGATTGCGGTATGAGTTCATGGACCCGCTGGTGGATATCAGTTACACCAATACCAACCTGATTTTTCCCAATGGCTTGGAGACAGCGCCCCAGGTATTTGTTGGCGGAGAAAACGGCTATCCGCGCGGGCTGCGATATCCCAACACGCACAACCTTGCGCCGCGTTTCGGGCTCTCGCAAGAGCTGAGCCATGGCTTGGTGTTCCATTCGGCTTTCGGAATCTTCTATACGCCCGTGGATATGAATACGTGGTGCAATCAGCGCCACAATGTGCCGTATGTCTTTCCGGAGACGCAGCAGGCGGATAACTTCACACCATCTGCGGCCCTGTCGGCGAGCCAGTTGAATTTCGGCCAGGCAGTGCTCGGACAAACTACCGTCAGCTTCACCGGCATGGATCCGCATGCGCCCGCGCAGTACATCGAGCAGTGGAGTGGTTCTTTGGAAAAGAGCCTGGGACAGAACACGACCCTGGAGATCGGGTATCTCGGCTCGCACGGTTTACATTTGCAGCGCGCGCACCTGATCAACAATGCGCCTCCGGGACCGGGGCCGATTGGTCCACGCCGTCCTTTCCCGAAGATCGTTTTCGTTGCGAACACGACCTTGCCTGCGGGAGTGGCGTATGTTGCGCCCGCCACAGGCTGTCCGAATGGCGCGGCGATGTGCACCCCGGTCAGCACGATCAATCTGCTGGAGAACACCGCGCAGAGCTGGTATGACGCGGGCTACGTTAACCTTCGCCGCCGTTATCAACATGGCTTCACCCTGCTGGCGAACTATACCTGGTCAAAGAACCTGAGCAACGCGCCCGATTTCCGGTCGCCCATGTTCGAGGCAGCCATTCCGCAGAACAACAACGACCTCGAAGCCGAGAAGGGTCCGGGATGCGACGTGCGTCACCGGTTTGCCATGAGTGCCGTGTATGACATTCCCGGCGTGGACAAATTCGCTTGGGCGAGCGCGGTGACGAAACACTGGCAGCTGTCCACGGTGTATCAGGTACAGACCGGCTTCCCGTTCACCATCTCGGTATTCGGCGACACAGCAAATGCCGGTACGGCCCTGGGTGAGAACCCGATTCGCGCCAACTACACCGGAGCGCCGGTCTTTGGCTCCGGAACGCATAGTGCAACGGAATGGTTCAATCGCGCCGCATTCGCCACCCCGGCGGCCTACACCTTCGGCAATGTTGGACGGAACTCCATTTACGGTCCGGGCATGCAAACCCTGGACTTGGCCATGGCGCGTGATTTTGGCATCACGGAACGCATGAAATTCCAGTTCCGCGGCGAGTTCTTTAACGCGCTGAATCACACCAATCTGGGGACGCCGGACCGCTTCGTAAATACCCAGCAGTTCGGAACGATCACCGAGGCCACCACGCCCGGACGGCAGATACAGCTGAGCGCGAGATTGTCGTTTTAGCGCCGAAGCTTCACTGGATCCCCGCGTTTGTGGCAGCTGCCGCCGCTCATTTGTTCGGGACTGCCTGCTTGGCCTATCTACGCGGAATTCCCACACGTCTTTCCAAATCCCTAAAACGCAGGTCCGATCGCAGAAAGTCAAAGTGTGGTTCGACCGCCAGGTTCGTCATCTCCTCGTCGCGTTCCGCATACGCTCGTTCGAGATTGGCGAACGCCTTCTCCTTGTCCGTTAACTCGCTATAGATTCTGGCCAGTCCGAAGGACCCGGTGTAAGCCTCGGGCGGATTTTGCTCATCTTGGGCCAGCTGTAGCTCCGCTTGCCAATATCCTTGTGCTCCGCGAGAAGTCCATGCGCGGTTTAGGAGATCGGTTTTCCGTTGTACGCTCTCTGGTTTCTCGCCAACCAAGGCCCGAGCTCTACCCTCCTCCGCGACAGCCTGGTTGAACTTCCCCGTGAGGGCGTACAGGTGAGCCATTCGTTCATGGTTGAGCGCGAAGTTCGGGTCCAGTTGGTTCACACGCTGGAATTGCGCGAGCGCGTCATCATAACGCCGCGCCCAGATGTACATCCTGCCGGCGAACGATTGAATGCGGGTTGAAAGCGGGTCGAGTTCGATGGCCTTATTCATTTCTGCAATGGCCTCGTCGTGGTGTCCGGTCGGGGAAAGGAAGCTGTTGGAGTAGAAGAAGTGCCCATAGGGATTATTGGGCTCAAGTTCGATGGCGCGGCGGAATTCTTTCTCCGCGGAAGTCCAGTCGTGCAGATAATGAACTCTGGTGAATGCGAGAGAGCTGTGCGCGTCTGCCATTGTTTCGTCCAAGGCGAGCGCGCGATTGGCTGCTTCCAGAGCTTTGGGAACCGCCTCGTCAGCAGGCAGGTCGGCAAAGATTGGAGCCAAAGAATAGACCCGGGCGAGGCCGGCGAAGGCTGCGGCATAGTTTGGAGCCAGCTCAGTGGCGCGCGTGAACTCGGCGATAGCCTGATGAAAGCCTTGCGGGTTGCGTTGATTCCAGCCCTGTAGTCCCAAGAGATAAGCTTCGTGCGCTTCCGGATTGATGCGCACAGCGGCGGCGAGCCGTTCATGAATTTCCTGTGACAGGGCCAGTCGAATCTGACCTGCGACTTCCAGTGCGATATTGCTTTCCAATTTCAGAACATCACCGAGATCGCCGTCGTAACTCTGCGCCCAAAGATGGGTTTGGTCGGAAGAGCGGATCAGCTGGGCAGTGACGCGAACGTTGTTGCCGGACCGCCGAACGCTGCCTTCGAGCACATAGCTGACGCCGAGTTCGCGCGATACCTGGGCGATACCCTTCCTGGCTTGCTTGTATTGCATTGCCGAAGTGCGCGCGATAACCCCCAAATGGCTGGGGTCCAGGCTCCCGAGGTCGGTGATGATCTCCTCGGTCACGCCGTCGGCTAAGTAATCCTGCTGCGGGTCGCCGCTGAAGTTCTGCATGGGAAGAACCACTAACATGATTCGGCTCGGTTCCCGCGAGCGTCCCACGAACCAAACCAGCAAACCTGTGATCAGCAAAATACCGGCTGACAGTGCGCACGCCAGCCAGATGCGCCGCCTCGGCCGGACGGCCGCCCCAGAGATGGAGGAGGCCTCAACCGGTTCCACCTCCGGAATAAAGCGATAGCCCTTGCGCGAAACCGTTTGTACGAACTGCGGTTCGCCGGTGTCATCGCCGAGCGCCCGGCGTATCTTTCGTACCGCAGTGTAGAGCGACGTCTCCGCCTCGATAAAAACTCCCTTTCCCCAAACCCGCTCCACCGCCTCCTCGCGGGTTACCAGCGCCCCGGCATTTTCGACAAGCAGGAAAAGGAGTTCGAGCGGAGTCCGGTCCAGCTTTATGGCTCGACCATCACGCCGCAGCTCGAAATTGCGGCGGTCAAGCTCGAAAGGGCCGAACTTGTAGATCGGAGCTGGCATGGAAGGACTAAGTTGCTGAAACCCAAGGACGCGCGGAGAGTGTACGACGGCATACATGTCTATTCCAAAAGAATTTTCAGAAATATTTCAGGTCAGCTTCAGGACTTCCGCGGTTGTTTTTCCTAGGATCGGCGGCAGTCGTGGTCGGAATTCTATGGAAACGAGGATACGGAAATGAAACTCACGGTTGGAAAACTATGGCTCGCGGCTCTGAGCCTGACCTTGGCCTTGCCAGCCATGTCGTTGGCGCAATCGGGCGACAACGACAGTTGCACCAATGCCACCCTTAGCGGTGATTATGCTTTTCGGGTTAGTGGACAAATCTATCCGCCTGTTCCTCAGGGGATGCCACCGGTGACTATCCAGCGAGATGGGGTAGCCATGACCCACTTCGATGCGGCTGGCAAGCTGACACAAGTTGACTTCATCATGTCGAACGGCGTGCCACTGATGGGACCGACAGATCCGCTCACCGGGTTCCACGTTGCGGAGACCGGCTGGTATCAGGTGTTCCCAGACTGCACGGGCAAAGCCGAGATTCACTTTCCCACGCCGCCCGGCGGCACCTCGGGCGCGGTGATCGACCTCAAGTTCGTGTTGAGTAACCAGGGCCGGACCCTTCATGCGATCGTCTCGAGCCTGACACCTCCGAACTCCACCGCGTCAATTCCAGCCTCCATTCACAGCGACGCGGAGAAGCTTGGGCAGGACTGAGGGAGAGACAACATAGGACGTGAGGTGCAGTATTACCCAGTTGATGATTCGTGAGGGACAGCCGCGATCGGTCAGACGCTGACGTTTGCCGCTGCTTGCGCCCAGGCATCGGGAGCGCATTGTTTGATTTCGAGTAAGCGGCCCTGATCGAGGACGAGCACCAGGTCACAGCTTTTCAGCGTGCTCAGGCGGTGGGCGATCATGAATGTGGTGCGGCCGGACATCAGGCGCTCGGTGGCTTCCATGATCGCAGCTTCCGTCTTTACATCGACGGAACTGGTGGGCTCATCGAGGATAAGGATGGGGCTATTGCGCAGGAATGCGCGGGCGAGCGAGATGCGCTGACGTTCGCCTCCGGACAGGCGCGAACCTCGCTCGCCAACCTTGGTTTCGTAGCCTTCGGGCAGGTTGAGGATGAAGTCGTGGGAGGCGGCGGCTTTCGCGGCGGCGATGATTTCGTCGTCGGTAGCGTCGGGTTTTCCGTAGGCGATATTCTCGGCGATGCTGGAGGCAAAGAGAACGGGTTCCTGCAGCATGACGGCAAACTGCCGGCGCAAATCGGCGATACGGTACTCGCGAATGTCTACCCCGTCGAGCAAAACTTCCCCCGCGGTCGGGTCGTAGAAGCGCATGAGCAGGTTGAGCAGCGTGGTTTTGCCGGCGCCGGTGGCGCCTACGATGCCGACGCGCGTTCCGGCGGCAAGCGTGAAAGAGATGTCCTGAAGGCCGCGGCCGGATTCTTCATAAACGAAGCTGACGTTGCGAAACTCGAAATCGCCGCGGGCGCATTGCAATCTGCGCGCGCCTTCGCGCTCGGCAATTTCTGGTGACTGATCGAGCAGTACGAACGAGCGTTCCAGGCTGGCCAGCCAAACCTGCAAGTCGGTCGCTTTGCCCGTGAACACCTGCAACGGCTGATACACCTGTGCGATATAGGCCATGATCATCAGCAGCGAGCCGACGGTCAGGGCCCCGGCGCGGACGTGGCGAACGCCAATATAAAGAGCGGCGGCGGTTCCAATGGCGATGGTCAGGCCAATGGTGACATTGAATAAAGCCTGCTGGATGGAAAGCCGTACTTGCTGCGACATGCGCTTGGCGGAACGGCGAACGAAGCGGTCGTGCTCGCGATTCTCCTGCCCAAAGGCTTTGATCACGCGAATGGAGCCGATGACTTCCTGGATGACGGCCAGCGCCGAGCTGTCGAGATCCTTAATGGTTTGCGAGCGCAGACGGACGATGCGGCTGCAGCCCAGCGACAGGAGAAAAAGCACCGGTGTAATGGCCAGCGCTACCAGGGAGAGCAGGAAGTCCATGCGCGCGGTCACCACGATCATGCCAATGAGCGTGATGACGGCTGTCATTAAGGGGACTAAGCCCTGAATGGTCACGTACTGGATTGCCGGGGCATCGTGCTGGATGCGGTAGACGGAATCGGTAGCGCCGTAGCGGTCATGAAAGACGAGGGGAAGGCGCTGGGTGTGGTTCAGCAGGCGAGCGCGAAAATCCCACACAAGTTTTTCGCCCGTGTAGGTTTGCAGCCACCAGGCCAGCAATCCCTGGGCGCTGACCAGCAACGCGATTCCGAGTAGCACCGCAATCGCAGCTTCCAGGGAAGTACCGCGGGCACGAAGCATGGGCACAGCTTTCACCAGCCAGGGCGGTAACGGTTGATTGCCCAGGACGCTGTCGACCACGATCTTAAGCGGCAGGGGATAGAGGAGGGTCAGCGGCAGGGAAAGCACGCTTAAACCGGCAATAGCGAAGAGGTGGGGCCAGCAGCTCCGCGATTCCAGGAGCACACGAGCCAGCACGGATTTGTTCCCCAGTCGACGGTACAACGGGCACCAACGAAAGACGTAGAGGCGAGCCGCCCCCGCAACGCGCACAAAGTGAACCTATTCTAAGCGAAGTCACAGCTGCTTCGTTCCAATATTCGTACTTACCTCGACGGAATCGGTGGCGAAAGTAATGTTCTGCCCCAATGGCTCCGCCTCAGGTACAGACCGTAGACGGGCCCTACAAACATTCTTCTAGCCGCCTTACGATTTCGTTTCTGTGCCGCTACGTTAATCCCCCGGTTGCTTGATCGTTGAAGACCCCATCTGAAGAAGAGCGCTTTCGTAAGGTAAGGAAAAATGAAGTCGCTGTCAGTCCTCGCGGTCCTCTCGTTCTTCGGTTTTTCAATTCCCCTTCTAGCCCAACTTCCCGATGTAGCCAGCGGTGGGTCAGTCACCGCGAATGCCCGGGCGGCTGTCGGCTCGCAGCGAGTTGCGATCCTTGGGAAGGTGATCTCCGAAGACGGAACCGCGCCGGCAGCACCGGGAGACGTAGTCCTGAAATGCGGGAATGAAGAGCGCGCTCGCGCGGGAATCGACAGCCAGGGCGGTTTCAGCATTCAGGTCAACGTTGCCAGCGACGACAATGCCAGCCCCAAAATGCGCGAACTCGATCCTGCGGCCAACCCCGGGATGGATGCCCTGGTTCACAACTGGTCCAATTGTGAACTGGAGACCGCGGTGAACGGCTACCGCTCGGATCCGGTACATCTGGCGGGAACTTCAGAACAAATCGTGCAGGTGGGCTCGATCATCGTGCACCCGGTCACGGCGACGGCGGGGCCGGGGGCGCAGAAGTTCACCATCAGTGTGGCTTCTCTCCAAGCTCCAGATAAGGCCAAGAAGGCGTTCGAAAAGGGCGAGGAACAAGCCAAGAAAGGCAGATGGGCGGCGGCTTGCGACTATTTCCGGAGAGCGGTCCAGGCATATCCCCGGTATGCAGTCGCGTGGCTTGAGCTCGGGCGGGCGCAAGCGCGGCAGAACAGCTTTCTGGAGGCGCAGCAATCGTTTCACGAGGCGGTTTCGAAGGACTCACACCTGACCGAAGGCTACGTGGAGCTGGCGCGGGTGGCGATAGCGCAAAAGGAATGGAAAGAACTGGCGGACGCGACCGAGCACCTGGTGGAGGCGTATCCCAATTCGGAGCCGCAGTTCTGGTTTTTTAACGGCGTGGCCAATTTCAACTTAGGGAACAAGGCGGAAGCGGAACACAGCGCTGAGCGGGGCCTGCGTCTGGATACCAACCACAGCGTTCCACAGCTCGAGTATCTTTACGGCCTGGCGCTCGCGGTGCGCGGCGATTACAAAAACGCGGAGCAGCACATCCAGGCGTATTTGCGGATGGCGCCCAACGCGCCCGATGTACAGGATGCGCAGACGAAGCTGGCCGAAGTGCAGAAGCTGGCAACCCCGGTGCAGCAGTCCCACGAGGTGGATTTCAGTTTGCACTAGGCGTTTTCCTTGCGCATGGTGAGGGTGCAACATTTCCGTCTACAGGGTTTGCCTGATCCATCCCACTCTGATTTTGCGCGACATTAGAGCAAGAATCACCAGGAGGAATCATGCCGGAAGCAAAAGAACTCCAAGGAATGCGTGTGGCCATTCTCGCCAGCGATGGTGTGGAAGATGCTGAGTTGCGCGAACCTCGGAAAGCTTTGGACGAAGCAGGCGCACAGACAACTCTGTTTGCGCCAAAAACAGGCACCGTTCAGTCATTTAAGCATCACGATAAAGCCGATACCTTCAGAGTCGACGCGCCCCTGAGCGAGGCGGATCCCGTGAAATTCGACGCCGTGCTGCTGCCCGGTGGAGCTCTCAACGCCGACACTCTGCGGGTCCAGCCGCGTGCGCAGGAGTTTGTGCGCGAGATGGACCGGCAGGGAAAGCCGATTGCCGTGATTTGCCACGCGCCGTGGCTGCTGATCTCCGCCGGCTGCGTCCGCGGGCGCACGCTTACCAGCTATCACACCATTCAGGACGATGTGCGCAATGCGGGCGGGAACTGGCAGGATGAGCAAGTCGTCCGCGACCGGAATTGGGTGAGCAGCCGCCAGCCCTCGGATATCCCGGCGTTTAATCGAGCCATGCTCGAACTCTTCTCCGAGAAGAGACGGGGCATGCAAGAGCGAACGCCAGAAGCCGCATAAATCGCCGAAAGCCGCACGGGGCGCCGCTTCTGCGGCGCCCTTTGTCAATGTTTTTCCCTTCCGGTAGTCACATCCGAGTAACCGCCCATTTATTACAGGTGTTACCTTTACCCGTCTCCAGCGGGCTACTAAGCTGGCGTCATGAAAATGAATGCGCTGGTGATGTCGCGGAATCACGGTGCCGTGAAGGTGCTGGTGGCGGCGTTCGCAGAGCTGGGGATCGAATATCGAGTCACGTTCTCGGCCTCGGAGACGCTCGATGTGTTCGCGGAAGGGCATCATTCGGCGCTGGTGCTGGATTTCGATCTGCCACAGGCAGTGCAGGTGGCCAAGCTGGCGCGCACGGCGCCAGCCAAAAGGCGGCCGGTGCTATTTGGGATGATTGGCGCGGGGCTGTCGATTGCGTCGGTGTTCCAGGCGGGCGCGAACTTCGTCCTGTACAAGCCGCTCGATCTGCTGCAGGTGCTGCATTCGCTGCGTGCGGCGCAAGTGTTCATGCAGCCGGATCGCCGGCAAAGCTCGCGACAGAAGAGCGAAACGCTGGCGTATTTGCAGCTGCCGACGGGTACGGTGCCGGCGTTGGTGAACGATCTGACCGAACAGGGACTGTCAATTCAGGCGGCGGAGGCATTGACCCCGTTGCGGGGAGTCGCTTTGCGATTTCTGCTGCCCGGAACCACGCAAGTGGTGCATGCCACCGGGGACTTCATCTGGACGGATACCATGGGGCGCGCAGGCTTGTTCTTTACCGACATGCCAGCGGCGTGCCGGCGCGATTTCGACGCCTGGCTGAAGAAACGCGGAGCGCGCAAGGGGGATTCTGTGCGCGTGTTGCTGGAGCCGGCAAAAAGCCGGAGAGCGGCGGCGGCACACTAGTTCAACATGGCTTTGAGGGGGGACCCCATCCTAACGGCGCGTTGGTTGCGGCGATAGGGTGGGGTTTTTGCTTCACGCTGCATTCGCGTTTGCCCGCGCCTGCTCTGCTACACTCGCCTTCTTGTGCCGAATTCCAATCTCAACCTTCTTTCTGCAGTTGAAATGGCGAAGCAGATTCGGGGAAAGAAGGTTTCTCCTCTCGAATTGCTGCGGGCTCATCTCGATCGCATCGCGCGATTCAATCCGAAGATCAATGCCTTCGTGCAGGTCGACGGCGAGCGGGCCCTGGCCCAGGCTCGCGAGGCGGAATCGCGCGTTGTGCGCGGCGATGCTGTCGGGCCCTTGCATGGAGTTCCCGTCACCATCAAGAGTTCGATCGATGTTGCGGGGATGAAATGCGAAGCCGGAACCAGGCTTCGCGAGGGGCACGTGGCCCGGGATGATGCCCCGTTGGTGCGGCGGCTGCGCAAGGCCGGGGCCATCGTTCTCGGTGTAACCAATACGCCTGAGCTGCTGATGGCTTGGGAAACCGACAATCTTCTTTATGGACGGACGAATAATCCCTGGGACCTCGCGCGGACGGCAGGAGGCTCAAGCGGCGGCGAAGCAGCGGCGATCGCGTCCGGATGCTCGGCTGGCGGAGTAGGCAGCGACGGCGGTGGATCGATCCGCGTGCCGGCGCATTTCTGCGGCATCTGCGGCCTCAAGCCCACGCCGGGGCGGATTCCCGCCACTGCGCATTATCCGCAGAGCGTGGGGCCGTTTGCTCTGCTGGGAGTGGTGGGGCCGATGGCGCGCACAATCGGCGATTTGAAGCTGCTGTTTGAGGTGATGCAGGGGCCGGATGCGGGCGATCCGTCGGCCGCGCCGGTGGAAGTAAGGTGGCCGGAATTTAATCATGTACCCCCGGATCTGGAGTTCCGCCACCACACCGGCAAGCCCCGCATTGGCTATTTCGAGGATGACGGGCGAACACCGGTTACCGGGGAGACCCGCGCTGCGGTGAAGTCCGCTGCGGAGAAGTTGCGTGGCGCGGGATTTGAAGTGGAGGCGTTTCGTCCTGAGGGGCTGGAGAAGGCTCGTGAGTTGTGGTGGAAATTTTTTGGCGTGGCCGGCGGCATGCTGCTGGGGCCGCTTACACAGGGGCACGAGCATCAGCTCAGCCCGATTCTGAAGCAGTTTCAGAGCTGGGTCGCGGCGGAGTCGCCGCATACAGCAGATAGCCTGCTGGATTGCTGGATCGGGCGCGACCAGATTCGCATGCAGATTTTCCAGCAGATGGAGCGCTTCCCAGTGCTGCTGTGTCCGGTGGCGGCAGTTCCGGCGTTTCGTCATGGAGAGCGCAGTTGGGAAATTGATGGGCAAAGCGTTGCTTACCTTGACGCATGGAGCTACTGCGAGTGGTTCAATCTGCTGGGAATGCCAGGGGTGGCTCTGCCTCTGATGCAGTCAGCGGAAGGATTGCCGATTGGAGTGCAGATTGTGACCCGGCCTTGGGAAGAGGAACTGGCGTTGAGTGTGGCGGAGGCAGTGGAACAAGCGCGCGGAGAGTGGAAGGCTCCGAACTTAGGGACTGAGCGTGCAGTTTCAACCACCAAAACCTGAACATGTAGGACAGCCGGCCTCGGCTGTCCTGTCGAGCGGATCGACTAGGATAGCCCGGCTTCGCCGACCCGGACAGCCGAGGCCGGCTGTCCCACATGTACGCGAGGATCTCGCGGGAACTATAAACACTGAGGTTCGCGCCGGAACTGCTCCGTGTAACGGAGCCTGCCCGAGCCTGGTCGAGGGGTGCCCGCTGTGGTTAAATCTTTATCGATGAAATCTAAATTGCTGCTGTGCGTTGGTGGGCTGGTTGTGGCTGGCCTGATTTTGATTGCAGCGTCTCCGGAAAAGAAACCGAATGCCACCGAAGCGGCGCGGTTGAATAACCTGGGCTGCGCGTACATGAATCAGCAGCTGTTTGAGAAGGGGCTGAAGGCATTTCAGGAAGCCGCTGCGCTGGATCCTAATCTGAGCATTGCCAGGCTGAACGAGGGCATTGCGCAATCGAGCCTGGGCCGGGTGGATGCGGCCAAGAAGTTGCTGGATGAGGCTGCCAAGTCTGCTCCGAAGGATCCGCACGTGTGGTATTCCCTGGGGTTGCTGGACAAGAACAGCAGCGATCCGCAGGCCGCCATCGAGGACTTTAAGCACGTGATCGCGCTGGACGACAGCGATGCCGACTCCTGGTACTTCCTGGGCACCGTTTACGCGCAGCTCAAGCAGTTTCCGCAGGCCATTGATGCCTTCGACCACGCGCTCAAATTGAATCCGCTGCATGCCTCGGCGCAGTTCGGGCTCTCGCGCGCCTACCAGCAGTCCGGCGAGACCGCGCAAGCTCGCGAGCACCTGACGCGTTTCCAATACATCACCCAGCACAAGCTCGGCTCGGCCATGAGCCTGGCCTACGGCGAGCAGGGCAAGTATTCGCTGGCGGAAGAATCGCCGGCCGTGGCGCAAAAAGTCCCACTGCAGATTCCGGTGAAGTTTGTGGATGTGACCAAGGAGGCGGGGATAACGTCGCAACCGGTATCGGCTGCTCATTTAAAGGTGCCATTCGATCTAGGACCCGGTGCCTGCTTTCTCGACTACGACAACGATGGCAGGATCGATCTCCTGTTGGCGGATAACGGGGCACAAGGCGGCATGTCTCTATATCACAATCAGGGCAACGGCAAATTCGAAAACGCTACACAGAATGCCAGCATTGATTCGACGATACACGTGATCGGTTGCACCGCCGGGGATTATGACAATGACGGATTCACCGATCTGGCAGTCAGTTCTGACCGTGGGGTTGTGCTCTTACATAACGAGAAGAATGGTACGTTTCGGGAGGCGACGGCTGCGGCCGGTATCAAGGCTGATCTGGCTAGCAGTTTAACTTTTGTCGATTACGATCACGATGGCGACCTGGATTTGGTGGTGACGGGCTCTGCTTCCAGCGGCTCGACAGTTACCTTCCGCAATAACGGAGATGGCAAGTTTACGGAGGTGACGGACGCAACCGGGCTCAATGCTGGCGGACGCGGAGGTAATGCTGTCGCCACAGACTACAACAACGATCGCGCTGTGGACATAGTAATGACGGGTCTGGGACCGAGCAATGAGGAAAACAAAGGGGGAAAGCTCATCCTACCACGTCTGTTCAGAAACCCTAGGGAAGGAAAGTTCATCGCTGAGACGCCAATCGGTTTTCCGACGGAGACCAGACCAACACCGTTTACTGCTCCAGCAATTGGTGTAACAGTCCTCGATTTTGATCACGATGGATGGATGGACTTAGCTTTCACTCACCCTGGCCCTCCTGGACTGACCCTTTGGCGCAACAACCACGGCAAATCCTTCGAGCAGGTGAAACTTCCCGAAACCAACTGGGTACGCGCCTACGGCATTGCTGCTTTCGACTACGACAATGACGGCTGGGTGGACCTCGTCGCGGTTGGCGAGACGAAAGAGGGCAAAGGAGAGATCCGGCTGTTCCGCAACCTGGGGCCGGATGGTTGGAAGGACGTCACCGCCGACGTGGGCCTCGACAAGATTCAGCTCAACGCTCCGCGCGCGATCATCACCGGAGACTACGACAACGACGGCGCGACCGACCTCCTCATCACTCAGAACCACGGCCCCGCCGTCCTGCTCAAAAACGAAGGCGGCAACAAGAACAACTGGCTGCGGCTCGCGCTCAAGGGGCTGAACGACAACAAGAGCGCCATCGGGACCAAGGTGGAAGTGTTCTCCGACGGCATTCGCCAGAAATATGAAATCTACGGCTCGAACGGATATCTCGGACAGAACTCGCCGTATCTGACCGTGGGCCTTGGCCAAGCCAAGCAGGCCGACGTGGTGCGCATGCTGTGGCCGACAGGCGTGCTTCAGGATGAAGTTGAAATCGCGGCCAACAAGCCGGCGGAGTTTACGGAAATCGATCGGCGGGGGAGTTCGTGTCCGACCTTGTTCGTGTGGGACGGAAAAGGTTACGAACTGGTCGCGGACATCCTCGGTGCTGGAGTGATTGGCCACTGGGTTGGGCCTGGGGAACGGAACATCCCACGGCCGACCGAATGGGTAAAGGTCGATCGCAGTGTGGTTCAACAAAAATTCGAGGGTGCCCCACCCTTGTCGCGTTCTGCGCGACAGGGTGGGGAAGTTGACGTTCCGTCCGTTGGAAATCAAACCCCCCGCCCTGTCTCGACAAAGGACGTCGAGACAAGGACGGGGCACCCGGTGCTGAGTTTCCGGTTGATGGAGCCGATGGAAGAAGTCGTTTATCTGGATGCGGTGAAGCTGGTGGCGGTAGATCATCCGGCGATGGAAGAGGTCTATCCCAACGAGTACTTTGCCAGCAATCCCCCTTATCCGGAGTTCAAGGTGATTACCAGCCGAAATGCGCGGCCTCCGCTTGGGGCCTGGGACGACAAGGGCAACAACCTGCTGCCGGATTTACTGGCGCATAAGTATGTCGGCAATTTCGACCTGCTGCCGTTCAAGGGCTTCACCAAGCCGCACAGTCTGATTCTGGATTTGGGCGAGCCGTATCGCGGAGGGCCGCTGCGCCTGCTCATGCATGGCGAGATTGAGTACTTCACGGCGACGGGCATGTACGCGGCTTCGCAGGCGGGGATTGAGGCAACGGCACCGTATGTGGAGGCGGAGGTTGGTGGTGTGGGTCGGACCTTCCTGTCCGACAAAAGTCAGGCAACACAGAATCGGTCCCATAGCAGTCTGCAACCTGCAGAAACCGCGGCGGAAAAGAATCTCCGACCCGCAGGCAAATGGGTTCGGGTCACGGACGACATGGGGTTCCCGGCGGGGCTGCCGCGGACCATTACAGCGGATCTGGGCGGGAAGCTGCCGATGGGAACTACGCGCATTCGCATCACGACCAACCTGCAGATTTACTGGGACAGCATTCTCATCGATCGCAGCGAGCAGCGGGACGACTTCACGCTGAGTGAGATTCCACTCTCGCAGGCTACGCTCGGCTTCCATGGATACCCCCGGCAGATTGAGGATCAGCCGCCCGGGAACGTGAAGTACGTTTACGAGCAGGTAAGCCGGACGGGGCCGTATGCGCGGCAGGCCGGGGAATACACGCGCTACGGAGACGTGCTGCCGCTGCTGAAGAGCTTCGACGACAAGCTGGTGGTGTTCGGGTCGGGCGAGGAGGTCCAGCTGCAGTTCGATCCCTCGAAGTTGCCGGCGCTGGCGAAGGGATGGACGCGCGACTACTTCTTCATGGCCAACGGATATGAAAAGGATATGGACTTCTATGCTGCCGATGGGAGCACGGTTGAGCCGTTGCCGTTCCGGCGCATGGGGACGTATCCCTATGCGGGCAAGTCGTTCCCCGGCGATCCGCAGCATATCGACTACATGCTGAAGTACAACACGCGTTTTATTTCGGGGAACGAGCCGCGCGGGTATGCGTATGAGTACGGAAAGAATCGCAAGTAGGTGAATCGTAGAGACGTAGCCCGGCTACGTCTCTTTCCGCTTTGACCTGGTATGTTTGGACCTGCTACGGCACCGGCGCCACGCTCATAAAGACGTTGCAAGCAACGTCTCTACGACTGCTTTATAATCAAATTTTCCGCTTACAAGCCTTGGAGTTCCCTAACCCATGATCCGATTCATGCAAACCTCTGCCGCGTTCAAGAAATATGCGTTGACCGCGATCCTTGTTGTCATCTGCATTGCCATGGCGTGGTACCTGGTGCCGAGTTTCTCGGGCCAGGGGCTGGGAATCAGCCCGATCCCTACGGTGGCCACGGTCGCAGGACAGGATGTCACTATTGATGAAGTGCAGAAGACCGCGCGGCGCATGATCGAGCAGCAATTTCCTCGCGGTAGCGCGCAAGCGGGCCAGTTGATGCCGTTATTTGCCGGGCAGGCTTACCAGCAACTGGTGAATCAAAAAGTCATGCTCGTGGAAGCGCGGCGCATGGGATTGAAGGCGACCGATGATGACGTCCGCGGCTATTTGCATCAGGGAGACCTGGGACAAGAACTATTTCCCAATGGGCAGTTTGTAGGCCAAGCCGCGTACGAGGATTTTGCCTCCCGCGCCGGCTACACCATTCCACAGCTGGAGCAGGCGGTCAAAGACCAGGTCCTGATGGACAAACTGCGGGCGCTGGTTACAGCGGGCGCAACGGTGACCGAGTCGGACATCCGGCAGGCCTTTGAGAAGCAGAATACGAAGGTGAAGTTTGATTACGCCATCATCAAGAAGGACGACATTCTCAAAACGGTTAAGCCCACCGATGCCGAGTTGAAGGCTTTCTACGAACGCAACAAGCAGACCTATGTCAACTCGATTCCCGAAAAGCGGCAACTGAAGTATGTGGTCATCGACAATGCGCGCCTGATGGCGCAGACGCAGGTTACGCAACAGGACTTGGAGCGTTATTACGATCAGCACCGCGATGAGTACCGCGTACCGGGACAGGTGAACGTGCGGCAGATCGTGATCAAGAAGCCGCTGCCGGGCAGCGATGGCAAGGTGGACCAGAAGGCACTGGAGGCGGCGCGGGCCAAGGCTCAGGATGTCGCCAGGCAGGTGAAAGCCGGCGGCAACTTTGCCGATCTGGCCAAGAAGTACTCCGAAGATACCGACACGGCGAAGAATGGCGGATCACTGGGAGCGGTCAGGCCGGATGTGTTTCCGGATGCCTCGGTCCGCAATGCGGTGACCTCGACGCCCAAAGGCCAGAGCAGCGACCTGATTGACGCGGGTTATGCCTTCGTCCTCATTCATGTGGACGACCGGGAAGAGGCGCACGTCAAGACGCTGGAGGACGTAAAAGCGCAGATTGAGCCGCTGATCAAGCAGCAGAAAGCCGCGGATGCGGCGCAGCACGAGGCGGACCAGGTGCTGGCCGATGCGCGCAATTCGGGGCTGGAGAAAGCGGCGGCCGCGCAGGGCTTGCAGGTGATCACGACGGATTTTGTGACCAGCAAGGACACCCTGCCGGGAATTGGCAACGATCCGCAGTTCATGAATGCGGCGTTCTCGCAGACGGAGAAAGCTCCGCCGGACGAGGCTGGCTTGCACTCCGGGTATGCAATTTACCAGGTGACCGCGGTGAAGCCGCCGTCGACGCCTACCTTTGAGGAAGCGCGCAGCCGGGTAGAGCAGGAGTTCAAAAACCAGCGGGCCGCGCAGTTGCTGGAACAAAAAACGCAGGAGCTTTCGGATCGCGCCAAGGCGGACCACGATTTGAAGAAGGCGGCCAAGGAATCAGGGGCGGAATTCAAGACCAGCGAATTCGTCCTGCCGGATGCCCAGGTGCCGGATATTGGATCGATGACGGGGCCGGCGAAGGTGGCATTTACGCTCAAACCGGGCGAGATCAGCGGCCCCATCGACAGCGGCAACACCGGGGCTGTGCTTTCGGTGATCGACCGGCAGGCGCCGACCGAGCAGGATTACACCGCGAAGAAAGACCAGATCCGCGAAGGCCTGGTTCAGGAAAAACAACAGGAGGCCTTTATGCTGTTCCTGGGAAATCTCGTGGACAAGATGAAGGCGGACGGAAAGATTCGCGTCAATCAGAAAGAGTATGAAGCACTGACGAGGCCGCGGAGCGAAGAAGAGTAACCGGATCGGGCGTTCCGGTGATCCGGCATCCGGTCAACGGAGCGCCCAACACCCACGCGCTGCGAGCCGCGCGTTGAAACCCACGCAGCCTGTCTGTTTCCGAAATCAACCCATCATCCCATGACCCGATCGCCCGATTCCACGACTTTTCCCCGCCTGACTGGACTTCTGCTGCATCCCATTTCGCTGGCTTCGCGCGGAGGCATCGGCGATCTGGGTCCCGCGGCGTACGAGTTCATCGACTTTCTCGCCAAAGCCAGGCAGGGGCTGTGGCAGGTGCTGCCACTGAATCCGCCGGCGAACGGGAATTCTCCCTATTCGTCGACATCGGCGTTTGCCGGAAACCCGCTGCTGATCAGCCTGGAAGTTCTGGCCGATCAGGGATGGATTGACCGGGAACCCCTGTCCGGATTGTCTGCGCCAACCAGCCATATCGATTACGAACAAGTCAATCGTGAAAAGCTGCCGCTGCTCTGGCAGGCGGCAAACAATTTTCTCCATCGCGCCAGCCCCGAAGCTCGCGAGCGTTATCACCAGTTCTGTAACGAAAACTCCTGGTGGCTCACCGACTTTGTTGCCTTTGACGTTTTGCGGGGCCGCCATGGCCGCGACTGGAGCCAATGGCCGGCGCAATTCGCGCGCCGCGACCCGGATGCCCTCCAGGAATTTCTGCAGAATGTGACCGCTGATCTGGCGCCGCGTCGCGTGGTGCAGTTCTTTTTCTGGGAGCAGTGGCACGCGATTCGGAATTACTGTGCGGGGAAGTCGATTCGCGTGGTCGGCGACATCGCAATTTTTGTCGATTACGACAGCGCGGATGTGTGGGCCAACCGGAATTTATTTCGGCTCAACCAGCAGACGCTGCAGCCGGAAGTGGTTTCCGGCGTGCCGCCGGATTATTTCAGCGCCACCGGGCAGAGGTGGGGAAATCCGCTGTACAACTGGGACGCCATTCGCGGCGAGGGGTATCGCTGGTGGGTGCAGCGGCTGCGATGGGCCACGCAGACCTGCGACTTCATCCGCCTGGATCATTTTCGCGGCTTCGCGCAGTTCTGGGAGATTCCCGCGTCGGAGCCCACGGCCATTCATGGCCGATGGGTGAACGGGCCCGGGGACGAGCTGTTCAACAAGATCCGGCAGGAACTGGGCGGGCTGCCGTTTTTTGCCGAGGATCTGGGGTTCATTACCCCCGATGTAGTCGAGTTACGTGATCGACACAGCATCCCGGGCATTGCAGTTCTGCAGTTCGCCTTCGGTGACGCGGGCGCGCATGCCTACTTGCCGCATCGGGTTGGGCACAATCGCGTGATTTACAGCGGCACCCACGACAATGACACGACTGTGGGCTGGTGGAACGCACTGCCAGACCAGGAGAAGTGCGCAGTGAAAGCGCTGATCGGATCGTGTGAAGACGGGCCCAATTGGGGATTGATCCGGCTGGCGCAGAGTTCGCCGGCGGCGTTTTCGATTGTGCCCATCCAGGACGTGCTCGGGTTGGGCAGCGAGGCGCGGCTGAATACGCCGAGTACCCACGTAGGGAACTACCATTGGCGCTGCCCGCCGGGTGCGCTCAAGCCTGAGTTCGCCGAGAAACTGGCGGCTTTGGCACAGGTTACGGATCGGGTGCCGCAGGGTTAGCGGTCATCAGAACTCTCTTGTGCTTATCGGCGGAGCTTGGCTGCCACCTCGCGGCTCTGGAGACCCGCGCTACGCGATTATGATTTCGGCCTGGGCCAGCGGGCTACTACTGTCGTGGAAATTCCGCCGCGGGGACGAAAGTCGCCTTTGACTTCTGCCCAGACTGGCCTGGCCCAGCGCACTACGTCTTCGAGTACCTGATTGACGATGTTTTCCTGAAAAATTCCCAAGTTTCGATACGATTGTAAGTATTCCTTGAAGGATTTCAATTCAAGGCATTGTTGATCAGGCGTGTAACGAACCGTGATTACGCCAAAATCGGGCAGTCCCGTTTTGGGACACACCGAGGTAAACTCCGGGTCGTCAATGACGATTTCATAACCAGGGAACTGGTTCGGCCAGGTCTCGATCTCAGGGAAGGAATGATCGAGCCCGGCTTTGGCGTGCTCGGGCGTGTAGCGTGGCGCTTTGGGCATAGGTCGATTGTAATCAGGGTTGGCGGGCAAAGCAGCGCGGAGGGTGCACTTTTTTCGGGTTCTTGCTCGAAATGGCTGCATCTATATGATTAAGTAGACGTTCCGTCATCCGACGCGACGCAGTGATACAGTTTACAAGTCAAGATACATGCCTCCCAATAGCAGAGGACAGAACGGCCGTACGCGGCGGCGCTGGATATGGATAAGCGCCGGCATCGTGGTGGCGGTCATTCTGTTTGCCTCGTTCGCATCGCGCGACAATTCTGTTCCGATCACAACCGCCATGGCCTCGCGCAAGACCATCCGCAGCGTGATCTCCACCAACGGAAAAATTGAGCCCATCCAGAACTTCGAAGCACACGCGCCGATTGGAACAACCGTGAAACGCCTGCTGGTCAAGGAAGGCGACCACGTCCGCAAGGGCCAGCTTCTGGTGGAACTGGATTCGGCCAACGCCCAGAGCGACGCGGCCAAGGCGCTGGCAGGCGTACGCGCTTCGCAGGCGGACATGAGCGCGATTGAGGGTGGAGGTACGCACGAAGAAGTTTTGTCCACCCAGGCGGAACTGACCAAGGCTCGCCTCGACTATGCGACCGCTCAGCACAATCTGGAGGCTTTGAAAAACCTGCAGCAAACCGGAGCGGCATCGCCGGGAGAGGTTCGTGCGGCACAGAGCCAGTTGGATGCGGCGGCTGCGCAATTAAATCTGCTGCAGTCGAAACAGAAGGAGCGTTACTCGCGTCCCGAGGTGGCGAAAGTCGAGGCGGAACAGTCGGAGGCGCAGAGTGCGTACAGCGCCGCACAGAACGTCCTCAAGCAATTGATCATTCGCGCTCCTTTCAGCGGGACGGTTTATTCCCTGCCCGTGAAGCAGGGAGCGTATGTGAATCCCGGCGATTTGATCGTGCAGGAAGCCGATCTCTCGAAGGTACGGGTACGGGCCTATGTGGACGAGCCTGACATCGCGCGCCTGGCGCCCGGCGAGCGCATTGAAGTCACCTGGGATGCCATGCCGGGACGGATCTGGACGGGAATGGTGACCTCGATTCCCGCCGCCGTCACCCAGCGCGGAACCCGCAACGTGGGCGAGACCACGTGCACCGTTTCCAACCAGGATTTCAAGCTGCTGCCGAACATCAATGTTGGGGTCAGTATTGTGGCGGCGGAGCATGAAAATGTGCTGACCATACCTCGGGAAGCTTTGCGGCAGGACGATTCGGTTCCCTACGTTTACCGGGTGATTAATGGCGAATTGCACCGCCAGACCATTCAAACCTCCATTTCCAATCTCACCAGCGTCGAGGTAACGCAAGGTCTTCCGGACAAGGCGCAAGTCGCAGTGGGTTCGACCAATAACAAGCCGCTGCATGATCATTTATCTGTGAGAGTCGTTCATTGATGAAGCATCGTATCGTTTCCATATTGGTGGTTGCCTTGTTTACCGTATGTCCGGCGCTTGCCGGGGCAGACGAAAGTGCGCCGCTTTTGCTGGCATCGGGCAGCGTGGATCAGGCCATTGCCACGCTGCACGGGCGCATCAACGCCGAGCCGAATGATGCCCTGGCGCACAATCTGCTTTGCCGGGCTTATTTCACCCTGGGCGAATTCGATCGCGGAATTGGCGATTGCGAGAAGGCAGTCTCTCTCGCGCCCAACAATAGCCAGTACCATCTCTGGCTGGGAAGGATCTACGGTGAAAAAGCGGATCGAGTCGGCCCGCTTTCGGCGATTGGGCTGGCCCGGCGAGTAGTGCACGAGTTTGAGACCGCCGTGCACCTGAATCCCAATAATCTGGACGCCCGCGCGGACCTGGCGGAATTTTACGTCGAGGCCCCGGGGATTGTCGGAGGCGGACGCGACAAAGCGGTGCAGCAGGCCAATTCCCTGGAAGCTCTGGACCCCGCCCGCGCCGCCTGGGTGAAAGGGCGGATTGCGGAGAAAAGAAAAGATTATTTGACGGCCGAGCGCGAATACCGCAATGCGCTCGAAGCCAGTCGGGGAGCCGCCAGCGCGTGGTTGAACCTGGGATTGTTTTACCAGCACCGCAACCGCCTGGATGCCATGCAGGAAGCATTGAGCCACGTGCGCAAAGCGCCGCTGGACCGTCCTGACGCGCTGGTGGATGCCGCCGAAATCCTGCTGCGCGCGCAACGCGATCTGCCGGAAGCGGTGCAGTTGCTGGACGGATATCTTAAATCCAAGTCCAAGGTGGAACAGGCGCCCGTGTTCAAGGTCCATTACCTGCTGGGCACGGCTCAGGAAAAACTTGGCGACAGGCAGAGCGCAGCCGCGGAGTACCGGCAGGCATTGGAACTGGCCAATGAATTCCAGCCCGCGCGACAAGCGCTCGAGCGCGTGAATCGATAGCGGGCCTCGCACGAGCTGACGCCGTTTCGCTACAGCAAAATTGTTTCTGAATTCCGCAAAAAGGGTGGAGACGATGAAACCTGCCTTGCAGTGCTTCTGGAGGGCGCGGTTGGCCCTGCTGGCTTCCACAATGTTTTGCCTGGGGGTTTCCGCGCAGGCGGAACCGCTGACCCTGAAGCGGGCGGTCGATTTGGCGCTGGTGCACAGCCCAACCGCCGGGCAAGCGGCCGCGGACGAGCAGCGGGCCGTGGCGTCGTACCGGGAAATGCGCGACCAGTTCATTCCCCAGTTGCTGATCGGCTCCGGCCTGGGCGGTACCTGGGGTTATCCCCTGACGCTCGGGGGGACCGCGCCTTCGATCGTCAACATCACTGCGCAATCGGCGCTATTCAACCCCGCCCTCAAAGACGGCCTGCGCTCCGGCCGCAGCGAGATCAAAGCCACGCAGGAGGAAATGAAAGACCGCCGCAGTCAGATCATCCAGGACACGACCCTCAACTACCTTGAGCTCCTCAAGTGGCAACAAATGACGGACCACTTGCAGCAGCAGCATGACGATGCAGCTAAAATGGAGCAGGCCGTGCAGCAGAGGATCGCGCAAGGCATCGATAGCCAGCAGCAACTGATGCAGGCGCGCCTGGTAACCGCGCGCGCAAATCTCCACATGGCGCAGGCGCAAGGAGCAATTGACGTTCTGCGCGACCGCTTATCGCAGCTGACTGGGCTGCCGGCTTCTTCCATCGATGCGGTGGCGGATTCCGTGCCGGCGGTTCCACAAGCTGATCCGCCCGCCAATGCAGCGGAGAAAGCCGCCGAGTCGAATCCCGCGGTTGCGTCCGCGCAGGAACACGCGGTGGCGGAGCAATTCCGCGCCCGGGCCGAGCATCGAGCGCTATGGCCGTCGGTGGATTTCGCCTCGCAATATGCCGTTCTGGCCAAGTACAACAACTGGGCAACATATTTTCCTGCGGGAGCATTTCAAAGGAACAACGCCTCGGTGGGGGTGGTAGTTCGTTTCCCATTCTTCAACGCCTCGCAGCATGCGCACGCCGAGTCTGTGGATGCCGAGGCGCTTCGAGCCAGGAAGGAAGTTGAGTCCACCAAACACCAGGTTTCGCAGCAGGTGCTGAAGTTGCAGCATTCCGTGGAACAGTTGCAGGCGGCGCAACAGGTTTCTGAACTGGAATATGAAATCGCGAAGGCCAACGCGGATGCGGTTAAGATTCGGATGAATTCAGGGACGGCGACCATCCACGATGATGCCGACGCTCGCTCCGATATGTACGAAAAATACAATTCGCTGCAGGACGCCAACTTCGAATTGCTGAAAGCGCAGGTAGGCTTGCTGCGCGCGACGGGGGATTTGGACAGCTGGGTGGAAGGGAAGTGAGCCGGCAGAGTCGGACCATCGCTCTGCGCGGACTTTCAGGTACGATCAAAAAGCTTCTAACCGTAAGGGGCGCAGAGAACATCCGCAAGGTGCGCAAAGGATGGTTTGCTCGCCCTGGTTCAGCGCAAAATCCTCATGCGAAGTGCTGAATTCGGGGACTTTTGCGCCGTTCACTGCATCCAAATGCCGTTCGGGGCAAGCCGGTTGCTGCCACTGCGGCTTGGGCTATAGGGTAAATCTAAGAAAAGAAAGGAACCGTCTTACCTTGCGCTGGTTGGGCCAGTGATGCCGCGGATACCCGCTTGCCGGGGCGGTCCAGCTATCAATGTTAAGATAAAAGCTTCATACCTATGCCTCTACGAACCCTCTTTTTGAATCCACCCTCTTTTGAAAACTTTGATGGCGGCGCCGGTTCCCGTTGGCCCGCAACTCGCGAAATTGAGTCGTACTGGTATCCGGTATGGCTGGCGTATCCCACCGGGATGCTGGAGGGTGCGCGGCTGCTCGATGCCCCACCGCACTATGTGTCGGCGGAACAGACCATCAACATTGCCCGGGACTATGAATTCCTGGTGCTCTACACCAGCACGCCCGGGTTTCCCGGCGATATCCGCCTGGCACAGCGGATCAAGGATGAGAATGCCAAGATCAAAATCGCCTTTGTCGGGCCGCAGGTGACGGTTCTTCCGGAAAAGAGTTTGCGCGATTGCTCGGCCATCGACTTCGTGGTGCGCAAGGAATTTGATTACGCGGTCAAGGAGTTTGCGGAAGGCAAGCCGCTGGACGAGATTCTCGGAATTTCGTACCGGAAGAACGGCTCGATCGCGCACACTCCCGACCGTCCCCAGATTCAGGACTTGGATGCTCTGCCGCACGTAACTGACGTTTATCACCGCGACCTGGATGTGCGGCGGTATAACGTGCCATTCCTGCTGCACCCGTATGTTTCGCTTTACACGACGCGCGGATGCCCGGCGCAGTGCACGTTCTGTCTGTGGCCGCAGACCACGAGCGGGCATGCCTGGCGCAAGCGCTCGAGCGATGACGTGGCGCGCGAGATGGCCAAGGCCAAAGAATACTGGCCGTACGTCAAGGAATATTTTTTCGACGACGACACTTTCAATATCCAAAAAGCGCGCACGGTGGAGCTTTGCGCCAAATTGAAGCCGCTGGGACTTACCTGGTCGTGCACATCGCGGGTCACCACCGATTACGAGACATTGAAAGCCATGCGCGAGGCGGGATGTCGGTTATTAATTGTCGGCTACGAATCCGGTGATCAGCAGATTCTCAAGAACATCAAGAAAGGCGCTACCGTCGAGCGGGCGCGGCAGTTCACCAAGGACGCGCACCGGCTGGGGCTGGTGATTCACGGCGACTTCATTCTCGGGCTGCCGGGCGAAACTCGCGATACGATTCAGAACACGATTGCATTTGCCAAAGAGCTCGATGTTGAGACCATCCAGGTTTCCGTGGCGCATGCCTATCCGGGAACCGAGTTGTACGATTTCGCGGTGAAAAACGGCTTCATGGTCAATGGCAAGATGGTGGACGAAGGCGGCCATCAACTCGCCCACATTGAATACCCCGGCTTGCGCGCGGATGAGATTCTCCACTCGGTGCACCGCTTCTACGACGAATACTACTTCCGGCCGAGAGCGGTTTTCCGCATTCTGAAAAAAGCGGCATTCAATTCCGGCGAGCGCAAGCGGCTCTACAAGGAAGCCAAGACTTTCCTCAAGGTCCGCTCCATGCGCAACAAGCTGACCAAAGCCAAGGCCGCAAGCAACGGAACCGGCGGCAATGTGGAAACCCCGGCGCCCGCGCCACAGGAAACGGTGCAGGTCTAAGGTTCCGTGAACCTCCGCAAATATCTGGTGCTGGCTGGAGTGAGTGTGTTCGCTCCGGTCGGCGACTCTCTGCTTTCTTATGGAATGAAGCAGGTGGGCAACATCTCCCTGCGCAATTTTCCCGACTTGCTGCTGGCCATCACCAATCCCTGGGTGGGGATCGGTATCGTCATGCTGCTCGGCTTCTTTGCCTCCTACATGACGGCGCTCTCCTGGGCCGATCTCACCTATGTCTTGCCGGCAAGCTCCCTCGGTTACGTGCTGCTGGCGCTGATCGCGCGTTTTGCCCTGCATGAGCGGATCAGCCTGACGCGGTGGCTGGGAATCGCGCTGGTTTCCAGCGGCGTGGGGTTCGTGACCAGCGGGCCGGAAGTGACCAGGCGCCCGCGCCGATTAGCGGACGATGCTGCCACGGAGGGCTCATGATCCGGCATGCCATGAGCAATCTGAACGCCTGGCTGGCGATTCTGTGCGTCGTAATTTCATCGAGCGCCGGCGATGTGCTGCTGTCGCGCGCGATGAAGCAGATTGGGGACCTGGGGCAGTGGCGCGCGCGGAAGGGACTGCTGTTTGTGGCGCTGCTGGTACTGCGAAACAAATACTTCCTGCTGGGCGTGGGCTGCATGGCGGTAGCGTTTTACAGCCTGCTGTTTGGGCTTTCATGGAACGACGTCAGCCTGATCGGGCCGGCGGCTGCTTCCCTGACCTTTGTAGCCAATGCAATTGCCGCCAGAATCTTTCTTCATGAGCACGTGGATCGACGGCGCTGGGCGGCGGCACTGCTGGTTGCGGCGGGCGTGGTGCTGATGGGCGTGTGATTCCGGGCGGATCGACTAATGTCCGGTCACTGAGGTCCACAGATAGGCAAGCGAAAGCACGATCAAAATTGCGCTGGTAATCCAGGTTGCCACATTGATCGCACGCGAATTCTTATACTCACCCATCAAATCCTTCTTGTTGACTAGAATCAGCATGAAAATGAGCAGGAAGGGAAGCAGAATTCCGTTGACGACCTGGGAATAGAGAATGACTTTGATGAGCGGGATGTGGGGGAGCAGGACTACGCCGGCGCCGAACGCGATGAGCAGGGTGTAGAGCCAGTAGAACGCAGGGGCCTCGGAAAATTTCTTGTTTACGCCTGACTCAAATCCCAACCCTTCACAAATGTTATATGCCGTGGCTAATGGAAGGATGGCAGCCGACAGCATGGCGGCGTTGACCAGTCCGATGGCAAAGAGGAGCGCGGCCCACTGCCCAGCGAGCGGCTTCAAAGCGTCGGCGGCTTCGGCGGCATCATTGATGCTGTGAATGCCCGCGGGGTACAGAGTTGCGGCGCAGGACAGCACGATAAAGAACGCAACCACATCGGTGATGATGCAACCCAGGATCACGTCCATGCGGCTTAGCCGATATTGTTTCTTGCCAATGCCTTTTTCCACGATCGATCCCTGCAGGTAAAACTGCATCCAGGGAGTAATCGTGGTTCCGATCAGGCCGATGACCGCAACCAGGTACTCGGAACTTTTGCTCACGGACGGCACAAACGTATCGTGGACGGCGAGTTTCCAATCCGGGTGCGCCAGCAGAGCTGAGGCAACATAGGTAAAGTAAATGAGCGAGAAGCCGATGAGGATCCTCTCTACCATTTTGTAAGACCCGCTCACCACCATCACCCAGACGATCACGGCGCCGATCGGCACGGCAATGTACTTACTCACCCCAAACAGCGCCATTCCCGTTCCAATCCCCGCGAATTCCGACATGATATTGCCGAAATCGGCGAGGCCGAGGATGAACATGGTGAAAAACGTCCAGCGAAAGCCGAATTCCTCACGGATCAGGTCGGACAAACCTTTGCCGGTGACCGCGCCCATGCGGGCAGCCATTTCCTGGATGATGATGAGGGCGATGGTGACTGGGATCAGCGTCCAGAGCAGCGCATAACCGAACTTGGCGCCGGCTTGCGAATAGGTGAGGATGCCGCCGGGATCGTTATCGACGTTCGCGGTGATGAATCCGGGACCGAAGATGGCAAAGAAGGCCAACACGCGGAAACGCATGCTGCGCCAGGCCATGCTGCGGCGCCGCCGTCGCTTGGGCGGAGCTGCTGGCGCCGAGTTGAAGACTGCTTCGTCGGTCATGGCGAAAACCTATTGGGCGGCCGGGGTCGGGCTCGTCCAGAACCTCATGAAGGTCATGAGCGCAACCATCGCGTTGGATTTGGGCACTCATGGCTTCGGCCATCAGAATAAACGGTGGTCGAGCGATTTGAACAGATGAAAAAGCGAAAATGTGAATTATTGGAGAAGGCAGCCATTTTGAGCTGCTGGCCCGGATACGCTGCGCCGCGTAATCCCGCCGTCGCCCTGATACGGTGACGTTCGCGATCCTTGTCTTGTCCCGGCGGGGTTGTGGACTGGTTAGAGTTTCGCTCGCAATAATGCGATTACGTCATCCGAAGTGATGACGCCCGTCAGAATGCCCTGTTCGTCGACAACTGGCAAGGTGAGCAGGTTGTACTTGTCGAAGATTGCTGCGACTGCTTTTTCGTTGGCGCCCGGGTGAGTTGAAACGATCGGCTCCATGCTGAGAGTTATGAGTTTGTCATCGGACTTGGCGAGAACGATCTTGGCCAAAGGCACGGCGCCACTAAGCTTTCCCTGTTGGTCGACGAGGTAGATGGTGCTGACGGTCTCGACTCCGCCTTCGAACTTGCGCAGAGCTTCGATGGCATCGTTGACCGTGGCTTGGGAGTCGAGGGCCAGGAACTCCGTGTTCATGCGGCCGGCGGCTGTAGTCTCGGAGAACTCCAGCAGTTCGGCGACTTCCTGGCGCTCTTCGGGGGCCATTTCGCGAAGGATTTGGGAAGTGCGCTCCTCGGGCAGGTCGGCCAGCAGGTCAGCCGCGGCGTCGGGGTTCATTTCCTCGACAATTTCGGCGGCGCGTTCTGAATCCAGCGACTCCACGATCGACTTCTGAACCTTGGGCTGTACCTCTTCCAGGGCCCCGGCGGCGACTTCCTCGTCCAGAGTCTCGAACACGGCTTCGCGCTCGTCAGGCGCCAACTCTTCGACGATGTCGGCAATGTCGGCGGGGTGCAGCTTGGCCAACCGCTCGTGCGAGATTTTCAGCTTTACGCGCCGCGCCGGGTCGGTTTCGATCAGGTCGACAAATTCCCAGGGGATCAGCCGGGGAGGAATTCGCTGCAGCAGCATTCTCAGGGCGCTCATGGGAACCACGCCCTTGAGCAAACGTCGAATGGCGCCACGGGCGCCGACGTCCACGGAGCCAACCTTAAGCTGAATTTTCCCGCTGGTGGTTTCCGGGTGAAGGTCGACGTCGTTGACCCGCACTACCTTCCGTCCATGCACATCGATGATCTGCTGATCGAGCAGGTCTCGTTCCAGCAGGAAAAAGCCGTCCGCATGGGAAGACTGCCACTCAGAAGCGGGGGAAGTGGCGCGTACGCCGCCATTGACCGAGGCCACGGCAGAGAAGGGCAGCATGCGGTCCCCCTGCCTGGTGCGCACGATCAGGCCGGAGACGCGGGCGGGATCCTCGGCCGGGGTGAGAGCCACCTCGCGCACACGCCCGCAGCGCGCTCCGGAAGCCTCCAGAACCGGCGCGCCGAGCAGTTCGGTGAGCGCGATGGTGCTCATATTTTGAGCATGGGCCGGAAGGGGAAATATTGTCAATGAATTTTGTAAGCAGATTTGAAACCGGTTACCAGGTCGGCCTCCAGTCCCAGCGCGGGTCACATGAGAATTGTTGGCCGGCGTGGTATGGTTTCTGCAGGGAACCTTATGACGACTACCCGCCCAGTTCGCCCTCAGATTGCTTCGGCGGAGATGCCGGCTGTGCCGCTCACCATTGAGGGGTACGGCGTCCTGCATCAGATGTACCGGTTCCGGTGGAAGGACTGGCGGCCGTTGCGGCCGGCGCACAAGCAGGAGATCGCGGATGAGGCGGCCCAGGTTTTGAACCAATGGGAGCAGAATGTTGCGGGGCAGTCGGCGCTGTATTCGATCCTGGGACATAAAGGCGATTTGCTGCTGCTGCATTTTCGGAAGTCGTTTGATGAACTGAATCGGGCGGAAATGCAGTTTGGGCAACTGCGGCTGAGCGATTATCTGGAGCCGGCGACATCTTATTTGTCCGTGATTGAGCTGGGGCTCTACGAGTCCAGCATTAAGACGTATCGCGAGCTGATCGATCGCGGGCTGGAGCCGCACTCAGAGGAGTGGAAGCAGGCGGTGAACCAGACTCTGGACCGCCAGCGCGACGCCATGCGGCCGCGGCTCTATCCGGAAATGCCCCAGGCGCGATACATCTGCTTTTATCCGATGGACCGGCGGCGGGGCGAGGACAAGAACTGGTACACGTTGCCCATTGAAGAACGCGCGCGGCAGATGAATGAGCACGGACTGGTAGGCCGCCGCTATGCCGGAGAAGTGAAGCAGATTATTACGGGGTCGATCGGCTTCGACGACTGGGAGTGGGGCGTGGACCTTTTTGCCGACGATCCCATGGTCTTCAAAAAGCTGATTTACGAGATGCGCTTTGACGAAGTCAGCGCGGTCTATGCGCTGTTTGGGACGTTTTATGTGGGTGTACGCTGCTCGTGGTGCAGTCTGGGGAAGCTGCTGAGCGGAGAGGTGCCGGAGTAAACGGCAGTCATGAGCGTGGGCATTGGGGGAGTGATTCTCGCGGCTGGGGAGTCGTCGCGCATGGGGCGCGATAAGGCGCTACTGCCTTGGCCGCCGGAACCAAACGGCGCGGAGGCGGGACAGATCGCCGGAAACGCTCGCGGGACCATTCTTTCCGCGGGAATTCACGCGTTCTCCGACTGCTGCGACCTGGTCATCGTGGTCGCGGGGAAGAATGAAGATGCGCTCCGGCCGGTGGTCTACGGCTGTGGAGCATTTCTGGTGCGGAATCCGGCGCCGGAGCGGGGACAGTTCAGCTCGCTGCAGGTTGGACTGCGGGACGTGCTGAACCGTGGGCGTGACAGCGCGATGCTGACGCTGGTGGATCGACCGCCGGCCAGGCCCGCGACTCTGAGCGCGTTGGTGAATGCTTTCACAGGACGGCGGCACGGGATTTGGGCTGTCGTTCCCGAGTACCAGGGCAAGCACGGGCACCCGATCGTGATCGGCCGGGAGATGATTGAGGCATTTTTAAGCGCCCCCGCAAGCGCGAATGCCCGCGATATTGAACACCAGCATCAGAGCAGGATTCTGTATGTGCCGGCGGCGGATCCGCTCGTGACCACGAATGCCGACACACTGCAGGAGTATGCTTCGCTGGAACCGCAGGCTTAAATCGCTGGTGTCGTACAAATCCCTGAGTGACATCTCGAGTTATCTCTGGAAAAGCTTTTAACCGCAAAGCTCGCCAAGAAAGGCCGCAAAGCTCGCGAAGAAATGCTGGCTATGAACCCTTTGATTGATTCGATAGTCGGGCTTCGGCCCACACTGGCTGTTTTTGACTGCGACGGGACGCTCTGGTCGGGAGATGCTGGCGAGCGATTCTTTGATTGGGAGTTGTCGCGGGGCGTTGTGGCCGATGACGTGATCCGCTGGGCGCGTGCACGCTACGCGGACTACAAAGCCGGCACGGTCAGCGAAGACGAAATGTGCGGCGAAATGGTGACCATGCACAAAGGCCTGCGCGAAGCCGATGTGCTGCGAGTGGCCGGGGAGTTTTTTGAAGCGAATTTTACCCAGCAGATTTTTCCGGAGATGCGGCAACTGATTGCCGAGCTGCGTAACACCGGGTGCGACGTTTGGGCGGTCTCGTCGACCAATGAGTGGGTGATCCGGGAGGCGATGAAGCACTTCGATATTCCGCCTGCGAAGATTCTGGCTGCGGCGGTGGAGATTGACCAGGGCATCATCACGGACCGGCTGATCCGCATCCCTTCGGGCATTGGCAAACCTAAAGCAATCCTTGAAGTAATCGGGCGGCCACCCGACGCCGCTTTCGGAAACTCGCGCTGGGATGTGGAGATGCTGCAGATCGCGCGGTATGCGGTGGCGGTCAATCCGAATCCTGATCTCGAGGAGCAGGCCCGGCAACGAGGGTGGACGGTGTATTGGCCGAACCAGGCAGAGGTTAGTGGCTAGGGCTCAGTTCTCAGTTCCGGTAAGAACTCACCCACATCGCTCACCCGATTCGGTGCAGCACATTCTGCAATCCCAGGGCGGAAACCGCCGCCAGGACCGGCGAAACCAAGGCCAGTGCTCCCAAAAGATAACGGTTGCGCGGGATCGAGCGCTGCCAGGCCAGCAGCACGAAGGGAACTGCCGGGATCGCGAAGCGGGCGAAGTTGCTGCGCGCGAATACAGGGTAGTTATAGGTGTAGATCATCAGCAGATATGGGACTACGAAGAGGGCTTCAACCGGAAAAGATTTGGCGTGCCGGCGGAATTCGCGCGTGACCGCCATGCCCACCGCGCCCGCGGTGACGAATGTGATCCAAAGAAAACTGAGCGCAAGGTTGGTCCATGGCGCCGGGTCGTGCATGGTCCCAACGATCATCGCGTAGAAGGGAACGCCGAACAAGGAGCGTCCGCCGCTGGACTGATAGCTGTGCACCGTGGCCAGCGGGTCTCCTAGATGCCTTGCCATCGGCCAGACGTATAGTGCGCCGACGGCGGCGCCGATCAGAGTTGCAAAGATGAATTTTGCGTACTGGCGACGGTAGAGAAGCACCAAGCCGATGCCGACCAGGGCGAATACTCCTAACGGTCGGACCACTGTGGCGAGTGACGCCAGCAGCGCCGCCCAGTTCCAGCTTTCACGGCGGGCAGCGAGAAAGGCGCCTAGAAGCAGGGCCATGAACAGGGGCTCGGAGCCGCCCAGCATGGCGCGCTGCAGCCAGTCAAAATTCAGGACGGCGAAGAACGCGGCCACCCAGCCTCCCCAGAGCCGGTGCGCCAGGCCGACGCTGATCAGGTAAGACAAATAAGAGATCAGCAGAAGCGCGACACGGTCCGGCGCGCCGGTGAGCGTGGACAGCAGTGCCATTGCGTAGGGGTAACCCCAGAATTGCTTCACGACGAGATGGCTGAAATCCCAGTGGCGAATGGCGGCGGCGACATTCATGTAAGCGACGCTATCTCCGAAGCCGTCGACCACGGCCCTGAAATGCCCCAGGCTGATGACGGTCAGGAAAAAGAGAAGCGAAGCTGCGACCGCCAGAAGCAGCACTTCCCCCAGGGAAGGCTCAGCCAGTTGTTTGGGAAGAATGTAGGGACGCGAGTCCGATTGGGCTGCGACGGGTCGGAGGGCGATGGCGGAACTCATGGAAAAGCGCCTCGGCAGCAAAATTGAGACGATTATAGGTGGCGCTTTAGGCGAAAGAGTTGGTGAGAGTGGTTCGCGTCTTGGCGAGAAAATCGCAGGGCAGGGGGCTCGCGCCAGGTGGGTCTTTCGCCCCCTTGGGCCTCGCCTTTTTCCGGCGGTACCCTCGGCTTACGCCGTGGGCTTTATTCTTTTCGCCGCTCCGCGGCTTTTGCGTCGATGCCTACCGGGTGCTCCAGACCGTGTCTTCCAGCCGTCGGCAGACGACTCATCAAAACTGACGACTAGTCGAAAATGAAGATTGCGGCGGCAATCACAGTGGTCCATAGGCCGCGCTTGTCGCCGACCGCGGACTGGGTCACGTTGGCAGTGCGCACGATCTTGTTGGAAATCCGGTAGATTTCCTTCTTTTCGTCCCAGGAGCGATCAGGGTCGAACTCCACGTTCAGCGTGGTCGCGAGCATTTCGGCGGCCAGTTCTTCGGCGTAGTCGCCGGCGGCGTCTTCCGTCTCGCCAAAGGAATGATGCTCGCTCAAGTAGCCATAGGTATTGCGGTCGGCGGGAATGGCTACGCCGATGCTGGCGGCAAGCAGGCGGTGCGGTTCGTGAGTGGAATTCTCCGCAACCACAGCGAAGACGACTTCGCCAGGGTTCAGATAGGGAAGTCCCTGGGCTCGCGAGATCAATTTGCAGTTGGGCGGGAAGATGGAGGAGACCCGAACCAGGTTTTGGGCGGCGATGCCCGCGTCGCGCAGGGCCAACTCGAAGGATGTGAGCCGCTCTTTGTGTTTACCGACCCCCTTGGTGAAGAAGATGCGCTTGGGGACCATGTCTTTGGACAATTCGGAAATCCTCCAGATTTCGAGTGGGATGAATCGTCAAATCTAACATAGGCGGAGCGCTCGCGAATATGAAAATGCGGGAAATAAAAAAGCGGAGCAAAAGCTCCGCCTCCTAGCACGGCTCTGAGGAGTTCTACTTGGCTGCTACTACTTTGGTGGCGGAAATGGTCTCACCGCTGACGCTCCCGGTGACCTTGGCTTTTTCCCCGGCGAGTGCATTGAGTTTGTCCTCGACGGACTTGTTACTGCTCTCAATCGTGTAAACCTTGTCGCCGGAGACGAGGGCGTACTTGGATCCTTTCTTGATGCAGGCACGCGTGCATGCCGCTTTATCCGGCATGGCGTGCTTGGCGCCGCACATGGAGTCGCTGATTTCGCCGGTAAGGGTTTGAGTTCCGGCGGCATAGGCGAGCACTCCGAGCCCGGCAAGCGCCAGCGTGGCTACCGCCATCGAGAACTTCTGGGTAAGGGTCTTCACGAAAGATATCCTCCTGAGGATGGAATTCTACAGCAATGGAGTGGGAAAGGGCGGCCGGGGTTACAGACGCGACCTGCGAGCACCCGTCGACCGTGTTGGGAGCGATCCGCTGAAATGTGCCGAGTTCGAGATGTGCGATGTTGTCCTGGCGCTTACTTGGGCACGAAGTGGATGGCGAGGGTTACGGTTTTATCTTGTGGGTTCGGGGTCTCTTTTTGCGCGATGTTGTAGGAACGGCTCAAGGTCGTGTCGCGGTAAGTGAACTGAAAGAAGCGTTTCGCATAAGTATTGTCGTAAGGGTCGCCTTTCTTCAGCTGCCACTGCGCCATGATCCGGTTAATAGCGCTCTGGTCGACGCCGTCAATCTGCAGGTCGCCCATACGATACTGATCGCCCTCAACCACGTTCAGGCGGTAGCTGACGGTGGCTTGCGAATCGTCCAGGGTGGGCGCAGGCAGGACGCGGGCACTCAGGTAGCCTTTTGTGCCATACAGCTTCTGTACAGCCTCCAGATCCTCATCCAACTGAACGGCGTTGGCGAGCTCGCCGGGTTTCAGGTGAACCAAGGATTGAAGCTTGTCAGAGGGAATAGCGGAATTTCCCGCCCAGGCAATCGCCTCGAGCTTGTATTGGATTCCTGGATGCACAGGCAGGCTGACATCCACCAGCGTGCGCGGCCCGTCGCTCACGATGCTGGCCAGGGCGTCATCGAACTTTGCGGTTAGAAAACCTCGCGAACGATAAACTGGCAAAAAGTTGAATTTTTCCTGGGGGCGCATTTTGCTGCGCAGAAACTCCTGGCCGGAGAGCGGCTTTGCTGCCGCCTGCAGCGCGGGAAGTTCTCCGGGGGCCGCTCCGGGAAAATTCAGGTTGCGAATCACTACCGCATGGAAGGTGATTTTGTAAGTATAGGAATCGATCGGGCCATTCAGCGCGCCGGAGCGCAGGTAGTCAGCCTTGCCGGCGATCTTTCGTCCGGCGAGCAGCGCATTCAGCGCATCGGAAACCTGGTCGGCGAGGTTCCCCGCTTCGGGCAGGCGCCCGTCAAAAAGCGGAACCCGGGCGCGCAACAGGGTGATCAATTGTTCGTCGGAGAACCAGACAAAATTGTCGAACAGGATGGGGAGGAGCTTGTCGTTTTCCGTGACCTGAATGTCAAGGTTGCAGCCATCAGTCGAATCGCGGTAGGCGTAGCTGAGGTTGGTGAACAGGCCGGTATCGCCGAGCTTCTGCAGAGCCCGCTTGAAGTCGTCCTGACCGGCAGTTTGGCCCAGCTTGAGGCCAGACGCGGTGACGATCTGGTCCTCTCTAAGGTGGTTCAACCCTTTCACGCGAATCGAAATCAATTTATAGCTGAGCTGTGCTTTGGCGGTCGGTTGAGCGGAGGCGGCCAGAAAGGGAAGAAGCAGCAGCGATGAAACGAGAACCGTACGGCAGCGCACGCGCGAATTGTACAACAGCACCAGTCCGGAGTCTCACAATGATTTGGACATTACGATGCAGTAACAGTCGACACCGGGCTGGAGCGGGCGCGAGGGGCGGAAATCCTCAGTGCCGGTTTCGGCGTACCCCAGCTTGCGGTAGAACGGCGGCAGTTCAGGGCGCAGGCTGAGAACGGTGAGCTTCATCTCCACGCAGTTGAAAGCGCGGCAATACTCCTCGGCAGCCTCCACCATGGCGCGTCCTAACCCCCGGCCTTGAAGCTCGGGGCGTACCGCGAGCATTCCCAGGTAACCTCGCCTATTGCCGGACTCGACATAAACGGATGCGATGAGTTCGCCGGAAGCGTTGTGCGCCAGCAGAAATTTTCCTTTGTGCATCATTTCGGTCAGCCGCTCCATGTCGGTGCGCGTGCCCGCGAGGAAAGTCTCGATCGCGAATGCGGCGTTAATGAGCGGGATCATCTCGGCGCGATCCGCTTCGGTCGCAAGGCGCACAGGAACAGATTCGCGCGGAGATGCTTGCGGCTGCATGGCTAGATCCGCTTCAGGAAGTCCATCGCCTCTTCCAGACGGGCGAACAACTTCTCTTCCGCCTGAAACTCGGCCGAGTGCACGCAACGCCGGCTTCCGCGCAGGCGCACGGGATGTTTCAGGTGCAGCATCTCGTGATAAACGATGTACTCCACCGCGTAGCGGGGAACGCGAGGATGATCGAAGACGCGGCTGACGACAATGGCGTTGTGCGCCGGATCGTAATGACCGAGCCGATTGCGCGCTCGCTCGCTGCTCCAGGTCATCTGCGGCCGAGCTAACAGGCCGTGAAAGTACCGGGAGTTAAGGTCATCGAAAATATTCTCTAAATCGTAGGCGTGGCCCTGCGCCGAGATGATCCGCTTGCGTCCCCGCATCTGTCGCACCAGGTGCGCTTTGCTGGACATGTGTTGCGTGGAAACATAGCGGCGGTAGCGGGTGGCGTGCCGGCGGTCGATGGGCTTACGGTACATTTTCGCCAGCAGGATGTGTGCGATGGCCCGCAGCACGTATTCGGGCGCGCCTTCGAGCAGGTCGGAGATTCGCACCAGGAGCCGTCCGTTGCGCAGGCGGATGGTGTTGTTCACATTGGCGAAACCGAAGAATTCGACGCGGAGTTCGGGGATGGGCGAGCGCGGCCGGAGCTCGCGATGGGTTTCTTCAAACACTTCCAGGAGCCGATTGGCCGACATCAACTGCAGATTAGCACGCGCGCAAGTCGTTTGGACTCCGGGGAAACTGGGTCTGCACGTGCTTTTTCCGTTGGCATTTGGAACTGGGGATTGAGTCCACGCCAGGAATGAATAGCCGAAGATCGGCGTTGCTGGTGTGGTATAACTCTGGCTAATGCCCACCCGCCAAGGCTCCGTGCGCCTGTTCAGCTATTCGGGAATCACTGTCTTCCTGCACTGGTCATGGTTTCTCGTGGCGGTGTACGAGATCAACGCACGGCGCGGCGGTTATTCTTCGGTTGGCTGGAATGTTGCCGAATACCTCGCTATTTTTCTCGTTGTGATGTTGCATGAGTTCGGCCACGCTCTTGCGTGCCGCCAGGTAGGGGGCACGGCAAACCAGATTGTACTTTGGCCGTTTGGTGGCGTGGCTTATGTGAACCCGCCGCCCCGGCCCGGGGCGACGCTGTGGAGCATTGCGGCCGGACCGCTCGTAAACGTGGCCCTTCTGCCGGTGATCTTCGCGATCGGAATGTACGGGCGATCCGCGGGATGGGCGCAAACCGCTCCGGATGCCCGCGCGTTTGTGCACGCGGTATGGGTAATCAATTTAATCCTGCTGACCTTTAACATTCTGCCCATTTATCCCCTGGATGGCGGGCAGATCTTGAGATCAGTGCTCTGGTTCATTTTCGGACGCGCGCGCAGCCTCTGGGTCGCAACCATACTTGGGTTTATTGGAATTCCGTTGTTCTTGCTCTTTGCCTGGTTGCAACAATCCATGTGGCTGGGGATTCTTGCCGTCTTTCTGCTTCTCAACTGCTGGGGAGGGCTGCAGCAGGCGCGGGCGCTGTCGAAGATCGCGAAACTGCCGCGGCGAGAGGGTTACGCGTGTCCGCAATGCAAGAGCGCTCCGCCTCTGGGCGATTACTGGAAGTGCGCGCGCTGTGGCCAGGCATTCGACACGTTCGCGACGGGTGCGGTGTGTCCTAACTGCCGCGTGAGATTCAATGTGACCCGGTGCCTGGATTGCGGCGGCGAGAGGCCGATCGGGGAGTGGGCGGGTTCGAACCTTGTCTCCGCGAATAGCGAAGCGGGTTTTTTGACCAGATCTTAACGACGCCAAATTCTCCGGCCGCCAAATTGCGCGCTGTTGGGATGGGGTACCCGGCATGGGTGAGATCGCTGTTCCAGCCCGAGAGGTATAGATGGCAAGCGTTGCAGTTCCACAAGACAAGAGAGCGGCGCGAATTGCTATCGTGGAGCAGCATGTGCGTTTGGAGAATGCGCACGACCTGGAAGGAGTGCTGGCGACATTCGGAAACCGCGCCGGCTACGACGACGAAGCCTGGGGAGATCACTACGCCGGGCGGGATGGAGTCCGCGCCTTCTACGAGCAACTGATGGCGGCGCTGCCGGACCTGGAAATCGAGGTTCTCAGGCGGCATGTGGCTGAGGAAAACATCATCCTCGAGGTCGTCATCCGGGGCACACAAATGGGCGAATGGCGTGGCCTGCCACCCACCGGCCGCAGAGTTGAAGTCCCTCTTTGCGGTGTTTACACGTTCGATGATGTAGACCGTCTTGCGGGCGAACGGATCTACTACGACCGCGCAACCGTGTTGCGGCAACTGGGCGTAATGCACGATCCGCAGAGCATGGTGGGGCGGGTAGCTACGTTGCTGGGGCATCCGATCACCATCGCCCGGGTGCTGGCTCGCAAACTTTTTGGCAACTGAACCATCCTGGTCAGGTGCATGCACAGGCGCCCGAGGTGCTAATATTCCCAGTTCTTCTTCCTGGTTTACTACTCTGACGATGATCTCAAGGCGAATGGAATGCGCGTAGCGGTCCTGCTTTCTGGCCGGGCGCAGTTCAGCGTGTACTACGGCGGGGCACTGGTGCGGTGGACGTATGAGGTCTATCGCCAATTGCAGCCGCAAATAGAGGTAACGGTTTTTGGATTTCCGACCGACGCGGAAACGCGTTATGGCCTGCCACACGAAAGCAGCGAATGGTATCGGGCGTGTTTGGCCGCAGCGAAGGTTCCGGGGTTGCGGCGATTTGAAGACGAGATTTGGCTGAGGGCGTTGATCGGGAAGCTGCGGTCGTTTGATCTCATTCACATTCACAATCGGCCGCAATGGGCGCCGGCGCTGCGGCGGCTTGGATACCGGGGACGCATCATTGTTCATTTGCAGAACGATCACCTGGGGCATTGGAGTGCGGCGATGCTGGACTCGCTGGCGCCGCAAGTGGATGCCGTAGCGGTCTGTAGTACGTACATTGGCGAGCAGTTCTGTCACAAATCGCCGGCCATCGCGGCCAAAACCAAGCTGATCTTCAACGGGGTGAATACCGGGTTGTTTTTTCCGCGGGAAGAATTGCGCCAGCCGAAAACCATCTTTTTTGTGGGATCGTTTATTCCTAGCAAAGGCGTGCTGCAACTGGTGCGGGCATATGATCGGGTGCTCGACAGCCATCCGGATGCCAAACTCGTGATTGGCGGATCAGTGAAATTCGGGGTCGATCGAGAGACGCCGTACATACGGCTGGTGCGCGAACTGGCGGAGTCCATTCGCAAGCGCAAGCCAGCTGACATTCAGTTCACGGGATCGCTTCACCACGATAAAGAACTGCCGGCATGGTTCCAGCGGGCTGCGATTTTCACCTGCCCGTCTTTATTCCAGGAACCATTTGGACTGGTCAACGCCGAGGCCATGGCATGCGCGACGCCCGTCGTGGGAACAAACCGCGGCGGCGTGCCGGAGGTGCTGGGCGGAGGCGGCCTGAGTGTAGATCCAGAGAACCCGGACGAATTCGCGAGCGCCCTGAGCCGGCTGCTGGCAAATCCGGCAGAATGCGCGCGGCTGGGCGAGATCGGGCTGGAGCGTTGCCGCAACTTTTTCGACTGGCGCCTGGTTGCCGAGAACTGGCAGGAATTTCTTTTGAGCTTGTGTCAAGGTTTGCCGCGAACAGCCGCTGCCAGCTGAAGTCCTCAGGGCAGCGGATTGTCCGCAACTCATGCAAGTAATTGTTCAATTCACGGGGGGAAAATGAAAATCATCGTGCTCTCGCTAGCCCTGCTATTTGCGAGTGTCGCAAGCGCTCAAACAACTCACAACGCCCAAATTGATCGCGGACGCTATCTGGTGGAACGCGTTGGCATGTGTGGCGACTGCCACAGCGAACACGATCAACAAGGCAAACCAGTGGAAGGGAAGCAGTTGCAGGGAGCGGTACTGCCCTTCAAGCCGACCGTGCCGATGCCCTGGGCGGACAAATCACCAGCCATCGCCGGACTTCCCAATTGGACCGACGCTCAGGCGGTCAGTTTTCTGATGACGGGCAAACTGGACGGCGCTTCGCCGCGTCCGCCCATGCCGGGATATCGCTTCAACCAGGCGGATGCGCGCGCCATTGTCGCTTACCTGCGATCACTGGGCACGGCAGCTTCTTCGCCGAAAAAGGGCTCCCACACCGGACCGGGAGGAAGATGACGGCAACTCGGGATGGCGCCGCCCGGTTTGGAGGCGGTGCCATCCTCCGATAAAATGAAGTTTCGGCATGTCGCTGACGAAAGAACAAGCCCTGGATCTGTATCGCTCCGATGACCTGATCGGCATCGGCATGGAAGCCGACGCCGTGCGCCGCAAGCTGCATCCCGACGGCGTGGTCAGCTACATCATTGACCGCAACATTAATTACACGAACTACTGCACCGAGTACTGCACGTTCTGCGCGTTCTATCGTCCGCTGAAGGGGCCCAAGGCGAAAGAGGGATACATTCTCGACTTCGAAACTATTTACGAAAAGATTCGCGAGACCGTCGAGCTCGGCGGCACGGGCGTGCTGATGCAGGGCGGCCTGCATCCCGACCTGAAGATTGACTGGCACGAGCAGATGCTGCGCGGCATCAAGCAGCGCTTCAAAGTTCATCTTCACTGCTATTCGGCTTCGGAAATCATCGCCATCGCCGAGTACAGCGGCCTCACCATTCGCGACACCATCATGCGCCTGCGCGATGCCGGGCTCGACTCCATCCCCGGCGGCGGCGCGGAGATTCTCGACGACGAAGTGCGCCACCGCATTGCCCGCCTGAAGTGCCTGACCGAAGACTGGCTCAACGTG
>DASVAJ010000098.1:0-51271 GCA_036376415.1 Terriglobales bacterium
TTGTGGTCCAGTAATTGTTTCTGAATACGCCAAAACTGCTTTTGGGAGCCACCCGTGTCGCTTAGTTTCAGTTAGTTACGAGCAAAATGGGTGCTGTCACGGCAGAGGCCGCGGGTTCGAGTCCCGTCGTCCCCGCCATTCCTTTTAGAACTCCGCTCACGGGGTCGAATCAGCAGCCTCGGTGCTCCCGCAGAAACGTTTCCCGGTGCTGTGCGTCGCGAAATGCTTCCGTGCCGCCCGCTCGGGTTACCGAAAGCGCTCCCGCCAGATTTCCTGACGCGAGACAGGTTGGGATGTCCGAGGCACGAAGATATTCGTGAAGAAAGCCGGCATCGAAACTGTCGCCGGCGCCGACGGGATCGACCACATCCACCTTTAGAGCTGGGCAGGCCCACTGCTGCTTGGCACTGCGAGCCAAAGCCCCTTCGGCTCCGAGCTTGACCACAACCAGCGGAACCGTTTGCGCAAGTTGCTGGGCGGCGGCTGCCGCCGTTGTCGCGCCCGTGAGCTTCATGGCTTCGCGGCGGTTGGGCAGGAAGAGGTCAACGTAGCGGAGCGCATCGCCAATTCCGCCGTCCCATTTATCAGCAGGATCATCGTTGCAATCGAGAGAGATTGTTAACCCTGCGCTCTTAAGCGTGCGGAACAGATGCGGCACGTCCTGGTTAAGTCCATGCTGAAGGTAAAACGACGAGAGGTGGAAATGCCGTGCTGACGCGAGATACGCGAGATCGAGATTCTCCATGCGCAAGTCGAAGATCGTGCCCGCGTAGGTCAGGATATTGCGCCAGGCCGCACGGTTCAGGATGACCGTAAGGCCGGTTTTTCGTCCGCCCAGAGCCTTGACCTGGCTGACATCAACTCCTGCCGCGGCGAGTCGCGCCAGCGCCATCTCGCCGAATTGGTCCTCGCCGATGCAGGAAACGAACCCCACCCGGTTTCCCAGGCAAGCTACATTGTGCGCCACAATGGCCGAGGAACTGCCTAGAGTCAGGTTCAGGTCGGAAACCAGAAGCTCGCGTTCGGGCGGAATTTCTTGCGGAACTCCGTTGAGGATCAAGTCGAGATTCAGCTCGCCGGCAATGCTGATGTCGAAGCGTTTCGTGTCGTTCACTTTGAGACCAGGCGCAGCAGGCCGAAGTGCTCGGGCACGTGAAAGGTATCGCTCATGACCGGCTGCCACATGATTTCTTTGGAATTTTGCGGAGGCCCTTCTGTGCGGTAGAAATTTACCCGGAAGGTGACTCCTGGCCCCGCGGGGCGAGCCGTCAGCGATGAAATAGGAATGCGCAGGGCCGCAAACCAGACATGCCTGGCTTCATCCACGCGAGCCGCATGCGCGAAGCCGGAATTCCAGCGCCAGCCCGCTTCGTGATGAGGCTTATGCAGATCGATATCCAAGTCGACCCACTCGTTTTGCGGCGAGATCTCGAATTCTTTGTAGTGCTTGATGTCGGCAAAATCCGAACCTATGAAAACTTCGGCCACATTCCAGTTCCATAACTCGTAAGTCTCGTGAGCTGTGTCCGGCGAGGGTTTCACATAAGGATGCTGATACGGACAGAGGAAGAGGAAATAAAGGTTGTCCTTCGTCCAGCGCGAGCGAATTTCGGTGCGATACCCGGGAACCGGTTTGCCGCTCTTGTCCATTTCCGCATAGATGGGACGCGTGGCGCGCCAGAACGCCGCGTCTGCATTCGTATCGATGCTGACGTCGTGTGACGCTCGCACGCTTTGCGCAACCGGCTTAGGCTGCGCGTGAAGCAGGGAAGTCGAAAGCAGGGCCACCAATACAGCGCCAAATTTATGCAGAGTGCCTCCTCGCGCAGGACGAGATGAAGGGAACAGCGTAGCTGGATCGGAAATCAAAAGTAAAGGAAAACAAGCATGTGCTGGTGAACGATACGTGTAAAAGTAAGTATAATGCGATTGAGAGACTCCGTTTGTGGCGCTTTCGGACTGATCCGAAGTGGCACATCCCAATAGACTTATGCCAACCCCAATGCCTGCTGCCGCCGACTCCAAACTGCTGGCCGAACAACGCCGCAGGAAGATCATCGATTTGCTTGAACAGAAAGGCCAGGTCACGGTTCGCGACCTGGTCGAAAGGTTCGCGGTGAGTGCAGTGACGGCGCGTGGCGACCTGGATGCGCTCGCCTCCAATGGGTCGGCGGTGCGTTCGCATGGCGGGGCCGTACGCCGCATGGAGGCCAACCAGGACTACCCGCTGCGCCTCAAGGAAACTCTGCATCGCGGAGAGAAGATCAGAATTGGCAAAGCAGCGGCGGACCTGGTGCACGCGAACGAAGTCATCATTCTGGACTCCGGCACGACCACGGCGGAAGTCGCCCGCCAGATCAAAGCCAGAAAGATCCAGCCGCTGACCATCATTACCAATGCCCTCAATATCGCTTCCGAATTGATGGACGCTCACGGCATTTCGGTGATCGTGATTGGCGGGTTGATGCGGCCCATCTCCTGTTCGTTTGTCGGGCCGCAGGCGGAAATGATACTGAAGGAATTCCACGCCGACCGTCTTTTCCTGGCCGTCGACGGGTTTGATCTGCAGATCGGGGCATCCACCCCGGATGTTTTCGAGGCGCAATTAAATGGCCTGATGATGCAGGCATCACGAGAAGTGAATATTGTGGCCGATTCCAGCAAACTCGGCCGTCGCAGCGTTTCGCGCATCGGTGGTACCGACAGAATCCGCCGCTTGATCACCGACAACCGCGCGCCGGCGGAGTTCGTCGACGCTCTCCGTAAGAAGGGCGTCGAAGTACTGATCGCGTAGCCGGTAAAACCTCGCGCATAAAAAGAATGGCGGGCAGTGCAGGACTCGAACCTGCGGCCTCTCTGTAAGCAAGATAGAGATTCACGTCTTAGTCGCTGTTGACGTTTGTTCCAGACCTTTATGTCGGACGAAGCTTTGTAGAATGCCCCGCTTCAAAATCATCGAGGGTCCGCAGACGTTACGAAAATGCTTTCGCGCCTAACGGCCGCTTCATTTGCCCCTGGCGGGATGCTGTAACCATGGGCTGTAGCTGATATCGGAGCCGCTGATCGAGGTGCAGCCGGGCTCGCTGGGACCAGCCGAACATCCCCAGTAATTCAAAATTGCGTTAATGCTGCTGCCAGTACAAACGCCGCCATCAAAAGCGCAAATGTTGCCTACTCCGATATTCCCCCCGAGCAGATTATTTTGATGAACCTGGACGATGGCAGGCGTGTTGATGGCGATGTCAATGTCTTCGTCCCAAATCGTGTTCCGGGAGATCACAGTTCCGCTAACAGGAGAGCCGCCTCCGCCACTATTAATATTGATACCCACTCGGCCCGGCGTGGCCGTGTCGAACAGATCGGCAAGATTGCTATGGATAATGTTGCCGACAATGATGTTTCCATCCATGTTATCTGCAGGAAGACCAAAGGCAGGGCCTACATGCGTGTGCAGACTGACCCCTCCAAGACCGTTGCCGGTCAAAATATTTCCGACCACAATATTGCCTGAAACTTTTCCCGGGCCAGCGCCGTCAGAGAAAAGCCCCATTCCAGCGCCCCCAATGGCCACTCCATTACCCGAAGAAACATTCTCCGCGATGGTATTGTGGTCGACGCCAAAATGCGGCGCAAACGGAAAAGACGTATGCCCGCTCGGGGGGTGCGAGGCCAGGGTGATGCCGCACTCTTTGGGATTGTTCTGAAAGGTGTTCTTGGTAACCACGTTGTCGCGGCTTTCGCCGGTCTCGTCACTGATCAGGATGCCGTCAGCATTCCCGCTGACCAGGTTACCTGACACCAGCACATGCACAGCTCCGACCAGGTGAATCGCACCGCCACAGTCGCCGGTTTCATCCGTCTCGTATGAGCCGTTACCCGGCTGGCCGGGGCAACCGGTGTTCGCTCCGGTGAATACCGCGGGGAAAGCGTCATTATTCACGATTGCGTTATCGCGCACCACGACATGCGCAGCGCTGACCACCAAAACACCTTCGTACAACGCGTTTTCCACTGTAAATCCGGAAACGGTTACACCGTGAAGACCGGGATGATCAAAGCCATCGATGAAGATGCCGTTTGCCAGCCCGGTTGCGTCGATGATGGTGGTTTGTGCGCCTGCGCCGATGAGCGAAAGCGGAATGCCAATGGTCACCTGCTCTTTATAGGTCCCGGCCGCAACCTGAATCACCGCGTTCGTGGACGCGTGATTGACGGCGTCTTGGATGCTCGAAAAGCAGCCATTCGAGCCAGCTGAGTTGACGCAGAGTTCCATGGCGAAGGTAGGCCGAGAGGCTACGGCCGCGAGTAGTGCGCAAAGGACAAGAGTGACGCCCATCGGCTGGATGGTTTTCGTAAAGGCAGAGTGCATACCCTTTTCTCCCTCAGAAGATTTTGGATCTTGACGCAGCGCGACTTGATTAGCCGCTCGTGATGCCCATCTCGGGACCGGACCCGATACGATAGGCCGCCAGATCGCCCATGTCAAGCCGATGTACTCGTCGGTGGTGGGCTGTTTTGAAAATCTTAGTGTGATGGAATGATTGATATTGCTGATAGCAGTACGGGAAAACTCGCGCCGTTGTAGAGGCATTTTATTGGATGGTCTTCACCCCACGCGGAGGCGAATACTCCGCCTAGCCCCATGAACGCTAGCGAAATTAGCACAAAGGCGAGAGATGGCGGAGTGGAGAACCCAATGTCGTGCTGGTGATAAACGTTGTACAGTCGCACGATCTCTGGAGCAACCGCGCCGCACACTCCATACCCGAATCTGATCCAGCTCCACCCGATAGTCACGATTAGGTTTTATCGGAACAAGGCAGCGATGTAGTATCGAACTGAATCTGGCAACAAGGTGGATATTGCCGGAAATGCAACTAAGAACGCGAACAATGCGATCAATAGTGGACTCGCATGCGCTCCCGTTGAACGTCGGCGGTCTGTCGTGGCTGAATACGTGTAAGACACTTCACCCTCCCGCTCTCTAGGTAGCGGTGCGTGGACAGTGGCCATTCTCATTGGCCTCACTTTCGTTTGGATGAGGAAGCCGGGGAAGTGGGTTCCTGTGAAACGAGAGAATTCTGCTCTCGCACCAACTGCTTGTCAAGAGAATCTTACCTTTTCGAGGGTCATTGGCCGGTAATTACCTAAGTTCACAGCCGTTTACGCGGCCATAGCCTTTGAGTCAGGAAGCAGCGAAACAAGCTCCTCCATCGACCAAACGTGATCCGCCAAACCAGCTTCCATCGCGGGCGTGATCCTTAGAGTCTGATGGACGCGGCAGAAATTGTAGTATGCATGGTAGATCGCAACCATGTGGCAGTGATATTCTCAAACTTTTTCGAGAAGGCATTCGTCAGCCTCGTAATACCGACTAGCCCTTTGTATTTGCCTATCGTGCGGGGGGCTGTAACGGCAAACCCCAAGTCAGATAACCTTCGCGGGGCGTCTCTGACTTGGGGCAGGTAGGCACTCTATCGGCCTAAAACGTTAACCCTTATCGCCCCAGCGTGCCTTTGCTGCACGCTGGGCTATTTCTTTCCGCTCTTCGGGCGTGAGCTTCTTTGCTCTAGCTATTCCACCTTTCCGGCTTCCCAGCTTGCTAAGGGCTACTGCTGCCGGATTCTTGGCCTTGCGCGGGAATTGCAGCGTTTTCCGCTCTAGCTTCAAAGGCTCACCAATCGCGGCTTCTACGACCCTGAGTGCATTCTGTGCTGCATCGCCTTTGCTTGCTCGACCACGCATAAAACCAATTATGCCATGCCTAGTCAAATAACCAGAAACAATTCAAAACAGCCCACTACCTACTCGTCCTGTCGGTAGCACATGATATGTCCGGTTGAGATAGCACATGAAATGTCCGCTTTGCGGGCGGCGAGGGTAGGAGGAGACCATGCGAAGCACCTGCATATTTCTTGAGAAATCTGGTGGGCAGTGCAGGACTCGAACCTGCGACCTCCTGCTTGTAAGGCAGGCGCTCTAACCAGCTGAGCTAACCGCCCAAAATGCGGGTGCAACAATTCTAAACCAGTCGGTCCCGGCCTCGCGGTGTTTGCCAACCGGTCAGCGGCGTGTAATTGCCACGGCGTAATCCGCGCTTTGCGTGCCATCGGGCGAGGCTACGTGAATCTTCAGCAAAGAAGAGCGGCCGGTTATTTTAACCTGGCGCGCAACCTGCGACTGTAGAGCTTCGCCGTTCACCGACAGCGCTTGCGAGCGGGTGGAAGAGGGCTCCACGGTGATGTTTACCATCGACGTTTTCGCGGGAACGGCCGCCGTGTAGTCCTTCACCTCCGGCGTGAACGCCGGGGAAAGGCGCGCGCCCTGGATTGCCAGCTCCGTCAGTCCGGCAATCTTCTCGATTGGCGCCGGCAGGTACGTTTCCTTATTTATGTTGATCGCGACCCAATCGGGATCGTGCAGCCGGTCGCCAATCACCACTTGCTCCACCCCCGCCGGACGGTAGGAGGGCACCAGCACCGCATCACCCTTGTCCATCAGTGACTGGAGCGCCAGTTCCAGGTTGTCGAGGTATTTTTCTCCGGCCAGCGGATGATCGTTGTGCCCGGTCATCATGTATTTAACTTTGCCGCGGAAATTCGGGCGGCAACTCTTGACCACCGCGAGATAGCGATCCAGGGGAGTCCGGCTCCATTGCATCCACAGGGCGTCGGGGATTGTCGGCGAATTGCTGCCAAAGGAGTCGCCGGTGAACAGGCTGCCGGTTTGCTCATCGAAAACTACCAGCGAGCCCGGCGTATGCCCGGGAGCGGTGTAAATGGCGAGCGAGCGGTCGCCCAAGTCCACGCGGTCGCCATCGTGGGCGGCCACAACATTCTTCGCGATCACGTCATCGGGAATGCCACGGTCTTTCAGGAGTTTTTTCAGCCCCGCGACATCAGGCTCGCCGATATGTTCGACGCTCTGGCGAGCAAACTCGTCCGCCTGCCCGATGTGGTCCCCGTGATTGTGAGTGAAGATGACTTCGATGGGCAGACCACCGGTAAACTGGGAGACATACTCGCGCAACGCGCCTTGCCCCATGCCGCTGTCGATGAGCGCATATTTCTTCGTGCCTTTTACCAGAAACATTTTGTCGTTATCGGAATCGCGAATCATGCGCACGCCGGGCAAAATCTCTTCCGACACATAAGCGGTATGGTCGTGGCGATCGATGACGAACTGAAAGTTGGCAACCTCGCTGTTGGTGTGGCCTTCGGCCATGGCCACAGCGCGAATCGTATATCCCGTCTTCAGGCCGTGATTGCCTTCGTAAATGCCCCCGAGAAACAGAAGCTGCGTCGGGTCATAAACCGCACTCTTCGATGTGGGCATGCTGCCATCGAATGTGTAATGGATCGTTGCCTGGGGATCGTCGTCCAGCAATGTGATGGACTCAGTGGTGGGATAGCTGCCCGGGGCAGGGAAGACGGTTGGCGCACTCAGCTTCGGACCAGAGCCCTGCGGCTCCGGCGGCCCGAACTGCGCGTGCAACAAAGATGAAGCAATAAACAATGCGATCGCCACAGCAGGCATTTTCAAGCTGCGAATCATTCAGGTCTCCGGCACCGCTGAGTTGGGTGAAGAATCTTCAGTCGCATTGTACGAAACCGTCCGCACTGCGAGATAATCATCATCGTCGTCCGCATGATCAGCTTTCTCTCCATTCTCGCTCTCGGATTTTTTCTGGGCATGCGTCACGCCACCGATCCCGACCACGTGATCGCGGTAACCACCATCGTTACGCGTGAGCGGCAGGTGTCGAGGTCCGCATGGATCGGCGCATTCTGGGGCATCGGACACACATTGACCATCTTCGTAGTCGGCGCGGCCATCATCCTCTTCGATCTGGTGATTCCGCCGCGTCTCGGACTCAGCATGGAACTGGCTGTCGGCCTGATGCTAATCCTGTTAGGCATCGTAAACGTCCGCAGCTTTTTCAGTTCGGTGCCAAGCGCCGCCGGGGCGGTGCGTGCTCATTCCCACCCCCACAGTCATGGGGATTACGTTCACACCCATCCTCATAGCCACGCGCCCGAGCAGCACCCGCACGCTGACAGCCAAACGCCGGTCGCAAAATTGGATCGAGCGCTGCAGGGTCTTCGCGCCTATCGGCCGATTCGCCCTTTGTTGATCGGCATCGTGCACGGCCTGGCGGGATCAGCGGCCGTCGCTCTGCTGGTCCTGGCCACGATCGGCAACGCGCGCTGGGCCATCGCCTACCTCTTAGTATTTGGCGTCGGCACCATCGCGGGCATGATGCTCATCACCATGACTATTGCATCGAGCTTTCATTTCGCGCGTGGGGGACAAAACTTTTCGCGCAGGCTGGCGCTGGCTTCCGGCCTGCTGAGCCTTGGTTTCGGCCTGGTCGTTGCCTATCAAATTTGTGTTTCGAGCGGATTACTCACCGGCCATCCGCACTGGATCCCCAGGTAACCGGGGCGGCCGTAGATCGTGCAGACCTTCTTTACAAGCCCACGTTTGCCCGTTTATATTCACCGCTCATGACCAACGGAGTCATCTACTGCAATCGCTGTGGAGCTCAGAATTCGGGGCTGGCCAGGTTTTGCGCGACCTGCGGCACTCCTTTTGCCCTGGACAGTTCCGCTCCGCCGCCCACGGCTCCCGAGGTCGTTCCGCAGGCCCAAGGCCCAGCCGCGCCGCCTATGCCCACGCAGTATGTTGCGGCGCCGGCCGTTCGCTACGGTGGTTTCTGGATTCGCTTTGTGGCCGTCATCATCGATGCCCTGATCATGGGAATTGTGGTGTGGCCAGTGGCGGGGATTTTAGGCTTGATGGTCGGCGTCGCAGGAGGCTCGGTCCAGATGCCCGATGTGGGCATTCATCTGGTGCGCGGAGTTGTAGCCGGCGCCCTCTTTTTGTTTGCAGGATGGATCTATGAGGCCAGCTTGGAGAGTTCGTCGAAGCAGGCCACAGTGGGAAAAATGGCTTTGGGCCTCAAAGTCACCGACGAACAGGGTCGGCGCATTTCGTTTGGCCGCGCTACTGCGCGGTATTTTTCGAAAATACTTTCCCGCATGACCCTTATGATCGGCTATATCATGGCCGGATTCACCGCCCGCAAGCAAGCCTTGCACGACCTGATCGCCGGCACCCTGGTGGTCCGCAGTTTATAAATCCATATCACACAGGCGCCGAGCCACAGAGGCGAGTTGGCAAAACCTCTCTGGGTGATTCGTGCAGTCGCTGCAACCCGGAAGTCCATTTACTAGAGCCGTTCTCCGGGTCTCGTGGTGAACAAGATCGCATATAGAATCTTCCCGTGCCATTTTTCCTCGGAATTGACGGCGGCGGCACGAAGACGCGCTGTTTGCTGGGCGACAACACTTCCGTGCTCTCGACCGGGAACGCTTCCGGTTGTAATGTGCTGCGGGTGGGAGAGGCCTGTGCCCGCGATTCCTTGAGCGGCGCCATTCACGAAGCCTGCGTGCAGGCAGGAGTGTCGCCCTCGCAGATCACGCGAACCTGCGCCGGGATTGCGGGCGCGGCCGACGACGGGGTCGCCAGCCTGGTGCAGCGGCTTCTGATCGGAATCGTTGGCGGCGCCATCGAGGTGATCGGCGACATGGAAATTGCGCTCGAGAGCGCGTTCCCCGACGGCGTGGGAGTCGTAGTCATTGCCGGGACAGGTTCCATCGCGTACGCCCGAAACCGCCAGGGCGAAACCGCGCGCGCGGGAGGATGGGGCCGCATGGTCTCCGACGAAGGTTCCGGGCACTGGATCGGCCTGCAGGCAATTCGCATGTCCCTTCATGAGCACGATCGCGGGGAGGAGAGCGAGTTGTTGGAGAAATTGATGCCGGCGCTCGAGGCACGAACCGTCAACGATCTCGCCGCGCGGGTCAATGCCAATCCCCCGCCGGACTTCGCGTCTCTGTTCCCCATGGTGCTGGAACTCGCCGAAGGCGGCGAGCCACTGGCCGCCCGTGTGCTGCATCGAGCAGGGGAAGAACTGGCGCAGGTTGCTGCCGCGGTGATCGGAAGAACCTTCCCGTTGTCAGAGGAAGCTCCGGTTGCGAACCACGGTGGAGTATTCGGCAGCAGCGCCCGGGTCAAGCAGGTTTTCAAACAGCGGCTGACCAGCTTGTGTCCCAATGCAACCTGCGTGGATGTAACTGTCGATCCCGCGCTGGGAGCGCTGGGCCGCGCCCGTCGAGAATTTGGCATCTGGCACAAGAAGGCGTTCGAGTAGTGCGGCAAGTGCAATGCTCGTGGAGGCGCAGGCGCGCTCGCGCAGCGGGGTCATTGAACGACGAAATCAAATTAGAAAACGAATCGAATAGCCAGCGCAACCCGGTCGATTCCGGCGCGGGCCAGCCGGCGCCGGTTGACTCCAGCCAGGTAAGCGAAGATCAGGCTCTGGCGACCTTGCAGCGCGCCGAGGTTGCCGCGTCCGAACTCGCCTCGCTGGCGCGGAATCCTGCGGCGATCAAGAGCCGCAAAGTTGTGCTCGCGTTGGTGCAGCATGCGCGTACTCCCCGCCACATTTCTATCCCGCTGCTGCGCCGCATGTTCACTTTCGATCTCATGCAGGTGACATTAGCGCCCGCGGTTGCCGCTGACCTGAAACGCGTAGCCGAAGACCAGATCCTGGTTCGTCTTCAGTCGCTCTCGGTTGGAGAGAAAATTTCCCTGGCCCGCCGAGCCTCGGGAAGGGTTGCAGCCGGGTTACTGCCGGACGCGGATTCGCGCGTGATCACAGCCGCGCTGGAGAATTCACGGCTGACCGAAGTCTCCGTAGCCGCGGCGCTGGCCAAAGTGGATGCTTTGCAGGAGCTCTTCAATATCGTCAGCACCCACCCGAAATGGTCCGAGCGCCGCGAAGTGCAGATCGCGTTGCTGAGGAGCGACAAGACACCGATCAATCGGGCCCGCGAATTGGCGGCTAATTTTCGAAGGGAATTTCTGGAAGAAATTGTTCCGGCCGCGAGACAGTCAGAGCTGCTATAGATCGCCCGAAGCGCTCTCTATTTCTGAAAATGCTGCAAAATCGCCTCTGCCTGGCTTTTCGTCACCACCGCCGAGAGCGCCGCCACGTCCGCCTGCCTCACTGCTTGCAGACTTCCGAAGTGCTCCAGCAGCCTGCGCGTGGTACGTTCGCCCACGCCGGGGATTTCCAGCAATTCCGTCGAGCGGTCGCGAATCTGCCGGCGCTTGCGGTGGAAGGTCACGGCGAAGCGGTGGGCCTCATCGCGAATGAGCTGAACCAGGTGCAGCACCGGATTGTGGTGATCGAGCGCCACGGGTTCATTCTCCTGCCCGCAAACGTAGATAATCTCCTCGCGCTTGGCAATCGAGGCCAGAGGCTGATTAATGATCTGCAGCGACGCCAGGGCTTCCTCTGCCGCGTGCAGCTGGCCTAGACCTCCATCGATCAGAATGAGGCTGGGCATCTCCTGCTTCTCATCCTGAATCCGCTTGTAACGCCGGGTGACCACCTCACGCATGCAGGCGAAATCGTCCACGCCTTCGACGGTCTTGATGATGAATTTGCGGTAGCCCGACTTCTTCATCTTGCCATCCTCCCAGACCACCATGGAGGCGACCGTCTCCGCGCCTTGAATGTGCGAAATATCAAAGCACTCAATGCGCTTCGGCAGCTCAGGAAGACCCAGCGCCTCCTGCAACGCTTCCTGGATAGCTCGTGCATCGGGCTTCATCACCCGGAAGCGCTGGTCATAAAGTTGCTTGGCGTTGTTTGAAGCCAGATCGATGAGCGAACGCTTATCGCCGCGCTGCGGCACCAGGATGTGGACACGGGTGGCCCGGGCCTCGGTGGCGCGGGCGGCCTCGCCCCCAAATCCCTCCGAAAGCACCTCCTCCAGCATCTCCCGATCTTCAAAATCCACCGGGACATAGATATTGCGAGGAACATAGGGATGCCCGATATAGAGCTGCTTAAGCAGAGAAGAAAAGAATTCCGCCGGATCGAATTCCGGCGATGCAGCGGCGGCTCTCCCGACTCGCCCGGCCGAGCGCAGCTCGAGGGATGGAGCAGATCCTGAAATACTCGGCTCTTCATCGCCCGGGCGGATTGGGAGACCCGCTCCTGCATGGATATTCGACTCTTCGGCAGCTTCAAACTGCGGCAAGTCCTCCCAAAAAAATTCCCGGCGGTCCAGCACCCGCCCGCCACGCATGTGAAACAGGTTGACCGCCAGCATGCCATTTTCGTAGTGATACCCAAAAACGTCGGCGTCATCGCCTTCCGCTGCCGCAATCCGCTGCTTTTCCTGCAGTTGCTCGACCGTGGAAATAAGATCCCGGTACTTCGCTGCGCGCTCAAACTCTTGCGCTTCGGCAGCCTTCTGCATCCGTTTCCGGAGCGACTTCGACAAATCACTTTGCCGCCCCTCCAGAAAGAGCTTCGCGTCGCGCACCGCTTCCTGGTAAATCTCCGGCGTGGTCAGGCCTTCCACGCATGGCCCAAGGCAGCGGCCGATATAAAACTGCAGGCAGGGGCGGGGATGAAACCGGTTCAAATCCACATTGCAGGAGGGCACCAGAAAGTTGCGGTGAATCAAGTCGACAATGCGATACGCGAGATTGGCAGGGAAGTACGGTCCATAGTAAACGCTTCCGTCTTTGCGCAGCCGACGGGTCACGTAAACTCGCGGGAAGCGCTCGCTTAACGTCAGCTTCACGTACGGGTAAGTCTTGTCGTCGCGCAGCAGAATGTTGAACCTTGGTTTCTTCTGCTTGATGAGGTGATTCTCAAGTGCCAGCGCCTCCTTGTTATTAGCCACTACGATGTAGTCGACGTCGACCGCTTCACGAACCAGGGTTCCTGTCTTCGCATCGGCAACCCGGCCCTCGTGAAAATACGAACTCACCCGATGGCGCAGGCTCTTCGCCTTTCCGACATAGATCACCTCGCCTTCGGCGTTCTTGTACAGGTACACGCCGGGCGAAGCCGGGATGGAACGGATTTTTTCCTGGAGGTCCATAGGTTCCGCGGGAGTCCAATGTCCGGTTTACGCGCGCAGCAGGACCTGGCGCGTCAGGGAAGCTGGTTCTATTTTACCGGAAGGTGACTGCCGGCCCGAGCGGGTCAGACGGCGTTAAGAACGTCCGCCCTCGGGCTCTTCAGGCGCGCCAGCGCGGCGAAATTCCAGGTCAGCTCGTCGCAGCTGCGGGCGACCGAATCCGTTTGCAGGCCGAATCCCGGTACCAGGCTTCGAACCGCCAAACGGGGTATCGATTGCAGCGCGCGGAGCCGTACCCGCATGGCATTTCTCTGCAGGTCCACCGCGATGGCGGCAACTTCGGAGTTGGAATCGTGCACTGCGGATTCCGCGATTCGGTTCAACATGCGCGCCTGCTCTGCCACCGCCCAGGCGTATTGGATCGCGGCCAGCATGCGCAAGCGGTGGATCTTGCGGAATTGTTGCGTGGGCAGGTTTCGTTCCAGGTAATCCTGCTCACTGGCGCTGATCAAATTCAGGAAAGCGCCGGCATCGACTACTTGCACCATTTCGGCGGAGAGCTCGGCGGCATCCGCCCGTCGCATCCGGAGCAGGACGAACAGCAGTCCGACGGCAAGCACGCTGGCGATTATGATGATCGCAGGGAGCGTCATAGGCGCACCATCTTTCCTAGCTTTTGATTCCAGAGCTCGAGCTGAGATCGCGAGGCCGCGGTCGCGATGGAACTGGGCCGCTTTCCTGTCCGCAAAACGTAGAACAGCCATATCACCACGCAAAGGTGGAACGCAGCCATGCGGATCAGATCGATAGGAATGTACCCAATTTTTCCAACTTCGGAGAGCAACGCCGAGGCAGACATTTCGGCTGCAGCGGATACTCCGAATCCCAGTGCTATGCCCGCCGGCAAGCTCTTCCAGGAAACGCCAAGAATGCTGGTGAAGGAAAGCAGAACCAGCAGAAGGCCAATCTTCAGCAGATTGGCGGAAAAATCCAGGCTCTGAAAGACTCCCACGGCGCGATCCAGGCCTGGCTTCGATAACCAGGCGGACAGGAGCGCGGCCACCAGCAGCAACAGCGCCGCCGTCCATCGCATGATTGCCCTCAGCGGGATCGGCGCTCGATCGGACGGAACAGTCAGTTTCGCGATCTCACCAAGTACAGCCAGCTCCAGTAATGCGGAAATTCCTGACCCGATATCCAACAGCCAGTGATAAAGCGAAAGCCGGGTAGCTTCATCATGGACCAGTTCCGTGGCTGTGAGCAGAACCAGGAACAGCATGAGAGTGAAAGCCAGATAGGCGCTGAACAATCTATGGCTGCGGCGGGAGGGGTGGCGGAGCAGGAAGAGCAGACATAGCGCGACCGCGATGTTGGGCGCAAGCCAAAGATACCAGCGGAGGAAAAGCATGGGCTACTGTGAATCCTAAACCTCTCGACAGCAGCCCACAATGGGCTTTTAAAACTTCACATCATGACGTGTTACTTGCATAGATTGCTGTTGGGCGGGCAGATCGGGTTTTGCGCCGGCGCGACCGTCGACAGTGACAGGGTCAGCAGGACGGCGAGCAAAAGCAGGGTTTTTTTCACGGTGATGGCTCCTTAGCGAAGTGAACTGCACCGTGAGCATGGGCGACCAGCCGCTACCCTGCACAAAAATCATGCTTTAGTTATTTTTTTGAAAACTGTAACAAGGCGAGGTGGTCAGCGTTTTGCGTCTGAATGCCCGCCGCCAAGCAGAACCGCTGCTTTTCCTTCGCCTATATAAATTTTCCTCAACTTTGGTCTATGTAGAAGCATCGGGTGTATGCTGGAGGTGCATCTAAGCCGTGTGTGTAGAGCAAGTTACAGCTCTTCCTGCGGTGGGCTGGCGGTTGGCATTTCCCGTGCTTATGTTGAGAGTGGCTGCGAGCCATCCTTGGCAAGTAAAAGGATGAGCACAGCGGAATAGGTAAACCCAGGATTTCTTGACGCGCTCATTGCGCGTCACCCAGGTAACAGAACTCAAACTCCTGTTGCCCAGGTTTTAAAATTACGAGAGGAAGGAGTCCTCCAACAATGAATCGCGCTTCTTTAGTCATTGCACTGGCAGTCAGCATGGCGGCGTCGGTCGGCTGTGCCAGCAAGAATTATGTAAAACAACAGACCACGCCCCTGATCAACAAGACCAACGAACTGGATGACCTCACCGCCCAGAACACCAAGGCGATTAAGGACGTCGATGCGCGCGCCCAGCAAGGCATTCAGCAGGTAAACCAGGCCGCTGCCGCCGCCGACCAGAAGGCCCAGGCTGCCGGCCAGACGGCCGCCCAGGCGCAAGAATCGGCCAACAACGCCGTGCACCGGGTTGACGTTCTCTCCAACGCCGTTGCCAATCTCGACAACTATCGCGTGGTGAGCGAAACCTCGGTGCACTTCGGTTTCGACAAGGACAACCTGACCAAGCAGGCGAAAGATGACCTGGACAAGCTGGCGGCGACCGTTCCCAATACTAAGGGTTACATCATCACCGTCGAAGGTGGCACGGATTCCGTCGGCCCAGCGGATTACAACTATGGTCTCAGCGAACGCCGCGCCAATTCGGTGATTCAGTATCTCGGCTCGAAGTACAACATCCCGGCGCACAAGATCTACCTGATCGGCCTTGGCAAGGATAAGCCGGCTGAGGACAACAAGACTCGCGAAGGCCGCGCCGCGAATCGCCGCGTCGACATTCGCCTGATGACCAACACGGTCGAAGGCCAGGGCCAGCCCGGCACAACCGGTTCGCCGACGGGCTCGGCTCCGCCGTCCATGTAAAGGTTTTTCCCTCCTCCCCGGAGGACTTCGCCAACAGGCCGCTCTGTAACCGCAGAGTGGCCTTTTTTTCATTGCCATCGATTCGCTCATGGCTCCGCGAATGTAGCTGGGAACACCGGATTTTCCCGCTCGCTTGTCGAGTAGAATAAGTCTATGTTCCGACGCTTTCCTTCGCTGGTTGCTGTGCTGCTCCTGGCGTTCGGCTTTGCTCCGCATAGCCTCATCGCGCAGCAAGATGCGACCGCTCCCGCCGAGGACCAAGCTCAAGCGCCTGCATCCCAGCGCAATGCCTCCGCGAAACCGAACAAGGAAACGACTGAATCCCGCGAGACCGAAGAGAGCTCCAGCAAGGACACGCGCATCGACCTGAGCCCGCCCGCCAACGATGCCAAGAGTCACCCGGACAGTGGCGCCGCCATTTATGACGCCGACCATCCCGACGATGTTCAGGAGTTCCATCCCTGGGACCCACACAAGGCGGCCAAAGATGTCGAGGTGGGAGATTTTTACTTCAAACGGAAGAACTACCGCGCGGCGATGGATCGTTACAAGGAAGCGCTGGTTTACAAGCCGAATGACGCGATTGCCAACTTCCGCCTCGCCCAATGTGAGGAGAAGTCAGGTCAACCCGCCGACGCCATCACCCACTATGAGGCCTATCTGAAAACCCTTCCCCACGGGCCCGATGCGGAACAGGCCCAGAAAAGCCTCGAGCACCTGAAGGCCGGCGCCGAAAAACAAACCAGCTCAAAGTAGCTTTTCCTCTGTGCTCCTCCGTGCCCGGATTTTCCCCCTTTGCAGGTGTTAAAAGCCCCGGCTAGAAATGCTCCCTCAACTCGGCAAACGTTTTCAAAACCAATAGTCGGCTCGGCGGCTCAGGTTCGGCGACTTCCTCGTGCTCCAGAATCCAGGTGTCATTGTGGGGAACGAAGACCGCGTTCAGTCCGGCGCGAAGCGCAGGGTTAATATCGGACTTCGGGCTGTTGCCCACCATCCAGGTTCGTTGGCTTTTCAGTCCGTGGCGCTGCACCAGGCCTCGATACACCTCCGAATCCTTTTCCGGCACGACCTCCACGTGGACAAAATACCCTTTCAATCCGGAGCCCTCGACTTTTCTGCTCTGCTCCTGGAAATCGCCTTTCGTGACCAGGATCAGCTCGTGTGCCCCAGCCAGGTACTGCAGCGTCTCCTTGACGTTCGAAAGCAGCTGCACCGGTTGCTCGGCAATGGTATGAGCAAACCCATGGATGGTCCTGTGCAGCGTTGGAGTAATCGGCTCCAGCGAAATGCGCTCAAACGTTTTCACCAGCGCGTGCGCGAAACTGTTCAAGCCGTAGCCGTGGCTGATAATGCACTCGCGCTCCACTGCATTGAGAATTTCGCGTACTTCGGCCGGGGTTCGCTCGCGATGATTCAAGAACGAAATGAAATCGGCAATCGCGCGCTCGAAATAGATATTGTTTTCCCATAGCGTGTCGTCCGCATCGATCAGCACCGTCTGCGGGGGTCTTGAAAAGACAGAGCTCACTCGCTCATGATACCCACTGGTTCGCAACCCGCGCAGGGGAACCAGCGCAGAAAACTTCGCGGTAAACGATTGCTAGTAAAATCGCGAGCAATGAACAATCGAGGGGTTGCGGTCTTTCTGCTATCGGTGTCTCTGCTGATTCTCGCCGGAACCGGGATTGGTTCACAATCCAGAAACTCATCGCGTGAGCCGCGCTCCGCGCAGTTGCGCGTTGTTCCAGATCTGAAACAGCGGCTGGCCAGGTTCCGCCAGGTCAACATCCCCTTTCACGCCGCAGGCCTTACGGCGCGCGAGCGAAAGATGATTCTGAAGCTGGTAGACGCTTCCCGCTACCTGGAGGATATCTGCTGGCGGCAGGTCGATCCCGACGGCCTCGAACTCTATGCCTCGCTGCAGGGCAGCGCCAATCCCAAGGATGTCGAACTGCGGCGCTACCTGTGGATCAACGGCTCCCGCTTCGACCTGACCGCTAACAATCAGCCATTCGTTGGGACCGATCCGCCGTCCCCGGGAGCAGGTTTTTATCCTCAAGGCCTGACTCGCGAGCAGGTCGAGCGCTACGTAAACGATCATCCCGAAAAGCGCGCTGGTGTCTACAGCCCAACCACCATCGTGCGCTGGCATGGCAACGACCTGGAAGCCGTTCCATACCACATCGCCTACCGCGCATTCCTCGAGCCGGCTGCAAAAGATTTGCGCGAGGCCGCCGAAATGAGTTCTGATGCTGCATTCGCCAGCTACCTTCGTTTACGCGCCCAGGCTTTACTCGATGACGATTACTTCCAGAGTGACATCGCCTGGCTCGACTTGAAGGATCCAAAGATCGACCTGATTTTCGCTCCATACGAAAGCTATGCCGATAACCTGCTGGGCGTGAAGGGCACCTACGGAGCTGCTGTTCTGATCCGCGACGATGCCCAGAGCCGCCGGATGGAGAAGTTCCAACAGTACGTTGCGCAGCTTCAGGAGGCGCTGCCTGTGCCGCCGCGAGATCGGCCTTCGTTGCACCAACTGCAAACTCCCATGGAGGTCGTGGACGCGCCATTTCGCGCCGGGGATCTCGACCATGGCTACCAGGCGGTCGCCGACAACTTGCCCAACGATCCTCGCGTCCACGAAAAAAAGGGAACCAAGAAGATTTTCTTTGCCGATTTCATGGATGCGCGCGTGACCTCGATTGTCATACCGCTCGCGCATTACCTCATGCCGGTGCAGCAGGCGCTCCAAGTCACGCCAGAAGGCTACCTGTTGGGAACGGTCATGCACGAGATATCGCACGGCCTCGGTCCAGCTTTCGCGCACAACGCCAAGGGCGACAGCATCGATATTCGAGAAGCTATCGGGCCGATTTTCAGCGGACTCGAGGAAGCCAAAGCCGATGTTGTGGGAATGTTTGTCCTGAAGTGGCTGGTCGACCGGGGTGCACTGCCGAAAGGGAAGCTGCAGGAATGCTATGCGTCTTATGTGGCCGACATTTTTCGCAGCCTTCGCTTTGGCGTGGGAGAAGCTCATGCCCAGGGCGAAATGATGGAGTTCAACTATCTGCTGGAGCACGGCGCCATTCACCGACAGCCCTCTGGCAGGTACGCTCTGCAGTATGACGCGATGCCCGGGCAGATCGAATCTCTCGCCAAAGAACTTCTCGAGTTGGAAGCCAACGGAGATCGCGCCCGCGCCGAAGCCTGGTTCAAAAAATATGATGTGATCCCGCCGGAGTTGCACGCGGCTCTGCAAAAGGCGTCCAATGTGCCGGTGGACATCGACCCGCTCTTCACTTTTCCGCGCGAGGCGAGATAGATCCGGGGCGGGCACCGAAGGACTGCTGCATTGCCTGGTTTGAAGGAAGGCGTGGTTCTCGAGAGTTCCCCCCCGCCGTCTTACCACAAATCCCCGGCAACTGGACACTGGCCGCTAGCCACTCACTTCCAGCCAGTCACTTTGGTTACATACCCTCAGGCAGCTCGCGATGGTAACGTGATTGCCTCAGTACCAGCTTGTTCGTTGGGGAACGTTGTGACTGCAACACACTCACAGGAATTGCGCATTGCTAAGCTCCGTCTGGCCGGCATCCTCTGTCTCGGGCTGTTGGTTCTTGCCTTTGCTCAAGATCTGCGCCCTCGGCTGCACGCCCAGGAGGCGGTGGAGCGAAAGCGTATCTATAAGGTAGAGCCGAAATACCCGGAGTACCTCAAGCGCCACGAAATTGGCGGAGTGGTGCGCCTATCCGTGGAAATTACCCCCAAGGGCACTGTCCGGACGGTAGAGCCGCTGGGTGGAAATCCCATCCTTGTGGAGTCAGCCATTGAAGCGGTGAAGCAATGGAAGTACGAACCCGCCGAGACTTCCACAACCGTTGAAGTGAAGATTGACTTCAATCCCCGCTGAAAAGCGCCGCCGCCGCTGAAACCCGCATGTCGCGATGTTTATTCCGCGAACTCCACTCGGGGTTCGATGGGAATAATTCCGGCGCGATATCCCATGTCGAGTAAGCGCCGGATGGCTGCTTTTCCATCGGCGCCATAATCAAGTGTGCGCTCGTTCACGTACATGCCGACGAAGCGGTCGGCCAATTGCGTATCAAGATCGCGAGCGAACTGCATGGCATATTCCAGCGCCTGCTCGCGATGGTCAAGGGCATATTGAATGCTGTCGCGCAGGGCGGCCGACACGCTTCCAATCAGTTCGCGTCCCAGGCTGCGCCGGATTGCGTTCCCGCCAAGAGGTAGCGGCAGCCCGGTCAACTGCAGCCACCATTTTCCCAGGTCGACAATCCGATAGAGTCCAGAGCGATCGTACGTAAGCTGGCCTTCGTGAATGATCAGCCCCGCCTCGTGCTTCCCCGATAAGACGCTGGGGATGATCTGGTCAAAGGGCACGACGTCAGTGTCAACCCCCGGAGCGAACAACTGCAACGCCAGGTAAGCGGTGGTCAGTTTTCCCGGCACCGCGATTTTGAGCCGCTTCACTTCCTCCAGGGAAAAAGCCCGGGGCGCCACAATCATCGGGCCGTAGCCCTCTCCCACGCTTCCGCCCGCGGTCATCAGCGCGTAATGATCCTGAATGTACGGGTACGCGTGAAACGAAATCGCGCTGACGTCATAAACTCCGCCGTCCTGCCTCGCCTTCTGATTCAGCGTCTGGATATCGGTCAGGGTGTGCGAAAAGCGCAGGCCCGGAACGATCACCTTGCCCGTGGCCAATCCGTAGAACATGAAGGCGTCGTCGGAATCGGGGCTGTGGGCGATGCTGATGTCGCGAACGCTGATGGCAGTAGTAGACACTCGTGTTTCTCCCAGTCTGCGAGGGTGGCCCACTCAAGCTTCCGGTTGACGTGAGTGGGGATGAAATCTCAGGCGCGTGGAAACAGGCCGTGCCAGCTTCGAATCGCTCCTGCCGCGACCATGACTTTCATTACTTCGGCAAAAATGAACCAGTAAAGACCATAGGAAATCGCCGTCACCAGCGAATGCGTCAGGAGGTAAAGCTGAGAAATCCCGCAAGTGAACAGCAACACTTCGCCGGCGAATGCGGCCAGTGCAGCGCGCCCGAAGCCGGGATTCCCGCGCTCAAAAATATAGCCGGTCAATGCGGCCACGAAAGGATAAGCCAGCAGATAGCCCCCGGTAGGCCCAATAAAATGCGCGATGCCGACCGCTCCCACCGGGCTGAATACCGGCAGCCCCGCTGCTCCCTCCAACAAATACAGCGCCAAGGCAATGAATCCGCGGCGGCTTCCCAGAGCCAGCCCCACTAACAGGACGGCAAAATTCTGCACTGTCAACGGAACCGGAGTCCCCGGAATTGGCAGATAAATCCTGGCGCAGAAAGCGACAAACAGGCTGGCGCAGATGACGATAGCTGCCTGCTGGGCGATATCGAGCGCGCGATTGCGGCGGCTTACAATTTGAGCAACAGTTTCTGACATTTCTTCCTCCCTACACTTCGCTCGACTGGCCGGGCTCAAGCGGTTTATTCTCCGCGTTCCTCAACCGTTGTCGCACCCGCACAAAGGCCGACAACACCGCCCACAGCGCCGCCCCTCCGGCCAAGGCCACAATCAGAAACCACCAGATCATCCGCACAATGGCCCTAGGATATCAAAAGCGGCCGCTACCGAACCGCTATTCAGGAACAGATCCTTAGTTCGTCCCCGAACGCCGCACCGGCGCCGGCGTAATCTGAACCAGAGACCGGTTGCCCACCGGCACAAAACTGAATTCGCGCGCGCCCAACAACGCGTTCACCGCTTCCCGAACTTTCGATCGCGCCACGAAGTTTCCCAAAAACGACTCCAACTCGCCGGGTTCGGCTGCAATAACACAATCCAGGTGCTTGGACACCAGCGCCGACAGCGCCGAGTTGACCGAGCAATTCACCCCCTCGGCGACCGCGTCCGGAGCCCACCGCTGCAGGATGTCCCAGGACGCGCCGTCGCGCTCGTGGTAATCGACCCGCGTAATTCGCAGCTTCGACCACAGTTCCGCCAGCGCGCGATCGAGCGCTGCCACCGAGATCCCTTTCCCTACGTCTTCGAGCAGCCTCATCTTCGAAATCGGACCCTTGCGATGGATGATCTGATAGGCATCGCACGCAAGCTGCGAATACGGCGAGCGCGGCCCGGGCTTCGGCGCCTGCCGCGGATTCCGCTCGCCAACCAACGCGTAGAAATACGGAAACACCGACGCCGCCAGCAGGAAGGCGTTGTTCTCGTCGAAAAGATTGGCTTCGTATGCCGACTTGTCCCGCAGCAGCCGAACCATCAACTCCGTCGCGTCCTTCGCGCGGGGATCGGTATAGGCCTGCCGCTGCGTGGGCAAGCGTTCATCCGCGCCAGCCCAAGCCCCAATAAACGTTGGCACGAGGATCGGAGTAGGCAGCGGAAACATCAGGCAGAACCCCACGGATTCAATAAAGCTGCGCGCCTCCTCGAGGGTGCGAACCGCGTTGCCGTTGACCCGCCACTTTTCGCGGCGGAGCTGGATGAGTTCGTCGGGGGTCATAAAGAAACCGGCTTCCGGCTTCAGGCGCTAGGCTTCGGGCCAAAGCCTAAGAGCGATAGCCAAAGTACAGGCCAGAGCCTGAAGCCTGAAGCCTAGATCCTCTTAAACGCTCTCTGAATGTCCTTCATTGAGTATCGCAGAACTACGGGCCTGCCATGCGGGCACGACATGGGGCATTCGGTCTTGGCCAGCTGGCCCAGCAGCCACTCCATCTTGTTTTGCTCGAGCGGCATGTTGACCTTGATGGCTGCGTGGCAGGCGATTGAGGCGGCAATGCGCCCGCGTATCTGCTCCAGGTTCAACGCCTGCTCCTCGCTGGAAAACTGATCGAGCAACTCGTGCAGCATGTGCTCGACTTGGGTCGCCTGTAGGCCCGCGGGCGCGACTTTCACCGCGATGCTGCGCGCTCCGAAGGGTTCCGCTTCAAAGCTGTTCTTCTGTAACTCGTCGGAGAGTTCCGCGAATACGACCTGTTGCGCCGGCGTCAGCTCAATGACGATGGGCATCAATAGCCGCTGGCTTTCCACCTGCTGTTGTGCCCGCTGCCGCAGAACTTTTTCAAACAGCACGCGCTCATGCGCCACGTGCTGATCAATAATCCACAGTCCCTCGTGATTCACCGCCAGAATGAACGACTCGCGCAATTGCCCCAGCGGTTTCAGAGAAGACAGGCTCGGCGCCATGTCGCTGGGCAACTCGGGCTCATCGGGGGCCGGAGGTGAGCAAGCGTCTGTTAGAGCGGGGGTGCCCCGTCCCAGCTCCGCCTGGGCAGGTGCGGCCGCGCCGCCAAATGTCTGGACGGGAAAGCGGGCCACGGGTAGGGCCGCATTCGCCTCGATGGGAATTCCTTCCGCAAAATCTAATCGCTCGCTCACCATGGGCTGCGGCGGCGGCTGCAATGCAAAGCCTTCGGCGGGCCCATACAGGGCCTTCCACCCGGCATTGGCCTGAGGCGAGGACGCCTGCGCTCCCGGCGTCAGCGACGGGCTGGCTGTAGGACGCGCCCGTATTTCGGTCACAAACTGCGGCACCGGGCGAGCCTTCATCAGCGCCGCGCGCACGGAATCGCGGAAGAAGTCGTGCAAAACGGTCTGCTGCCGGAATCGGACCTCGGTCTTTGAAGGATGTACGTTGACATCGACCTCGGCATTCGGCATTTCGAGGAACAGCAGCACAACCGGGAAGACGGTCGGCGGAAGAATGTTGCGATACGCCTCGGTCAATGCGTGCTGGATCAGGCGGTCGCGGATGAGCCGGCCATTCACAAACGTGTAAATCGAGTTGCGATTGAGCTTCTGAATCTCCGGCTTCGATATGAATCCATGCAGCCGCAAGCTCCCGGGCTCGAGTGTGGCGCGGTCGTCCTGCCCGTCTCGGCCTCCTTCTTCCGGCCGCCGCCACGGCGGTGGCTGCGGCAACCCGATGTGCGCCAGCGGTAATTCCGCCGCGACCGAAATCATCTGCTCCAGCACATCCCTGCCAAAAACCTGGTACACCCGGTCGCTGTAACCCGCCACGGGCGGGGCAACAAGCATGGCATTGGTCGAGGAATGCAGCTCGAAATGCTTATCCGGATGCGCCAGCGCATAATGGGTCACCAGCGAGGCAATATGCGACAGCTCGGTCGATTCCGATTTAAGAAATTTCTTTCGCGCGGGAGTGTTGAAGAAAAGATCGCGAATGGCGATTGAGGTTCCGGGCGGCAGCCCGGCTTCCTCCACGCGAAAGATCTTTCCCCCATTGATCTCGACGATGGTCCCCGAATCCTGATCGGCGGCCCGTGTCTCTAACTTCAGCCGCGATACCGACGCAATCGACGGCAAAGCCTCGCCCCGGAAGCCCAGGGTCGAGATATTCAGGAGATCTTCGGCATTCTTGATCTTCGAGGTGGCATGCCGCTCAAAAGCCAGCAGGGCATCGTCTCGTACCATGCCGCAGCCGTTGTCGGTAATCTGCATGAGCTTCTTGCCGCCGGCTTCAATCTGCACCTTGATGCGGGTCGAGCCGGCGTCGAGAGAATTCTCCAGCAGTTCCTTCACCACCGACGCAGGCCGCTCAACCACTTCGCCCGCAGCAATCTTGTTGGCAACGTGCTCCGGCAGTACGTGAATGCGCCCCATGGGAGTGAAGCCAGTTTCGCAGAAGGCAGCAGGGAAGGCAAAGCACCAGGGGCGCCAATGAGTGAAATCCAGATTTTTCGTCAAACTTGCAAGATCCGATCTCTTGACAGTAGGGCCCTCGCAGCCTACTCTGCTTGCGTTTCAACTGGAGATGGTGAGCAGTTCCTTTGCGATGGGGTATCGCATAACTACCACAATCGCTTTGCAGACATGGTTGTTCCTTGGAGGATCACATGGCACATGGGATTATCTGGTGGATAGTTGTAGGTCTGATTGCCGGCTGGGCTGCGGGGAGAATCATGAAGGGCGGCGGCTATGGCGTTATTGTCGATATTCTGCTGGGAATCGTGGGCGGGATCGTGGGCGGGTGGGTTGTTGGACTGCTCGGCTTTGGGGCTGGCGGGTTTATCTGGAGTATCGTGGTCGCCATCTTGGGTGCCGTGATCCTGATTTGGATTACCCGGCTAGTGAAGAAGGAAGTTTAGGCCTCCCGCAATGGACTTCAGTTTTATGGAACCAGGGAAGCACCTGTTCAATGAGTGCAATGGGGATATTTCGAGATGTGGGGCTGGATCTTGCGAGCCAACAATAAAGAACAGGGCAAGCACGTCCGCATACAGGTAGTTCAATAACGCGAAGAGCCAGAATAGAGACAACCGCTCCTTGGTGTCATGCATGTCAAATCTCCCGCGCGGAATAGTTACGGCCGCCGGATTGTACTGCGATTTTGTAACCCAGTTGTCGCAAACCAGGCAATCGTCTGCTACGAGCCCGGCAGCTTCGATCGCCACCCGGCCGAGCCAGCTGCTAAAAGCTAGCAGCTAGCGGGTGTGCTCCAGGCGAACAATTTGCGAAACTCCGCCGCCAGACTTACAATGACAAGATGCAGTCCCTCGCCTGGGCCCATCCGTTAGTCTCCGACTGGTTTACCGCCAGGTTTGGCACGCCCACCGAGCCGCAGGCGCAGGGCTGGCCGCACATTCTCGCCGGACGCACCACGCTGATCTCCGCGCCGACAGGCTCCGGGAAAACGCTGGCTGCATTTCTAGCCTGCATCGACAAGTTGGTTCGGAAAGCCCTCGATGGCGATCTCTGCGACCGTACCCAAGTCCTTTACATCTCGCCGTTGAAGGCGCTCGGCAACGACATTCAGAAGAACCTCGAAATTCCACTTGGTGAAATCCTGCAGATGGCAGGCGAACGCGGCTTGCTGATGCCGCAGATTCGCACCGCCGTCCGCACCGGCGACACGCTGATGCACGAGCGCCAGGCCATGCTCAAGCGCCCGCCGCACATCCTGGTGACCACGCCCGAGTCGCTCTACATCCTGCTGACGGCCGAAAAGAGCCGCGCCATTCTGCGCGATGTTGAAACCGTAATCGTGGACGAAATCCACGCGGTTGCCGACGACAAGCGCGGCGCGCATCTCACGCTGTCGCTCGAGAGACTGGAAGCGCTGACGCATCGTCCTCCGGTTCGCATCGGCCTGTCGGCAACACAAAAGCCCATCGAAGAAGTCGCGCATTTTCTGGCCGGCAATGGCCGCCCGGATCCCGTGGTCGTGAACATCGGGCACAAACGCCAGCTTGACCTGGGGGTCGAAATCCCCAACACCCTGCTCGGCCCCATCGCTACCAATGAGATGTGGGAGGAGATTTACGACCGCATCGTTGAATTATCGGCGCAGCATCGCTCGACGCTGGTTTTTGTCAACACGCGGCGTTTGGTCGAGCGCGTTGCGCATCATCTTGCGGAGCGAATTGGCGAAGAAAACGTAGGCGCGCATCACGGCAGCCTCTCCCGCAAGCTGCGCCTGGCCGCGGAACGAAAACTGAAAGACGGCCAGATCAGGGTTCTGGTCGCCACTGCGTCTCTCGAGCTCGGAATCGACATCGGTACCGTCGACCTGGTGATTCAGATCAGTTCGCCGCGCTCGATTGCCGTCGCCTTGCAGCGGGTCGGCCGTTCCGGCCACTGGCGCGGCGCTGTGCCGAGGGGCCGCTTCTTCGTCACCACTCGCGACGACCTGCTGGAATGCGCCGCCCTGGTTCGCGCCATCCGCCACGGCGACCTGGACCGCTTAATCATTCCTGACGCCCCGCTGGATGTTCTCGCCCAGCAAATCGTGGCTACATGTGCGACCTCGAGCCAGGTGGTGGCGGCTCTCCAGAGCCGCCCGGCTAACGCGGATGCTCAAATGGGCGGCGCTGGAGAACCGCTAGCACACGATCCGGGCTGGAATGAAGATGAACTGTTCGCGCTCATCAAGCGCGCCTATCCTTATCACAATCTTTCGCGCGAACTCTTCGACGGCATCGTTGAGATGCTTTCCGAGGGCATTGACGCCCGCCGCGGCCGCTACGGAGCTTATCTTCATCACGATCGCGTAAATCGAAAGCTCCGCGCCCGCCGAGGCGCCCGTCTCGCAGCGATCACCAGTGGTGGCGCAATCCCCGAGACAGCTTTATTCACCGTGGTTGCCGAGCCAGAGGGGGTTGTGGTCGGGACCCTTGATGAAGACTTCGCGGTTGAGAGCAATGCCGGCGACATCGTGCTGCTGGGGAATACATCCTGGCGCGTCCATCGCGTGGAAGGCAAGTCAGGCCGAGTGCTGGTGGAAGACGCCCACGGCGCGCCGCCTACAGTTCCGTTCTGGCTGGGGGAGGCCCCCGCCCGCACGCAGGAGTTGTCATTGCACGTTGCCGAACTGCGTCGCGAAATCAGCGATCGCCTGCATGGCGTTTCCCCCCTGTGTAACTCTGCGCCCTCCGTGGTTAAAACAGAAGCTGACACCCCACCGGACCCAGAGTTACCCAGAGGAACCACGCAGGAAGCAATCGCCTGGCTGACCGGGGAATGTGGACTTGGCGAATCCGGCGCCCAGCAGGCCATCCAGTACGTCCTCGAAGGCCGCGCCGTCCTTGGCGACGTTCCCACTCAAAATACAGTCATCGCCGAGCGCTTCTTTGACGAAGGCGGCGGCATGCAGCTCATCATTCACGCTCCCTTCGGCGCCCGCATCAACAAAGCCTGGGGACTGGCCCTGCGCAAGCGCTTTTGCCGCAGCTTCAATTTCGAGCTGCAGGCTGCCGCCACCGATAACGGCCTGAACATCGCATTGGCGGAGCAGCACAGCTTTCCGCTGGCCGACGTGTTCCATTTTCTGAACCCGGAGACAGTTCAACCGATCCTTGAACAAGCGGCGCTAGCCTCGCCAATTTTCGGCACTCGCTGGCGCTGGGATGCGAACCGTTCTCTGGCTCTTTTGCGCTTCCAGGGCGGCAAAAAGGTTCCGCCGCAGATTCAGCGCATCCGGTCTGACGATCTGCTCGCGTCGGTTTTTCCCGACGTCGCCGCCTGCCAGGAGAACATCGTCGGCGACATTCAGATTCCCGATCATCCTCTCGTCAAGGAAGTCATGAAAGACGTTCTCACCGAGGCGATGGATATCGAGGGCATGAAAGAGTTACTGCGCCGCATTGAAAATGGACGCGTGCGTTGCCTTGCCATCGATACGCCGGTTCCATCGCAGTTCTCGCATGAAATCCTGAATGCCAATCCCTACGCCTATCTTGACGACGCGCCCCTGGAAGAGCGCCGCGCTCGCGCCGTCGAAATGCGGCGGGTCTTGCCTGAGTCTGTGCTGGAAGACGTGGGCAAGCTCGATCCCGCCGCCATCCAGCAGGTCAGGGAGGAAGCCTGGCCCGACGTCCGTGATGCCGACGAACTGCACGATGTATTACACACGCTGGTGATTTTTCCGGTCGAGGGAAGTATCAGGGACCGTGTGGTGACGGGCGTCCCCGCCGGTCAAGCGGAACCAAGCTCCGCGCCAGGCGAGCTTCAACTGGCGCGCGCGGATCTGGAGGTCCGCGCCAACCCAGATTGTCAGCCTTATTTTGACCGGCTCCGCGCTTGCAATCGCGTGTTTCGAGCTTTCAGCGGCGCAAACCAATACTGGGTCGCCGCCGAGCGCGCCAAGACATTTCGCCTGCTTTTTCCCGACTCAACCTTCGAAACCAACCCACCCGATCTTTCGCAACCAGAACTTTCCCGCGATGACGCCCTCCTCGCCATGGTCACCGGATGGATGTCGCATATCGGACCGGCCACCGCAGCCGGTCTCGGCGAGTTGCTTGGACTGCCAAGTTCCGATATTGAAAAAGCGCTGCTGCGAATGGAAGCGAGCGGCTCAGTCCTGAGAGGAACTTTCACGGACAACCGTTCGCGGGTGGGGCAGCCCGCGCCACACCAAACCGAGTGGTGCGACCGCCGCCTGTTGGCGCGCATTCACCGCCTTACGGTAGCCACTCTGCGGAAGCAGGTTGAGCCGGTCACGCCCGCGCAGTTCATGCGGTGGCTGCTGCGTTGGCAGCATGTCGCTCCGGCATCGCAGATGCAGGGTGAGCGCTCCACGCTCGAAATACTGCGACAGTTGCAGGGATTTGAAATTCCCGCCAACGCCTGGGAAAAGCAAGTGCTCGCCCGTCGCATCGCCGACTACGATCCCAAGTGGCTGGATCAGCTTTGCCTGACCGGCGCTGTCGGATGGGGCCGCTTGTCGCCGCATCCCGCAACCCTCGAAGCCTCCGATGGAACCGGCCGCCGGCGCGTGATCCCCACCAGCGTTGCTCCAATTACGTTCTTCGTGCGCGAGGAAGCCGACTGGATGATTCCGCATTCCGCGCTCGAACATGCCAACGGCTTGAGCCCGGTCGCTCGCAGCGTGCTCGAATTCCTGCGCCAACGCGGCGCGTCTTTCTTTGCCGACATCGTCCGCGCCACGGGCAAGCTGAAAGCCGAAATTGAAACCGGACTTTGGGAGCTGGTGGCCGCCGGGCTGGTCACGGCCGATGATTTCGATAATCTCCGCTCGTTAATTGATCCCAAGCGCCGCGCCGGGCAGGGAAGCGGCCGCAGCGCGCGCCCGCGCCACAGCGCCGGACGCTGGGCTATTCTCCACACCGATTCCGCCATTGAACGCGACCGCGCCGCCGAAGCCACCTGCTGGATGCTGCTCAAGCGCTATGGCGTGGTCTTCCGCGACCTGCTGGCCCGCGAAAGCAATCTTCCCAAATGGCGCGAATTGCAGATCGCGTTCCGTCGCCTTGAGGCACGCGGCGAAATCCGCGGCGGACGATTTGTCGACGGTTTTCTGGGCGAGCAGTTCGCCTTGCCGGTCGCGGTCGAATCGCTGCGTGCTACCCGCAAGCTTGCGCCGGGCGGCGAAGTGGTCACCCTCTCCGCCGCCGATCCGCTGAACCTGGTGGGAATCATTGTCCCGGGCGAACGAGTCCCGGCGATCTCGGGCAGAGTGGTCAGTTATCGCGATGGCGTTGCGCTTGACGCCGAACCCGGCCTGCAGACCCGGGTGGCCGCGATTTAGCCAAAAAAAAATCGGGAGGCTTGTCAGGGGGGGCCCTTCAAGTTCCCGATTCGCTTTCCCCAGGGCTAAGTCCAGTGCGCTTCCCCACGCCCTCCCAAGAAAAAGCTAGGTTATTCCTATCACCTGCCGGGCCCACGAAATCATCGATCACAATCTTGTTACGAAAACGGAACAAACCTACGAATTTTGGAACCGGGGAAGCTCCAGCTTCGCTCGTTTCAATGAGGTTCTTCCCAGGAATCTTTAGTTTCAACAAAATAGCCGGATTCAGGTATACCCCCTGCCAACGGATCGCCAAATGCAAATGCGGGCCCGTAGCCCGTCCACTGCCGCCACTCAGCGCAATGAGTTGCCCGGTATCAACCTCGTCACCTTCCTTGACCTTGAATTCCGAAAGATGAAGATACAAGCTCATCAGCCCCTGCCCGTGATCGATCACAATGAACCCGCCTTCAAAGTAAAGCGGCCGCGCCAGGATTACAGTGCCGCGATTGACCGCATGCACCGGCGTACCCGCCGGGGCTGCAAAGTCCAGCCCCAGGTGCCGGCTCTGTACCTCTTCATTAAAGACTCGCGCCGTACCAAACACGTCGGAAATTGCCGAGGAGACTGGAGGCGCAAAATCTCCGCTCCACAGCTTCGCGGCCGTCTCGGTTGCAAATACCTTCTGCTTTACTTCCTTGTCGGCATTGATCTGGCGGAGTTCTTCTGGATTCGGCTCCGTAAATTTCTTGGCTACCTTGACGGTGATCTTCGGGTAGACTGCCCGCCCTATGCGAATCATCCGAACCAGTTCCACCGGCTTCTCTCCCAAAAGCACTTCGCGGACTTTCAAGGGGTAGCGTCCCGGAGCGGTCTCGACCGGAACTCCTGCCAGCGCGTACCAGGTGCGGCTTGAACCCGAGCGAAAAAAACTCATTGGATGACCGAACCAGGTCGCCGTAATCGACCGCACGCCGTTGCGCGCGCTCATTTGAAACAGCACCGGCGATCCGTTGACCAGCTTCGGCGGCTGCCAGGTCATGGTTTGCGCTGCTGCCTGCGCGGCCATCGAGATCATCAGCATAAAAAAGGCAAAAGCCTTTAACCGCAAATATCGCGAAGGACAGCCGCAAAGTTCGCCAAGCAGAGCTTGCGGGGCGAGGCTTCTCTGCGCGCGGTTCGCGAGCCGTTCGCGAACTCTGCAGCCGGATTTCGTGTTTGCACCCATTAACTGAATCGTAATCAGGGGAACCCGGTATTGGCAAAAACAAATTCCGTGCCCGAGCATGAAGATGTAACCCTTCGCGGCACGCCACTTGGCCAGTAAGGTCCGGTCGCTATGGTAGTATTTACGGCGCGAAGCAAGACAGTCCCTAGGCGCTTTGCCCAGTTCCTGGCGCCGGTTGCATACAATTTTCGAGCGACGATGAAGGACACTCTGGGAGTGCTGCTGGCAGGAGGAGCGGGCGAGCGTCTGTATCCCCTGACGCGCGACCGCGCAAAGCCCGCCGTGACCTTCGGCGGCATCTATCGCATCATCGACATCACCCTTTCCAACTGCGTCAACTCTGATCTGCGCCGCGTTTACATTCTCACGCAATACAAGGCGCTTTCGTTGAACCGTCACATCCGCGAAGGCTGGAACATCGTGGCCCGCGAGATGGGCGAGTTCATCGAGGTTCTCCCGCCCATGAAGCGCGTGAGCGAGCAGTGGTACCAGGGCACCGCCGATGCGGTCTATCAGAATATTTACTCCATCGGCTCGGAGCAGCCCAAATACGTGCTCATCCTCTCCGGCGACCACATCTACAAGATGAACTATGGCCTGATGCTGAAGCAGCACCTGGATTCAGCCGCGGATGTGACCCTCGCCACCATCCAGATTGAGCCCGAAGAAACCTATCGCTTCGGGGTCGTCGGCGTCGATTCCGATAACCGGGTCAGCGGCTTCGAAGAGAAGCCCACCTTTACCAAGCTGCGCTCGCCCCAGAACCCGGACAAGGTCTGCGGATCGATGGGCGTTTATCTGTTCAATACCGATGTCCTCATTCCTATCCTGCTCAAGGACGCGGAGGACGAGCACTCCTCCCATGATTTCGGCAAAGATATTCTGCCCAAGATGATCGACGACTACCGCGTCTACGCTTACGACTTCGTCGATGAAAACAAGAAGGAAGCTCTCTACTGGCGAGATGTAGGGACCCTCGAGGCGTACTACGAAGCCAACATGGACGTGGTCTCCATTTCGCCGGTTTTCAATTTATACGATGAAGCCTGGCCCATCCGCACCCACCAGCGCCAGTATCCCCCGGCGAAGTTCGTTTTCGAAGAACCGGGCCGCACCGGGCAGGCGCTCGATTCCATCGTTTCCGCGGGATGCATCGTCTCGGGAGGCACTGTGCGCTACAGCGTCCTTTCTCCCGACGTGCGGGTGAATTCCTACACCGAAGTCGACTCCAGTATTCTCTTTTCCCACGTCAATATCGGACGCCACTGCCGCATCCGCCGCGCCATCATCGACCGCGACGTGCACATCCCCGAAGGCACCGCCATCGGCTTCGATCCCGAATCCGACCGCCAGAAGTACTTCGTCACCGACAGCGGCATCACGGTGGTCACCCGTGATTATTCGCTGTTCGAGAACCCCGTGACGGTGGACTACTTCACCAGCGAATAGTTTTGCGCCGCAGCCGTGTGGGCGCGGCTCTCCAGAGCCGCGCCCGCGCAATTCAGGATGGTTCCGCCAGGAGATACTGTCGCGCGAAAGCGACAGGAACGCACAAATGCAGTCAGGGTGGAGGCTTCAGCCCCTGTCACTTCTTTAATATCGGGTTGTATCCGTCGCTCACTAGTTTCGACCGCATCGCCTCGGCATCTTTGGTATCGGCGAACGGGCCCACCTGCACGTGGAAAAGCTTATCCGAGGGCTGATTGGCGATGAACGCCTGATACTGCCGCGCCTTCAGCGCCTCCACCAGCGCCTCGGCATCTTCCTGCTTGCTCACCGCCGCAACCTGAACGAAGTATCCCGTTCCCGGCGCTGCCGGTTGTGCTGTGGATTGATCCGGAGTCGTAGATGGCGATGCCGCATTTGCCGCCGGAGCCGAGGATGAACTGTTGTCTGAGGAGGTTTGCGCCGGTGGCTGCTCCGTCGGCTGCGCTTTGGAAGTGGGCGCCGGCGCCGTGACCGTCTGGTTCACCGCCGATGATCGCGCGCCGGACGCACTCGGCGAGGGCAACAACTCCGGGCCTGTCTTCACCGAACTCCGGCCCATGGAATATCCCATGCCGAAGAAAATGGCGCAGAGGATCACCAGTCCGAAAAACAGGGCCAGCATTTTGCCCGTGCCCAGGGTTATCTCGGTGTCGGTCGTTTCTTCCATGCGCGTGGCTGCGACAGGGCTCATGATGGTTTTTACGGGCTTCTCACTTGCAGATGAATTTCAGATTTGCGAGATCTCTGCCTGAGCGTTAAAGGCGATTCTGAAACCTGCAATCTACAATGCCTATTTTCCCGCCGTCGAACCATCCTTTGCTAGTAACTTTTGAAGTCCTGACATGAAGTCGACCGGAACCGGGAAAATCACGGTGGTGTTCTTTTCCACGCCGATTTCCGTCAGCGTCTGCAAATAGCGTAGTTGAATGCTCACCGGTTCTTGCGCGAGTAAATGCGCGGCATCGATCAAGCGCTGCGCCGCCGCAAACTCGCCTTCGGAGTGAATGATCTTCGATCGTTTCTCGCGTTCCGCCTCGGCCTGTTTGGCCATCGCGCGGGTCATCGATTCCGGGAGATCCACCTGCTTCACCTCGACGTTCACAACTTTCACGCCCCACGGCGCGGTGTGCTGATCGAGGATCGTCTGCAATCGGGTATTGATCTTGTCGCGGTGCGCCAGCAGTTCATCTAGATCCAGTTCGCCCAGCACCGAACGCAACGTCGTCTGCGCAAACTGGGAAGTCTGGTAAACGTAATTAGAAACCTCCACCACCGCGCGCGTGGGCTCGATCACGCGAAGAAAGATGACGGCGTTCACCTTCAGGGTTACGTTGTCGCGGGTAATGATGTCCTGGGGAGGAACCTCCAGCGCCTCCTGCCGCAGGGAAATGCGCACCATGCGATCCACCGGCGCAAACACAAAAATCACGCCCGGTCCCTTGGCGGCCTCGAGCAGGCGGCCCAAACGAAAAATGACGCCTCGCTCATATTCGGCCAGTATCTTGATGGAACTCAAGAGATACAGAATGACAATGATTGCAACGACGGTACCGGTACCGATGCCAAAACCCATCACTTGCCTCCCCGCCCGAATGTGAGCTTTCGACGTGATTGTACTGCAACTGTGGCGCAGCCAGTGGGGCGCGGGCGGCCCCGCCCGCGAGAAGTTAGAATCCGCAGGTCCGCCTTATCGGACTGTCGTCGCAGCGTTCGCGGGCGGGCCGCCCGCGCCCCACTAGACCAGACTCGCCTTTTCGCGATTCTTCTCCGCCGCCAACCCCGCCGGCCCTACCCGCAGCTGCAATCCATTCACCTGCTGCACCACAACTCTGTCGCCGAGCGCCACATTCGCCGACGCCACCGCATCCCAAATCTCGCCGTGAACAAAAACCTTTCCGGATGGCGCAAGCGCGGTTTGCGCGGTCCCGATTTCTCCGACCAGACCCTCAATTCCGGTCATCACCTTGTTGCGCCGCGCGCGCAGCGCCACCGACATGAGAAATACGGTGATGGCGCCCAGAGGAATCGCTACCGCAAGGGCCGTCGCCAGATGCACGCGCATTTCCGGGATCGGCGTATCGATCAGAAGCAGCGCGCCAATCACCAGCGTCGCGATTCCGCCCACGGCCAGCGCGCCGTGGGTGCCAAACTTCGCGTCCAGCGCGAACAATACAAAGGAAGCAAAGATCAGCACCACCGCGGCAAAGCGAATGGGCAAAAGATGCAGCGCGAAGATCGCCAACAAGATGAAAACGATGCCTACGGTGCCCGGCCACACCGCCCCGGGATGATTGAATTCCGTATAGAGCGCCAAAGCTCCAATGGCGAGCAAGATAAATGCAATATCAGGTTCCATCAGGAACGCCAGAATCTTTTCCTTGAGCGTTTCGTCCATCAGCACTTCTTTTTGTCCTGCGAGATCCAGCGTCATGGTCTCGCCGTTGAACCGCTTGATGGGATGAGCCGAAATTTGCCGGAACAGATCCTGTTCATTGGGCGCAACATAGTCGATCAGCTTCTGCGCAAGCGCCTCCCCATCGGTAAACGACTTCGACTGCCGCACCGCGCTCTCGGCAACTTCAACATTCCGCCCGCGCTTGGAGACAATGGACCGCATCAGGGCCGCGGCGTCGTTCTCGACCTTTTCTTTCATGGTGCCCTGAATATCGCCGCCGAAGGGTCCTACCGGATGCGCTGCTCCGGTATTCGTTCCCGGCGCCATGGCGGCAACGTCCGCGCTCTCCAGAATGAAAAAACCCGCTGACGCGGCCCGGCTTCCGCTCGGCGTGACATAAATAATGATCGGTACGGGAGAGGCTAGAACTTTCTCCATGATCTGCCGCATGTCGGTCATGACCCCGCCGGGCGTGCTCAGCTCGATCAGGACCGCCGAATCCTTCTCCGCTGCCGCGCGGTCGAGAGCCCGCTCGATGCGCTCGGCGGTAGCGGCCTGAATGGTGTCATCCACCACGATCTTGAGAACATCGGCGCGACACAGCAGGGACGAGGCAAGTAGCAGTACAGGAACTGCAAGAGACTTGTGGTGACGCATAACCAGACCCCTCACCAGGAGCTGCTTACACCATTCTCTCGCAATTTGAGCTCCGGAAGCGATCTTTCAGATTCTGTACCCGGGAGGCTTGATTCCGTTGGTGCGCAGGTAAATTTCCGCTTGCCCGCGATGATGGGCCACGTGAATGTACATGGCCAGCAAGACTTCGCGCCCGGGCAGCCGTCCATCGGGTGAGTTGTGCACCGCATCAAGCTCCCCGTTAGACAGCTGGTCGATGACCCCGGAGCAGTAGTCGAAGGAGTCGCTTAATGCCTTGATGATTCCGTTGCGGTTGGTAACCGCGCCCAGCGCGGGAGGAGCGGAGTCTTTCAACCCAGCGCAGAACTGGTAGTTCGTGGTCGCGATATGCATCATCAAAGCGCCGAAATTCATCGACTCCGGATGCGGTTTGTACGCCCAGTGCTCGGACGGCATAGCTTCCGCGACCGCCACCGACAAGCCTTTCAGTGCGGCTAGATGCTTTGCGTATTCTCCCGCGGCAGGTGCCGCGAAGGCTTTACCGCAAAGAAAACAGGTGAGAATAGGGAATACGGCCATGCGAATTGACATGCAAACCTCCGGACGCACGGATTCAGATGGACGAGCGGCTGTGGCGGATAGCGCCAAGCTTAGACGTGGAGCAGGGAAATTGGTTAGCAGAGAAACTCAATGCCATGAGGACCGCTTCAGCGTTTGCCGGCCGCCGTCTCAGCCGTCTTCAACTTCACCGCAATGTCAATGAAGGCCAGCGCCGCCCGGCTCAGCGCCTTATCTTTGCGAAACACCAGCGCCAGGTCGCGCCGTATCTGCAGATCCGCGAGCGGAATTGCCGCCAGCACATTCGCCTGTACATCTTCCTGCACATTCGAGCGCGAAATGAAGCCAACTCCCACGTCCGCCGCCACAAACCTTTTCAGCAGTTCGCTGGAATCGAGCTCCATCGAGATTCGCGGCTTCAGTTTGCGCTCGTGAAAGAGCTGGTCGAGCGCGTCGCGGGTATGCCCGACCTTGGGTATCAAGAGGGGATATTGGGCGATATCCTCTGCGGCAGCCGCCTTAAGCCTCGACAACGGATGTCGCGGCGGCACAATTAACACCAACTCGTCCCGATGGATGAGCACGGCGGTAAGCCGATTGTCGGTCACTGGCAGCGAAACCACGCCGAAGTCGACGGAATTATCAATCACCGACTCCATGATCTTGGCGTAATCCGCGCGCTTAATGCTGACCGACACATCGGGATACTGCTTCTTGAAATGCGCGAAGACTTCCGGCAGGATATGCAGGCAAGTGCCCTCGTTCGCCCCCACCACGATCTCGCCTTTGGGCACGCGCTCGGTTTCGGCGATCGCGGTCATCGCGGCTTTGCGCGCATCGAGCGTCTCTTCCGCGAATTTCAGAAACAGTTTGCCGGAAGCCGTCATCGACACCTTGCCACCCGAGCGGTCGAGCAGTTTCGCTCCCACCTCTTCCTCGAGAGAACGTATCTGCGAAGAAATCGCCGGCTGGGTGCGGAAGCGCTTCTCCGCCGCCCGCGAGAAACTCGACAGCCGTGACACCTCGATGAAAGTTTCCAGCTGATCGAAATCCATAGAGTAGAGCGGAGTCAGGCTTCAGGCGCCAGGCTTCCGGAACTGGTAGTTGGGGTTTGACAACATTCCTGAAGCCTGAAGCCTGACGCCTGAAGCCGCATTTGAAGTCCTTATTCCCCCCATAAAAACAATCAATTTCTCGCGGCCAGCGCGCCGAACTAGACTGTGTTCGCCTGCACAGTTTCAACAGATTGTAGCAGGTGTACAATTCTCCCGATTCCCAGAAAGTCTGATCCGCAGCGGCCCGGCGAGAGTGTGTCTGAGATCTGCTTTTGGGGATTCGCCCGACATTCTAAAGGAGCTCTACACCATGGCAGATGCAAAAACTGTCCTGGAGTTCGCGAAGACCAACGGAGCCAAGTTGCTCGATCTCCGCTTCACGGATCTGCCAGGTTTGTGGCAACACGTTTCCTACCCTATCAACCAGTTGAGCGAAGATTCCTTCGAAGAAGGCTTCGGCATGGACGGCTCTTCCATTCGCGGCTGGGCGGCGATCAACGAGAGCGACATGCTCCTCGTCCCGGACGCAAAAACTTACATGATGGACCCGTTCACCGAGGTGCCGACGCTGGTGATGATTTGCGACGCGGTGGACCCGGTGACCAAGCAGCGCTACGACCGTGATCCGCGCTACATCGCCAAGAAGGCCGAACTCTACCTCGGTTCCACGGGCCTCGCCGATACCGCGTACTTCGGCGCCGAAGCCGAGTTCTTTATCTTCGACAACATCCGTTTCGATCAGCGCGAGCAGCACGGCTTCTACTTCATCGACGCCGAAGAGGGACGCTGGAACTCCGGGCGCGAGAACAACAATCTTGGCTATCGCCCGCGCTACAAAGAAGGTTACTTCCCCGTGCCTCCCATGGACCACTACCAGGACCTGCGCACGGAAATGGTCATGACCATGGAGAAGTGCGGATTGAACGTGGAATGCCACCATCACGAGGTAGCCACCGGCGGCCAGACCGAAATCGACCTCAAGTTCGATTCCCTCGTGGCCTCGGCGGACCACATGCTGCTGTACAAGTACATCGTGAAAAATGTGGCCAACCAGTACGGCAAGACCGTGACCTTCATGCCCAAGCCGATCTTCCAGGACAACGGCAGTGGCATGCACACGCACCAGTCGCTGTGGAAGGGGGGCAAGCCGCTGTTTGCCGGCGATGGCTATGCCGGACTCTCGCAGATGGCCCTGTGGTACATCGGCGGGTTGATCAAGCACGGCCCGGCCCTCGCCGCGCTGATTGCCCCGACCACCAACTCCTACAAGCGCCTGGTTCCCGGCTTCGAAGCGCCGGTCAACCTGGCATACTCCCGCCGCAACCGTTCGGCCGCCTGCCGTATTCCCATGTACTCGGCCTCGCCGAAGGCAAAGCGCGTGGAGTTCCGTCCGCCGGACCCGAGCTGCAACCCCTACCTGGCGTTTTCGGCGATGATGATGGCGGGCTTGGATGGAATCGAGAGCAAAATCGATCCCGGCCAACCGCTGGACAAGGACATTTACGATCTGGGTCCAGAGGAGTTGGCGAAGGTTCCTTCGATGCCGGGCTCGCTCGACGAAGCCCTCGACTCCCTCGAACGCGATCACGCCTTCCTGCTCAAAGGAGACGTCTTCACCGAGGAACTGCTTAACACCTACATCGACTACAAGCGCTCGAAGGAAGTGGACGCCGTCCGTCTGCGCCCGCATCCGTACGAGTTTGCGTTGTATTACGACATTTAGAGCAGTAAGCGATGTGCGGCGAGTAGTGAGCTCTTAAGGTTTTCGCTCATGCTTTAGCTTAGGCCCGGTGCAAGCCGGGCCTTTTTGTTTGCGTTCAATATTCCTTTACCAAGCGATGTCATTCCGACGGCTGAGCCAAGCGAAGAAGGAGGAACCTGCTGGGGTGCCAGCAGCGCCGGTGCACCCAACGACCAGCAGGTCCCTCCTCGCATCCGCAGGTGGGAATGACAAGGCGGGGATTTGCAATGCAGCGCGGGAAAACGTCCTAAAACACCAAGGCCCGGCTTTCGCCGGGCCTTCACTGCAAAACCGTGACAGCAACTTTACATCGACGAAGCCTTCAGCCTCTGCGCCCAAGCCTCGCTGCTCAGCGTATGCAGCTTGGGTAACGCGTCGGCCTGGTGGCTTTCGAAGTCGTTGATGTCGTTCAATCCCACTCGAATCGCCTCGATCGTAGCATTCGATTTGGCTAGCACATTGAGCAGGTACTTGCGGGCGATCGGCCGGTCGGCGGGATGAACCAGCTTCCACCACCGCTTCACCGACTCCTGCACGTCGTCCTGCGTCTTGGCATCTTCGACGAGGCTGTCAATCAGCCGGTACACCTTGCTTTTAACAGCCTGATACGAAACTGAAATCTCCTGCCCCATTGGTCTGCTTGGCTCCTTGGGCAAGGCTATTGCACGAGCTTGGCCAAACTTCCACTCTGATTTCGCTGCACTTAGATCAATAATGTCTTTGCACTATCCAAGTTGTTGGAGAATTCACAATTGAAGTTATGGTTTTCCGTAGGAAGAGCTTAGCGCTGAATCCATTCGTGCGGTGCTCGGGATGTACAATGCGATTTCCTTTGTGCCATTTACGGGTCCAGAGGATGGTTCAGGGTCACCGCACTCAAATTCTCGGGGAGGAGTGAATGAGGGCTATTTCTATTCTTGTACTTGCAGGATTCTTGTGCGCGGGATCACAGGCGCAGCAGCCGAGCGCGACGGCCAGTGACCGCATGTTCTTTCCCAAAGATACATTCTGGGGTTACGCCCAGTTCGATCTCGCCCCGCCGCACAACGAAATCGATCCCAACTTGTGCGCCGCCAATGCCCGCAATTACGGCGGCGCCAGCGCCCCGTGCAACGCCTTTGCCCGATACATGCTTTCCGGTCTGCTCGAAGCTCGTCCCTTTGGCCGCGGCCCCTTCCGCCGGTTCATGGTTTTTGGCCAGCCGAATTTTCTCTTTGGAAAGAATGTTCCCCAAAGCCTCTACACCTGGTCCTTCGACGCGATCGGCATCGAACACTCCTGGGGAGCGGCCATTTATATGGGGCGCGGGTTTGAAGCCCGCTTTACCCAGCACTTCCTTTTCGACCGCCTCGGAGCGCGCGATCGCTATCTCGGCTCTGCCGACCTCGGTCCCAACGGTCCCTGGGGCCGCTATAACGCCATCGGGGTGCGCAAGTATTTCGGAACTCGGCGCTGGTAGCGAGCATGCAGCGCTTGGCAGAATCCCGGCGCCCGCGGACTTATGCGCCAGCATTTCCACGTTATAACCTTTAAGGTTCCAGAGCTCGACTCGCTGATGGCTGACTGCTGAATGCTCTCTTCTTCCCAAAAACCAGAGCCTGCCCCGACAAGCTACGATCGCCTGTCGCGCCTCTTGCCTCCGGAGCTCGCGCCCCTGATTCCTAACCTCATCGCCGAAGCTCCCGATCCGGATTCCGCCCGGCTCCTGTTCGAACGCCTGATGGCTGAGACCTCGCCCGACATCCCCCCTCTGCTCGCAGAGCATCCTTTCCTCGCTCACTATGCCATCGCGGTTTTCGGCGCCAGCTGGTATCTGGGCGAGACCCTGATTCAAAATCCTGATTTGCTCCATCTGTTTGTTCGCGAACGAAGCCTCGATCGCAGCCTCTCCCATGAAGATTTTTCCGAGGCCCTTGCCCGCTTCCGCTCCCGTTCCTTTGATCGCGATGCCTCGCTGCAGCTGGCGCGCTTCAAGCGCCGGGAGTACGTCCGCATTATGCTGCGCGACGTCCTGCGAATCGCTCCCCTGGCTGAAACAACCGCGGAAATCTCCGCGCTCAGCGACGTCCTCCTCGAAGACGCTCTGCGCGAAGCCGAAAGCGCCATGGAGCACAAATACGGTTTGCCTCAGCACGTGGATGCCGAGGGCCGCGTCGTCAATACACCGTTCGCCGTGCTCTCGCTGGGGAAGCTGGGAGGCAACGAGCTCAACTACAGCTCCGATATCGACCTCCTCTTCCTTTACGGCGATGGCCGCGAGCCCGCCAATGCGACCGTATCGAACCGCGAATACTTCATCCGCCTGGCCCAGGCGGTGACCGAAATTCTCTCCCGCCCGACGGCGGAAGGATCCGTCTTCCGCATCGATCTTCGCCTCCGTCCCCAGGGGAACGAGGGCGAATTGGCCGTGAGCCTGGCCCACGCCCTCCACTATTACGCCGTGACCGCCCATGACTGGGAGCGCCAGGCCCTGATCAAAGTCCGCTTCTCCGCCGGCCACGAGCCGCTGGCAAGAGAATTCATCCACAACATCCAGCCGCAGATTTACAGCGAGCAAGTGAACTTCGCCGCCGTGAAAACTGCCCTTGTGACCCGGGAAAAAATCGATCGCAAGCGCAGTCGACAGGTCGCCACCGGCCTGCAGAAGACCGTCGACGTCAAGCTTGACCGCGGCGGCATTCGTGACCTTGAATTCCTCGTCCAGTGCCTGCAGCGGGTTTACGGCGGCGCGGAGCCGTGGCTGCGCTCCGGCGGCACGCTCTTTTCCCTGCACAAACTGCATGACAAGCGCCACATCAGCGGCCACGATTTTCATGACCTGACGTCTGCCTATTCCTTCCTGCGCCACGTGGAGCATCGCCTTCAACTCCGCCGGGGCCAGCAGGTTCATCGGCTTCCGGACGCGGAAGACGAGCTGCGGGTGATTCAGCGCTCCATGGACGGCCTGGTTTCCGGCATTGCCCGCATTCACGATCTGCGGGCCACCGTCGAGCAACGAATGGCTTCGGTCGCGGACATCTATCAACGAATCATTTATCAGCAACAGACGCGCGAAGTCCTCGAACCGCTGGTGGGGGAGGAGTTCCGGCTCCGCGGCCCGGTCGAGGGGGTTGGCGACCAGTCGAACCAGGCTCTGCTTGAGAAGCTGGCGAAGGAAGCGCCGGAAATTTTCCACGCGGTCAGGAACTACCACCCGGGTTCGCCGGAGCGCAAGCATCTGCTTCGCTTCCTGAGTTCTGCGTTCTCCAGCTCCGAGCGCTATGCGGCAGTCCTTCGCGACCAGGATGCGGTGGTGCGCTCGCTGCCTCTTTTCGAAAGCAGCGAGTATCTCACCGAGATCCTGGTCCGCTCGCCGGAAGAGATTTCGACCCTCGCCGAAATCGCCGGGGCGCCCCCTGGCAATGCGTGGGTCGGGCATTCCCGTCCGACCCCCGCGCCGAGCCGGGGCGGAACCCTTTTTGACTTGCCCGGAGAAGAGAACCTCTCCGGGCGGGATCCTGTTTTCGCGTTTTTGGCAGGATCAACCGCCAGCCATGCGGAGAAAATCGGGCTGCTGCGCCGCCATTTCCGCCACTGCATGTTTGCTTCGGGGGCGCGTGATGTCACCGAGCGGCGGGCCATCTATGCCTCGCTCGCCGAAACCACGGCGGCTGCCGAAGACGCCATCTCCGCCGCCTTCGGGATTGCAGGCTCGCCCGCGGGACTCGCGATCCTTGCCCTAGGCCGCCTGGGCAGCCGCGAATTCGATCTGCTCTCCGACGCCGACCTCCTCTTTATTTGTGACGAAGCGCAGGACCGGCTCGCCCTGACCAAGGCCGCTGAAGAAATCACCCAGTCGCTGGCCGCCTATACCCAGGAGGGCATGGTCTTTCCCGTGGATACGCGCTTGCGTCCTCGCGGAGCGGAAGGCGAGTTGCTTGTGACACCGGCGCAACTCCAGCAATATTTTCTGGTCGAAGCCCAACCCTGGGAAGCCCTGATGTACACAAAAATGCGCTTTGTCGCCGGCGACGCCGCCCTGGGACGCCGCGCCGAGAGTGTCGTTGACACGCTCTTTCGCCGGTTTGCCAACGATCCCGATTTTCCTCAGGCCGTTCGCCAGATGCGCCAACGCCTGGAGGATGCCAGCGCCCCCGACAAAAGCATTCGCACCTATCCCGGCGCGCTCTACGACGCTGACTTCCTCTCCGCCTACTTACTGGTTAAGCATGAAATCCGTCCCAAGGCCGGCACCTTGCGCGACCGGCTGTGGCGCTGCGCCGCCGCCGGAGCTTTGCCCAAGCAGGATGCCGCCGTCCTCGATCACTCCAGCGAACTGTGCCGCACCGTCGAGCACGTCCTCCGCATGGTGATTGGCCGCAACGTGCGCTGGCTGCCCAGCGCCGAGCACGCCCGCCGGGCCGCCGAGAAGCTGACCAGCCAAATCCTGCGCCGCAATTTCTCCGACGGCCTCGAGCAGGAACTGCTGGCGACGTTCCGCCGCGTCCGCCAGATCTACGACCAGGTGATCATCTAACCCGGTGCTACTGAAAGGCCCAAGCCGTCAGTAACGGACGGTGACGGTGAGATCGTCGCTGTAGCTGGCCGCAATTGCCGACGATTGCGGGCCGGGTATCCTGCCGTAAATCACGTAATTTTTCGAGACAGGCGTGCTCGTGATAGTGATGGAATCCTGGATGATGGCGGTGCCCTGGCTGCCGTCTCCCCAGATCTGCGTCCGGCCTACGTCAATAAACAGGTTGTATGCCAGGACGGTGGTGCCGCTGTGGGCCTGGCGGTTGGCGAATGTGCCATATCCACTAGTGGCCATGAGCGAGAAGGACACGGTTTCGTTGCTTCCGGAACACGTTACCTCGATGGTAGTGTTGCTGTCGCGAGGCTGGGTGGCGAAGGGATCATAGGTCCCGAAAGAGATAGTGCTGCCGGCAATATTACAGACGGCAGCATGTGCGGAGCGTGGCGCGGCAGCCGCCAGCAGCAATGCCAGCGCAATTATCAGCTGGGTTCTTATTTGGGTATGCATGGGAATGGTCCAATCCGCGGGAGCGGCGCTTTGTTGTCGATGAATGGGACCTCGGCGCGACATTGCTGGTCGCCCGTCCGCGCGACCAGCGTTGCCGGCAGGCTCAGATTCTCCACATACATTTCACCGTCGTAGCCCACAATCGCTGTCTCGCCGGTGCGCTCGATGCGGACCTCCGTCCCCGGCGGTATGGGACTGCCATCCGGCAGGGTGAGAATCACCGTCATGCCGCGGTTCTGCTCTGCTTTGAACTTCAGCAGCACGCCCGTGCGGCTCATCGGAACCACCACCCTCTCTGCCAGGTCCATGTCGACGTCCACGGGAACGTTCTGATCATCGAGGCGGACAGCGTTCGCGTCGTAGGGCACCATGGGAACGACGGCCAGGCCTCGTCCATTGGTCTTGGTCACGTACTGGTTGTTTGCGTAGACGCTCACGCCCTTGTTCTCGGGCAACTCCACGACCGCGAAGCTGTCGTTCAGCCAGCGGGTTGGCAGGAAGCGGTTCTCCACATAAGCAAAACCACTGCGTTCGGCGAGGCGATAACTGGTGCCGGAATTGTCGCGTCCGGCTTCGATCGTGTACGTGCCCCAGCGGTTCTGGGCATCGAATCCACTCTCCACGGAAGAGCGGTCGGAATTGTAACGGGCGCGGTAACCTATGCCGTCGCCAATCGGCAGGGATTGCGAGATCGCAGCCGTTCCCGCCGCGTGCTCGCCGTCGTAGCTGGAACTCAGCATCGCGCTTCGCCGCAGGCCCAGCGGGATGGCGAAGGTGATAAAGCTGGACACATGCCGGGTGGCTTTCGGAGCATAGTTCGTAGTCCAGGAGAGATACCCGATGCGGCCCAGGCGCACGTTGAGAGAGCCGCTGACCGTGCGAAACGATGTCGTGGATACCAGCGGGTTTCGGTAATACTCCTGCGCAACATATGCCAGGCCCAGGCTGGTGGTGCGGTGAAATGAATACAAAGCCTGCGCCTGCAGCTGTAGCCGGGGCGTTCCCACATCGTTCAGCCCCAACTGTTGAAACGACTTGGTGGCGAACTGCGCCCCCGCGCCGAATCCAAACCGCGGGCGCCGGTTCGACAGCTCGACGTGAACCAGTTTGCCGATTCCGCGGTCGCTGTGGCTGGCGGCCGCCCCGGCCGACAAGGTCCCCACCGGCAGCAGTCCCCAGTAGGCGTCGACTCCGCCTGCTTGGCTGATACCCGCGACTTCGCCTTCGCCACCGATGGTGAAGCGATCGTTAATCCCGAAGCGATGGGTGCCGGCGGCGAAGGCGCGCCGGTAGCTGTCATCCTCGGTGCCAATGCCCCAGCGCAGCAGCCCGGCCTGGTAGCTGAAATCGTGCACCCCTTGGCGCAGCAGTTGCGGCGTCGAAATATAAGAGGTGGTCACGACCTGCTGCCGGCCGAGCGCGTCCGTGAGCACCATCTGGATGTTTCCCTGCGAAGTGATGATGGGAATGTTGTCGATGGTGAACGGCCCCGCATTGACCGGCCGGCTGACGGCGCGGACGCTGTTGACATACAGGTCCAGGGTGGAAGGTTCTGCTGCCTGTCCCTGTATTCCCGGCAACGCGAAGGGCACGAAGGAAGGCTGGATGGCAAAGTTGCTCGCCCACTGCACGCCGCCGAAGTGCAGTTGGCGGGTCCACCCGCCGCCCGAACTCAGCGCATCGCCCACGGTTAATACGCGCATGCGGTCCGGGAGTTCGCGCATGAACTGCGTGTTCAGCCGGCGCACGCTGCGCGCGGAAGTGAGATCCCGCGCCAGCACCGAGTTGGTCAGCACGCCGCCGAATCCAAACGCCACCGCCTCAAAGGCGCCGGTCGCCTGCACTCTGCCCTCGAAGCCCAGTACTTCCAGGTCGTGATTGAGAACGAATCCCGGCGAAGGACGGCTGGGCGGATAAGTATGGTGGTGCTGCATATCGATGCGGGAAAGCTGAAACTCCTGGGCCGGGACCTTGATGTTGAGCGCCTGCTGGCCTTCATCGAACGCGTAGCGGACGCCTGGAATGCCATCGAGGGGAAAAAACACGCTTCCGGCAAAGTTCAAGGCACTCGCCGAAGGGACGTTGACGCGCGCCGCCGTGAGGCATTGCGGCGGCACCAGGAAGCGGCCGCCGGGGGTTCGCACAACTTGCATGAACTCGGCAACCGCATTGCCGTTGACCGTGACCGAGACGTACAGCAGGGTTGGGGATGACGCGGCATCGCGCTCGCGGCCGGTGCCCGAGCGCGTCGCCTGCGGGGATGCTTCGGTGTCGGACTCAGCCGCCGGTTCTGTCGCCACGAGGGCCGCTTGCAGGGGTGCGGGAACCTGATCCGGCGGGCCCGGGCGGGGAACCTGTCCGCTCGCGAAAGCACCCAGGGCCAGCGCGGCCAGCAGTTTGGGCAGCTTGCGGAGCCAGCCCACTTCAGTTGATGTCCACCGTTGAGGTTTCTGAGGTATTTTTCGCATCGGTCAGTGCCTCTACCACAAGTTTTTCCGCCGCACTGAATTCAGGATTCTTCAGCGTCCATTCCCGCCGCTGGGAAGGCAGCAAATAGACGACTTCTTCGATCTTTTGTGTCTTCTCGCGATTGCTGAGGTGCGACACCGCAAAGCGCTTGATCTGCACATGGGCCTCGCCATGATTGGCGCCAGAAATTATTACCGCGCCGTTGGCATCGCGGTGCGCGGTCCATTCGAGCCGGGGAGCAACCGCTTTGCGGGGTGTGACGAACACCGGAATGCTCATCTTGAGAATCGTGCTGATCTGCGTGCCTTCCACCTTGGCCTTGGACGTCGGAACCTCCTCCACGATGATGCGGTAGGTTTCTTCGACAGAGCTCTCCATCCGCGAACGCAGGCCAATGCGGATGATCTGCACGGCCTTGGGGCGCATGGTCGCCATCGGGGGATTGAGAATCACTTCGTCGGTCGCGGTCAGCACGTCATCTTTGGCGTCGAAGCTCCAGCGGAAGGCGCGGGCATGGAGCGTCACCGACTCGGAGGCATTGTTGGTGACACGAAGAACCGTGTAGGGCCGCGCGGCCGAGAGTTCGAGTCGCACCGGCGCCACGGTCAGCGACGCGCCGTCACTCCGAACAGCAATGCAGAGCAGCAGAATGAGGGGCCAGCCACGATCAATTAATTTCTTTGACATGTCTCACCAGGCAAGGAAAGGGGCGAACAGGAGTTCGCCCCTGCAGGTTTAATAAGTCACGGTGATTACAACGGTGTCGGCAAAATTGCCGGCCACTGCATTTTGTCCCGAAGGAATGCGGCCGTACACGGTTTGCGTTGCGCTGTCGCCGGTGCCGGTGTAGCTGACTCCAGTTTGGCCTTCCCAAGCAATCTGCCGGTCGATGTCGCTGAACAACTGATAGGTAAGGTAATTGCTGCCCCCATTTACCATTCGTCGAACTGGCGCATCAAGCGTCCCGGTGCCGTTCAGGCCCTGATCCAGTTTGATGTGTGCCGAGCCGCCGTTCGTGCATTGCACGTCGAACGAGCCCGTCTGGTCAAGGTTGGAGGCCGAAAGCGGATCATAGGCGCCAAAGCTCATGCTGCCCGCGTCTACCGTGCAGGCGTTCACAACGTTGGCACTCACACTCAGGTTAGCTGTGACATCCGCAGCAAAGGCAGACATGGAGAGCAGAACAACTCCAGCCACTAACATTGCAAGCGTACGTAGCTTCATTTCATTTCTCCTTTTGGTTTGTTGAGTCAGGTGCACACCTTCAGAAGCTCACAGTAATGGTGATGGTGTCGCTGTAAGTTCCCTCCGGAACACTTTGGCCTGGCAAGACGAGGCCGTAAACGGTCACGTTATTTTGCGTGCCGCTCCCGGTCAGCGCTTTGCCGGTGCCGTTGGTATTCCCCCAAGCGGTGCTGTGACTGGCATCCTGGTAAAGCTCGTAAGTCAGGTAAAATCCAGGGTCGCCTTCCATCCTGCGTACGGGGGAGGCATCCGTCGATCCGCCAGTCGGATTATTGCCCTGGCTGAGTTTCGCCAGCGCGCTGCCGCCGTTGGTGCAGGTCACGCGAAGGATGCCGCTGCGCTGCAGCGGCGTACTGGCGTGCAGATTGACTGGGTCGTAGGTGTTGAAGTTGAGCGCCCCCGAGTTCACCCGGCAACTGGTGATCACGGTCGCGCTGACAGCCAGATCATTGCTGGCATCCGCTGCCATGCACAACGAGGGCGCCACGAAGAAGCACAACAGAGTGAAGCTGACAGTTAGTCGTGACATAAACGATGCTTTCTAACTGCACCACCGATCTACTGCCGGGCGGAAGCGTTTAACAATTCGGAGTGTAAGTGCTCAGGCGGTGGACGAGACCAGAAATGCGCTTAAACTTCTGGACATGGCTCTCTGGTTTGGAACGCGAGTTTCAAAATGGCGTCGCGGTCGTGTGCTTGGGATCACCACTCTCGCGGCCGAGAGAAAAAAGCCTTCTGCCTGCTTGGGTTGCGCGGCTTGCGCGATTGTAATGGCGCAAAGAAAGCTGCGACGGCACAGTCTTTACGAGATGGCGGAAAAAACCAGAGTGGTAGAAGAGCGGCGCCTCTGGCCTTGAGTAAGTTGTTGGAAGTTACTATCGGTTGCAGCGCCTGCGTACACCGGCGGGAACCAATCGGATCTCGTCACAAAATTCTCTTCAGCCGGTACTTCGCTTCCATTCTCCGCAAGCGCCCGTGCTTTTTACCGATGCTTCGACTCCAGCGAATAGTTCCTCGCCACCCCAAACCCGGTCACCCCAATGTGCCCAATCGACACCCAACGCTCCAGTTTGTGATGCCCGGTTCGATGAAAAATGTACGAGATGCCCACCGAGGCCGCCGCCCCCGCCGCCTCCAAACCTGCGAACGCGGCGGAGTTGTTGACCACGTCATCGGGCAGCAAAATCTCCTCCCGCCCGCGCGCCTGAAAATTTCGCGTGGAGGCATAATCCAGTCCGCGAAACACGGCGATGCCGGAAAACAGGAGCACGTTCTTCCCATCCCAGAAGCGATGCACGGCAACCGGTGCCGCCGGAACAGCCACCGCCGGCTCCTGCGCGGCCGCGCTCAGGGTCAGCATCAGGAACAGCGCAACGGCCTGGAAGCTGGCTCGCACCCGTCGATTTTACCCAGCCGGTCACGGCCTGCTAAGTACGGACGCATATTCCGCGGGATTGCGGCGGATCCCTTCAGAACGGATCTTTGCAGCCGCCCCGATCTGCTGGGAGGTTAGCAGAACTGCGCCGGCAACCTGGCCCGCCGCCAAGTGCCAACTGCCAGGTGCTTTATAATTTCAGGTTTCCCCAACCCCGTGGAGGTCGCTTAATGCCGGACTCATACAATGGCGTGCCCGTACCCAAGGACGGCGCGCGCATCACCTACCAGCAAGCTCGCATGCAGGTGCCATCCCATCCCATCATTCCCTTCATCGAAGGCGACGGCACCGGCCGCGATATCTGGAAGGCGTCGGTGCGGGTTTTCGACGCCGCGGTGGAGAAGGCTTATAAAGGACAGCGGCGCGTGGCCTGGTTCGAGATCTTCGCCGGGGAAAAAGCCAAAGCGAAATTCAACGACTGGCTGCCGCAGGAATCCATCGAAGCCATTCGCGAGTTCCGCGTCGCCATCAAGGGCCCGCTGACTACGCCGGTGGGCGGCGGCATCCGTTCCCTGAACGTCACCTTGCGCCAGGTTCTCGACCTTTACGCCTGCGTCCGCCCGGTGAAGTACTACAAAGGAACGCCTTCTCCGGTGAAGCATCCCGACCGCATGAATGTGGTCATCTTCCGCGAGAACACCGAAGACGTGTACGCCGGAATCGAGTGGGAGCAGGGAACTGCGGAAGCCGCCAGGCTGATCGAATTCCTCAATAAAGAGATGCTGAAGGGCGGCAAAAAGCAAGTGCGCACGGATTCGGGAGTCGGTATCAAGCCCATCTCCGTGTTCGCCACCCAGCGCCTGGTGCGCATGGCCATCCAGCACGCCCTCGACAACGGCCTCAAGACGGTCACGCTGGTGCACAAGGGCAACATCCAGAAATTCACCGAAGGCGCGTTCCGCAAGTGGGGATACGAGCTTGCCAAGGAAGAATTTCGCGACAAGGTGGTCACCGAGCGCGAAAGCTGGATTCTGGATAACAAGGACAAGGACCCGAAGCTTTCCGACGAAGAAAACGCCGCGCTGGTGGAGCCCGGCCTGGAATTCGCGCCGCCGGAATTCCGCAAGTCCGTCGCCGCGGAAGTGCGCAGCGTGCTTGCCGCCATTTACTCCACCCACGGCCATGGCGCCTGGAAGAAGAAGCTCATGATCAATGACCGCATCGCCGACTCCATTTTCCAGCAGGTGGTCACCCGCGCCGACGAATACAGCGTCCTCGCGACCCCCAACCTCAACGGAGATTACATCAGCGATGCCTGTGCGGCGCAGGTGGGCGGGCTGGGCATTGCGCCGGGTGCGAATATCGGGGACGGTTATGCCGTCTTTGAAGCTACCCACGGCACCGCGCCCAAGTACGCCGACAAGGACGTGATCAATCCCGGCTCGGTGGTTCTTTCCGGTGTGATGATGTTCAGATTCCTGGGATGGAACGAGGCGGCGGACCTGATTGAAAGCGGGCTGGAGCGCTCCATCGAGCGCAAGACCGTCACCTACGACTTTCATCGGCTGATGGAAGGCGCAACCAAGGTCAGCACCAGCAAGTTCGCCGATTGCATTATCGAGAACATGGGGGCGGGAGTGCTCAGCGCGGTGTAATCACGTGATTCGCTGCGTGGGTGATCGGGTAATTCGGGGATTTAAACCCCGAACGGACTTACGCTCGCCGCATGTGTTTTCTAATTACCCGATTCCCAAATTACTCAATTACTAAATTCGAGGAACTCATGCGCAAGAAAATCAGCATTGTAGGTTCTGGAAACGTGGGGGCAACGGCGGCTCACTGGATCGCTTCCAAGGAACTCGCCGACGTCGTCCTCATCGACATCATTGAAGGCGTGCCGCAAGGCAAGGGCCTCGATCTGCTCGAAGCCATGCCCATTGAGAAGCGCGACTCGCGCGTCATCGGCACCAACGACTACGCCGATACCGCCAACTCCGATATCGTGGTCATCACCGCCGGCATTCCGCGCAAGCCGGGCATGAGCCGCGACGACTTGCTCAACACCAACTACAACATCATGAAGGCTGTGGTGGGTGAGGTCGTCAAGAATTCGCCCAACGCCATTCTGATCATCGTCTCGAACCCACTCGACGCGATGGCCCAGGCCGCGTACAAGATCAGCGGATTCCCCCGCGAGCGCGTGATTGGCATGGCCGGCGTGCTCGACTCCGCCCGCTTCCGCGCTTTTATCGCCGACGAACTGAAGGTGAGCGTGGAGAACGTGACAGCGTTCGTG